>NZ_JBBHJW010000005.1:0-385332 GCF_037482845.1 Paucibacter soli
TGCACCAGGCTAGCCATACTGCCGAGGCTGCTGCGGGTTCCGGCGTGCACCATCATTTTGGCGGCAGGCCAAGCTGCTCGCCCGCCGTGGTCCGCCGTGCTCGGCCAGTTTCCACTGCGGTGAACGAACCGATCGCGGCATTGACGCGCGGGAAATTCCCCATCCACGGCGTCATCGCGTTCACACGTCCGCTCTGCGCAACCCATATTGGCGCCAAGCCATCGTTTGATCCATGCACCACCGAGGCATCGCAAACTGAGGCCGCGCTTCGCACTTACCGGGTGCGCAGACGCCGCGATGCCTGAGTCTTTGCAGGGACTTCTCAGCGCGTTAACAGCGTGGCATTGATTTCTCGTCAAGGCCTGGCCCAGGCTGCTTGCCTAAGCGCAGGCCTAGGGACGAAGGACAGCCAGCTCGAGACGCGGGCAGCGTGTTTGCCCGCGCTGAGCAGCGCAGACTTGGGCCTTGGATCCAGAGTGTGCGCGGGTAGTCGGCACCGCGCTTGTTGATGCGGCCCGGACGCAGCTTGCCGCCACTGGCGCGCGGGCAGTGCACCAGGCCGCGCCAGGTGGCGAACGGGCGCGCGTTGCGTTCTTGAACTGGCCGTGTCGGCGATAGAAGCAAGCGCTTGGGCCAGCGCTACCTTGCTCGCTTCAACACGACTTCGGCAGTACCGCCGCCGGTCGAAGCGGGGGTCCTCCATGTGAGCTCGTCACCCTTGAGCGTGAACGGCCGTTTCTGGTCGGCTCCGTTCCAGTTTGGAAAGGTACTGGCTTCTATGTGGAACGTGATCGTCTTGGCCGTTTCGTCGACGCTATATCTGCCGAAGTGAGCGATCGAGCCTTGAACGACGGCCTGGTTTTCCTCCGGTGTACCCTGCATGCGATTGGAGGAAGTGAATTTGGCCAGCCCTGCGCGCGCGGTCATCAAGATGTAGCGGCCATTGCTATCGAAGGTCGCCTGTCCCTGCGGATTGGGTCCAAAGAGGGGCTCGCGAATGCCATCGGGGCGCACCAGGTCAACCGAGACATATGCCCAGGTTCCGACGACCTGATCTTTGAGGGTGGCTTGAGCCATGGCGCAGCGCTCGGGCAGAACAATCCAGAGAAGCAGCAACGCCATGGGAGGCCGGGTGCGTAGGCTGAATCGGTTCACGGCGTTCCTCCGCGATGGTTCGATGGGCGTTCCGAATGATGCCCGGCGGTCAGCGTCTATCCGTCGTCGCACGGTGCGAGGCAAGCGGCCCGCCGGCTCGGGTAGCAAGGGCATCGGCGGTCCAGTTCAAGCCGTCGTCAAGGTGCATCGGCCTGCTTCGAGGCGAGATTCACAAGGCGCCACACACAATCGGCCGGGCCAAGTCCTAAGGTGCCTTTGGAATGTCTACGGCTATCCACACTGCGGGGATCGTTCCGCGGTTTTCGGCCCAGTGCGTCGTCGCTTTGCCCTCTGCAAAGCCCTCTCCAGGGTGGATCACTACGTCCGGCTTGTCGGCCTGGTGGTAGGTGACTTCGCCCTGGAGGAAGTAGCTGACAGTCGGTCGGTCCTTGTGTGTGTGGATGCCAAGCACGCCGCCCGGCTGTAATGTGATTCGGCGCATTCGCAGCGGCCTGCCCTTGACTGAGTCGATCTCCTCGGTCAGATCAATGGAATGCAGGACGGCCGCAGTCTGCCCCTTTGTTTCCCTTGGCGCATCAGCCTGTCCGTGGGCAACGCCGGCCAGGAATGCGCCGGCAAGGCTGGTGGAGCCAGCAATAACGAGGGCCAGGGCATGTGGGCGCATGAAGGTCTCCTTCGTCGGTGTCGAGCTGACAAGCGTAGCCTGGGCGCCCGAGAGTCAGCGTTTATGCGCCGCAGGACGGTGCTTGTCAAGCGGCCGACACCAGCCGGCAGCGGCATGCGCTCGCCTAACTCAGACGCCCGCCAAGCAAGCACAGATCGCCCCCGCCGGCGTATAAACGCGACGGGCTCCCATCGGCGCATGCTGAATCAACAATGATGAATACATCCCACACCGATCGCCTGTTTGCCGGCTCCATTCCACAGCTCTACGAGCAATACCTGGTGCCGCTGATCTTCGAGCCCTATGCCGTCGACATGGCCGCGCGCGTCGCCGCGCTGCGGCCGGCGAGGGTGCTGGAGGTCGCCGCCGGCACCGGGGTGCTGACGCGCAGGCTGGCGGCGCGCCTGCCACCCGAGGCAGCGCTGGTGGCAAGCGATCTCAACGAGCCGATGCTGGACCATGCGGCCGCCATTGGCACGGCGCGGCCAGTGCAGTGGCAGCAGGCCGATGCGATGAGCCTGCCCTTCCCCGACGCGTCTTTCGATGTGGTGGTGTGCCAGTTCGGCGTGATGTTCTTTCCCGACCGGGCCCTTGCCATGGCGGAGGCGCGCCGTGTGCTGCGGCCCGGCGGCTCATTCCTCTTCAGCGCCTGGGACGCCATCGAGCACAACGAGTTCGCCGATGTTGTGATCCGCGCGCTGGCGGCGCTGTTTCCTGCAAGGCCGCCGCAGTTTCTGGCGCGCTTGCCGCATGGCTACCACGAGCAGGCGCAGATGGCGACGGATCTGGCGCGCGCCGGCTTCGCGGCGCCGGCACACTTCAGCACCCTCGGTTTCATGAGCCGCGCGGCTTCGCCATGCCTGCCGGCCACGGCCTACTGCCAGGGCACGCCGCTGCGCAATGAGATCGAAGCCATCGACGGCAACCGGCTCGAGGAGGCGACGCAGGCCGCCGAAGCCGCGATCGCAGCGGTATTCGGCAGCGGCCCTGTGGAGGGGCGCATTCAGGCCGTTGTGGTGGAGGTGGCGCGCTGATCGCCCGAGGTGAGCAATGGCACTGGTCAGGCGTGCCGGCGCATCGTGAGAAGCGCTCGCTCATGAACGCTGCCCATCTTTACGCCGTGCTGCTGGGTGGGTCGATCGCCGGCGCGCTGGACATCCTGTTTGCGATTTCCTTTGCCGCCTACCAGGGTGCCACGCCCGTGCGCCTGCTGCAGACCGTGGCCAGCGGCCTGCTCGGCAGCGCCGCGTTTGCCGGTGGCCTGCCGGTCGCCGCCCTGGGTCTGGCGCTGCATCCGCTGCTTGCGGGCGGCCTGTTCGGTGCCCTGGTCTTCCTGGCCATGCGGCTGCTGGTACTGCCGCTGTCGGCCTTCCCCTATCCGGTCAGCTTCAAGCCGCTCGCCACCGCGCTGGACCTGCTGTCCCATATGCTGCTGTTCGGCGTGCCGATCGCCTGGGCCGCACAGCGGGCCTTGCTCGATGCGAGCGCAAAGGCCTGAATCACCCCGCAACGCGCACCTCGCCCCTCTTGTTCAGCCATGTTTTCACACATCTTCGTCGGCGTGAGTGACTTCGAGCGCGCGCTCGCCTTCTACCGGCCGCTGATGGCCGCGCTTGGCATCCAGGCGCGCTTCTGCGATGCCGGCCGGCCATGGGCGGGCTGGCAATCGAGCCCCGATCCGCGCCCGCTGTTCCTGATCGGCAAGCCCTACGACCGCGCGCCCCATCATGCCGGCAACGGCCAGATGGTGGCCCTGCTGGCCGCCAGCCGGGCGCTGGTGCGCGCTGCCCATGCGGCGGCCCTGGCCCACGGCGGCACGGACGAGGGCGCCCCGGGCCTGCGGCCCGAGTATCACGAGCATTACTACGGCGCCTATTTCCGCGATCCCGATGGCAACAAGCTCTGCGTGGTCTGCCATGCGGCCGAAACCTAGACTCTGCAGCCATGAACAGCTCCGAAACCTTCGCCAAGCGCGTGTTCTTCTGGGCCGCCGTCTACGGCATCGTCATGCTGGCGCCGCAGTATTTTCTGGAGGGCCAGCTGGGGCGGGACTTCCCGCCGCCGATCACCCATCCGGAGCATTTCTACGGATTCATTGGCCTGGCGCTGGCCTGGCAGTTCGCCTTTCTGGCGATTGCCAGGCAGCCCACGCGGCTGCGCCCGGTGATGCTGGCCGCCGTGCTCGAGAAGTTCTCGTTCGCGGCCTCCAGCTTCGCCCTGCTGGCGGCCGCGCGCGCGCCGCTGCCGCTGGGCATCTTCGCGGCCATCGACGTGCTGCTGGGCACGCTGTTCCTGCTTGCCTACCGCAGGCTTGCTGACACTTAGGCTGGCGCGTCGTCCGGCGCCAGCACCTTGCCGAACAGCAGCTTCACCACCAGCAAGAGCAGGCCCGCGGCCGCCACCAGGGCCGCATGCAGGGCCCAGAACTGGCCGCCGGGCAGCTCGTCGAGCAGGCCGGCCAGCCAGCCGACGAAGGTGTTGCCCACGAACAGGTGCAGGTAGTAGATGCCGATCAGCAGGCCTTCCAGGCGGCGCGGCGCGGCGCGCGAGTACAGCGCCAGGCCCACCGGCATGATGTTGGCAAAGCCCAGGTTGTTGAGCAGGGTGTAGCCCACGGTCCAGGCAAAGCTGACCTTCTCGCCGGTGGCCGCGATATGAGCGGCCGCCAGCATCAACAGCGCCGGGGCGGCCGCGCTGACCAGGCAGCCCAGCGCCATCTTGGTGATCTCGTCGGGCTCGCGGCGGCGCGTCGCCCACCAGCGCCAGAAGGCCAGCGAGGCCAGCATGGTGGCGGTGCTGAAGAAGGCATCCACCGCCTGCAGCCAGGTCACCGGCACCTGCCAACCCAGCAGCACCAGGTCCATATGCTTTTGCGACCAGAGCGGAAAGGCGTTGTTGTACTGCTGGTTGCCCACCACCGAGAGCACCAGTACCGGGATCAGCGCGATCAGCAGCAGCAGGCGCGCCAGCTCCTGGCGCGTCATGCGCGGCTTGGCCTGGCCGGCCAGCGCGGCCTTGGCGGCAGCGCCACGCGCAGCCTCGGCCGGCAGCCAGCGCCGCCCCAGCAGATACACCACCAGGCCGATCAGCATGCCCACGCCGGCGGCGCCGAAGCCCCAGTGCCAGGCCAGCTTTTCGCCCAGGGTGCCGCACACGATGGGGGCCAGGATCACCGCGATCTGCACCGCCAGCATGAAGATCTGGAAGGCGCTGGCGCGGCGCTTGTCGCCGGGCGCATAGAGTGCGCCCACCTGGGCGGCGATATTGCCCTTGAAGCAGCCCACCCCCACCAGCAGGCAGGCCAGCGCGGCCAGGAAGCTGGCCTCGAAGGCCATCAGGAAATGGCCCAGCGCCATCAGGCTGGCGCCCATCACCACGGTGCGGGTACGGCCCAGCCAGCGGTCGGCCAGCAGGCCGCCGAACAGCGGCATTAGGTAGACGAAGCCGGCGTAGAGGCCGAACACCACCGAGGCCAGCTGCTGCGGCGAACGCGGGCCGGTGAGGTTTTCGATCAAGGCGCGCAGCGTCGCCATGCCGTCCACCGCGCCGATGTGCTCGGGCAGGAACAGGTAGTTGCTGAGGTAGAGCACCAGCAGGGCCTGCATGCCGTAGTAGGAGAAGCGCTCCCACAGCTCGCAAAAGGCCAGCCAGCCCAGGCCGGCCGGGTGGCCTAAGAAGGCGCGGTCGCTAAGCGTGCGAGCGCTGCTCGCTGCGGGGGCGCTGTCGAGGGGAAAGGTGGTCACGGCGCGGCGGTCGTCAAGATGGGTGGAAAAGCCGCGACTGTCGGCGAAAGCGGCCCTGCTGGCAATCCGCAATCGCCTGCGTGGCAAAGAAAATTGAAGTCTTTGCCGATCTCCGCGGACGACCGGCCGACACCGGCACAAGGCGGCAATACCGTAGCTTCCCGGGAGGCTGTTGCGCGCTTGTACCTCCACCGGCACTGATACAGCGTTGTGCCGTGGGCACCGGCTTGTGGCTTGGCCGCGCCGGCCACCCTGCCTAAGCTGGCGGCACTGTTGAACCGGAGCCCCCTGCGATGTCTGAACTGCTGCCCCTGATGACCTACTGTTTCGTCATGTCCAGCACCCCGGGGCCCAACAACGTCATGCTCACCACCACTGGCGCCAACTTCGGCTTCCGCGGCGCGCTGCCGCAGATCCTGGGCATCAATGTGGGCGTGGCCGTGCAGACCCTGGTCTGCTGCCTGGGCCTGGGCAGCCTGTTCATGGCCTACCCGCTGGCGCAGGACGCGCTGCGCATCGTGGGCGCGCTCTACCTGATCTTTCTGGCCTGGAAGCTCAGCGGCGCGGGCGGCATCAACAGTGGCGAGGCACCCCGGCCGGCCAGCTTCTGGCAGGGCCTGATGTTCCAGGCGGTGAATCCCAAGAGCTGGGTCAAGGCGGTGACGATCGCCTCGGTCTTCATGCCCGCCAACCTCGGCCCGCTGCAGGGCGGCCTGGTGGCGGCGCTGCTGGGCTCGCTGATCGGCTTTCCCTGCAGCTCCAGCTGGGCCCTGTTCGGCATGGCGATCCGGCGCTGGCTGGACGACCCGCTTAAGCGCCGCGTCTTCAACCTGAGCATGGGCGGCACCTTGCTGGTGTTGGCGATCCGCTTCCTCGCCTAGACTCCCAGCGTGTTCTCCATCGACCGCAACTCCCCCACCCCGCTGGCCGACCAGATCGAGGCGCGGCTGCGCGGGCTGATCAATGCCGGCCAGCTGCCGGCCGGCGCCCGGTTGATGTCGATACGGCAGCTGGCGGCACAGCTGGCGGTGAGCCCCAACACCGTGGTGGCGGCCTACGACCGGCTCGCCGCCGAGGGTCTGATCGACAGCCAGGGCACGGCGGGCTATTTCGTCCATGCCGGTGTGGCCGCGGCGGCGCCCGATGCCGTGGCGCTGGAGGCGGGCGAGGAGCAGGAGCCCGTGTGGCTGGCCCAGCAGGCCAACGACCAGCGCGCCGGCCTGCTGCTGGCCAGCAGCGGTGCCCTGCCCGCCAGCTGGTTGCAGGACGCCGTGCCGGCCAGCACCCTGACCCGCGCGCTGGCGCGCAGCCCCGCCGGCATGGCCACGCGCTGCCCGCCCCAGGGCCTGCCCGAGCTGCGCGAGCGCATCGCCACGCTGCTGCGCGGCCAGGGCATCGCGGCGGATGCCGGCCGCGTGCTCACCACCTTTGGTGGCACCCATGCGATCGACCTGATCTGCCGCGCCCTGCTGCAGCCCGGCGATACCGTGCTGGTGGAGAACCCCGGCTACTTCCTGATGTTCGGCCGCCTGCGCGAGCTGGGCCTGCGCCTGCTGCCGATCACGCGCCGCCCCGATGGCATAGACCTGGACGAGCTCGAGACCGCCTGCCGCGTGCACAAGCCGCGCCTGCTGTTCGTCCAGACCACCCTGCACAACCCCACCGGCTGGGGCAGCAGCCCGGCCAATCTGCACCGCCTCTTGGTGCTGGCCCAGCGCCATGGCCTGCTGATCGCCGAGGACGATGTGCAGGGCCATTTCCACCCCGGCCAGCCGACCCGCCTGGCCGCGCTCTCGGGGCTGGACCGGGTGATCTACTACTCGAGCTTCTGCAAGGCCGTGAGCCCGGCGCTGCGGGTGGGCTATATGGCCGCCGAGCCCGCGCTGCTGCGCGCCCTGCTGCGCGAGAAGATCTACCAGGTGCTCACCACCGCCGCGCTCAACGAGTTGGTGTTCCTGGAGCTGCTCGCCGCGGGCCGCTGGCGCAAGCATCTGGAGCGCCTGCAGCGCAAGCTCATCACGGCGCGCAACCACTGCCTCAGGCAGCTGGCCGAGGCCGGCATGCAGATCGACACGCCCAGCGAGGGCGGCCTGTTCCTGTGGGCCGCGCTGCCGCCGGGGGTGGACGTCGAGACCCTGGTGCAGGATGCCTACCGCAACCAGATCCTGCTGGTGCGTGGATCGACCTTCATGGCCGATGGCGCGGGCGATCCGCACATCCGCTTCAATGTGGCGCAGAGTCAGCAACCGCGCCTGGCCAGCTATCTGCGCGAGCGCATCGCAGCGCTCGCGGGCGCGCAGCAGGCGCTGGCGCGGGTGGTGGCAAGGCCTTGAGCCAAGGCAAGGCCGGACTGCGGGCGCGGCTCACAATCGGAGCGCCAGCCATGCGGAGGTGCCCATGCCCAAGCCGTCTTCTTCATCAACCACCGTCATCAGCATTGCGGCGGCGCTGCTGCTGAGCGCCTGTGCCGTGGAGCTGCAGAACCTGCAGCCGGCGCAGCAACTGGCCCGCGAGGCCCGGCCGCCCGGTTCGGTCTACAGCGGCTGGCGCGTGTTCCAGGACAAATGCGCGCGCTGCCATGGCCCCGCCGCCAACGGCACGGCGGGCGCGCCCGACCTGCTGCCGCGCGTGCAGCAGATGGGCTCACGCCGCTTCGTGGGCCTGGTCTTGCAGCGTTATGACTGGAACCTGCCGGCGGCGCAGGCCGACAGCGCGGGCGCGGCGCGCGACGCCCTCATCGAAGCGGTGCTGCAGCGCCAGGCCGGCGCCCTCAGCATGCCCGCTTGGCAGGGCAACCCGGAGGTGAGCGCCCATATCGTCGACCTGTACGCCTATCTGTCGGCGCGCGCCCAGGGCACGCAGGGGCCGGAGCGTCCGCAGCCCTGACGGGCAGGCTCGGGCAGTCTCAGCGCCACACCAGCACCGGCACCTGGCTGTGCGTCAGCACCTTCTGGGTCTCGCTGCCCAGCAGCAGCGACTTGAAGCCGCGCCGGCCATGCGAGGCCATCGCGATGAGGTCGCATTCGCGTGCCTTGGCGGATCGGACGATGGCCTCGAAGGGATGTTCGTCGGCAACCGATAGCACATCGCAAGCTACCTTGCATTCCTCGGCGGCCTTGCTGATCACCGCCAGGTAGCGCGCGGCGCGCGCCTCGGCCTGCGCCATATAGGTGACCTTGGTGTCCTCGATCATTTCGACGTCGTAGGCAAACACATGGAAGGGCTGGATCACATGCAGGCCCGTGACCCGCGCGCCGCATTCCTGAGCCAGCGTCATGGCCTTGGCAATCGCCGACTCGGAGGCGGCGGAACCGTCGGTAGGCAGGAGCAGATGCTTGAACATGGCGCACTCCTTTCTCTTGCTGGCCGGTGCGCTGATCGCCCGGCATGGACTCCCTGCTATTCAAACGTTATGCCGACGTTCCCCCGTTTCAAGGCCCATCAGGGCGGCCAGGTAGCACTTTGTTGCGCTGGGGCAAGCGGTGCGTAATCAGGGTGCGCAAACAAAGTTCGAGGCCTGCAAGGCCGCGCCGATGTCCTTGGCCGGGCCGATGTAGCGTGGGTACAGGGGATAGACGCAGAGCGGCCGTGTCAGCAGCGGGGTGCCGGCAAAACGCTTGCTGGCCAGCAGGGTGGCGGGCGCCTGCTGCTGGACCACCCAGGCATCGAGTGCCGCGAGCAGGTCCACCTCGTCGGCGCCCTGACCGCCACCGCAATGGTTGACCCCCGGTGCGATGTAGAAGCGCACGAAGCCGTCCAACACCGCCTGGCCGCCCAGGGCCGTCAGCAGGCCCTGGTAGTACTCGGCGCTACCCTTGGGGCTGATGGCGACATCGCTGCCGCCATGCCAGAGCATCAGCTTGCCGCCGCGGGCGTGGAAGGCGCCCAGCGCCGTGCTGGTGGCATCGTTGAGCGCGGCCAGGGCGCTCAGTGCGGCAGCGTCCTGGTCGTAGCGGTAGAGCAGGCTGTCGATGCTCAGATTCCGGGCGAGATAGGACTTCACCGTGGTGTCCTGAAACAGGTACTGCAGGGATGCGCGCACATCGCCATTGCCGGTCAGCCAGGGCGCCCAGGCGCCGCTGTCGTCCTCATTGCCGGTGAGCTTCCAGCCAGGGTTGCGGTAGCTGGCCGCGGCAGTGGTGAACTGCGCTGAGCTGGTCCAGGACTGCAGCAGCGCCAGCTGCACGTCCGACAGGCAGCCGCTGCCGGCTTCGGCACCGCCCGGGCAGCGCAGCTGGGCCGGATCGAAGCTGCAGGCGGCCGGGTTGGAGACGATGCCGTCCGCGAGGCCGTCGAGGCTGTCGCAGGCCGCGCGCACCGCGCCGGCCAGGCTGGCGATCTTGGCGGCACCGAGCATGGCGCCGGGCGCTGCCAGCGCCTTGGCGTTGCGCTGGTAGGCGCCCATCAGGCCGGTCCAGTTGTAGGCCGGTGCGCGCGCAATGATGCCGTCGAACAGCAGCGGATAGCGCTGCGCCATCATCAGCGCCTCGCGGCCACCATTCGAGCAGCCCTCCAGATAGGACCTGGAGGGCGCCGCGTCATAGGCCGCCCTGATCATCTCCACTGCGGCGGGCAGCACCGTTGGAATGGCCTCGCTGCCGAACATGCGCGCCGCGGTCGGATCGCTCAGGGCCCAGCTGGCGTCCACGCCGCTGGCCTGGTGGCCGCCATCGCTCGCCACCGTGGCAAAGCCCTTGCCCAAGGCGGCCGCGCTCTGCGCCAGCGGGGGTACCGCGCCGTCGTAGCCGCCGCCGCCCACGTAGTAGAGCTTGCCATTCCAGCTGACGGGCAGGCGCAGCACGATGTTCAGCTTGGGCGCCATGCTGGCACTGACCTGGCAATGCGCCGGCACATCGGCGCTGGCGGCCATGTCCTGCGCCGCCAGCACCCTGGCCCCAGCCAGGGTCTTGCCCTGCAGCCGGATGCAGGCCTGCTGGCTGGGGGCGGCGTTTTCGGCCGCGCCGCCGCCACAGCCGCACAGCAGGGCAGCGAGCAGCAGGGCGGGCGCGGCGACTGGCGCGTGGGCGAAGTTTGCAAGCTGGCTCATCAGCAACTCCCGTGCACATGGCGCAGTATCCGTGCATCAAGAACGCGCCGGCGTCGATCTCGATGACCGGCCGTGGCCGAGCGCGCGGGCAGGCCCCGGCAAATCCTGGAAAATCACGCCCTACCCATCTTCCACACGAGATCCGCAAACCCCATGACCGACGCAGCCCAAGCCACCCCCGCCATGCCCGACCGCCTTTCGGTGGACCCGCGCAGCCCCTTTCACGACGCCGCCGTGTTCGAGCGCGACATCGGCATCCGCCTGAACGGCAAGGAGCGCTTCGACGTCGAGGAGTACTGCATCAGCGAGGGCTGGGTCAAGGTGCCCGCCGGCCGCACCGTGGACCGCAAGGGCCATCCGCTGATGATCAAGCTCAAGGGCAAGGTGGAAGCCTTCTACAAATAGGCCGGCGCCCTCGGCTACCATGGCCTAACGGCTGAAAAGCGGGTGCCAGGCAGCCAACAACAATAAACCGGGCGAGGGGTGGGCGTGCAAGACATGAAACCAGCGGGCCTCAAGGTCCGCGCGCTGGCGCTGGCCATCGATGCGCTGCTGCTCTATATGGTGCTGGCGCCGCTGGGCTGGCTGCTGCGCGGCGATGCCCTCGGCGCCGGCCCCGGTACCCTGGCGGCGCTGACCCTGGCCGGCGTGAAATGGCTGCTGCCCAGCGCGCTGGTGCTGGGCTTCTGGCATGCCTGCGGCGCCACGCCCGGCAAGCTGGTGTGCGCGCTGCGCATCGTCGACGCGTCCAGCGGCGGCCGGCCCGGCGTCGGCCAGCTGGCGCTGCGCTGGCTGCTCTGGTTGGCGTCTGCCCTGCCGCTGGGCCTGGGCCTGCTGTGGACCGCGATCCACCCCGCGCGCCGGGGCTGGCACGACCAGTTCGCTGGCACGGCGGTGGTGCGTGCCAGCGGTGGCGCCGGACGGCCGGAGCCCGGCATGGCCCGGCTGCGGGCCTATCTGCTGTCGCACTGGCTGGGCGAGCTGCCCCTGGCCGTCAGCTTCTGGCTCAACACCGTGCTGGTGGCGTTGCCGCTGCTGGCCGCGGCGCTGGGCCTGGCCATGCAGGTCAACGTCCATGGCGCGATGCTGAGCCTGGGCAGCGCGGCGCTGCTGGCGGTCTGGGCGCTGCTGCTGCTGGCGCTGTGCTGGGCCGTGCCGGGCTGCTGGCGCGCCGCCAGCGCCTATGCGCGCTCGGGCCCCGACCAGCGCCGCGCGCTCGCGGCGCATGCGGCCCTGGTGGTGCTCGCGAGCGCGGTGCTGCTTGCCAGCGGCTTCGATGTGTTGCCGCGCGCCGGCCAGTACCTGCAGCTGGCCAGTGGCAGCGATCCGCTCGGCAACGCCGCCATCACCTTGTCGGAGGACGGCGCTCGCCTGGCGCTGAAGGGCCCGCTCGGGCGCGGCGATGGCGCCGAGTTCATGCGCATTGCGGCCGACGCCAAACGCCTCAGGGTGCTGGAGCTGGCGTCGTCCGGCGGGCGCCTGGCCGAGGCCCAGCGCATCGCCGATTTCGTGCGGGCGCGCAAGCTGCGCACGCGCGTGACCGGCAATTGCGATGGCGCCTGCGCGCTGATCTTCCTGGCGGGTGCCGAGCGCCAGATCGTGCCGGCCGCCGCGGTGGGTCTGAGCGGGGCCGCCAGCGGCCTGCTGAGCCCCCTGCTGGCGGGGCCGGTGGCGGTCGAGCTGGCCTCGCGCTACCGCGCCCTGGGCCTGCCCGAGCCCTTCATCGCGCGCATGCTGCAGGCCGGCCCGGCCTCGCGCTGGCAGGTGCCACGCACGCAATGGGAGGACGCGGGCCTGCTCGATGCTGCGCCGGCCACGCTGGACGTGGCCCTGCCGGCGGCCGGCGCGGCCGATGCGCGCTTCGAGCTCGCCGAGCAGCTGCGCGGCCATCCCAGCTGGTACTGGCTGAATCGCTATCTGCCCGGCCTGATCGATGCCGCGGCCGAGCGCATGGCGGCGACGCTCGCGCAAGGCGATGATGCGGCGCAGGTGCAGGCCGAGGGCCAGGCGCTCGTCACCGCCCTGCTGCCCGGGCTGCTGCAAAGCGCCGGCAACGAACTCCGGGTGGCCTATCTGGCGATCTGGAGCGATCAACTCAAGAGCGCCCGCCAGCTCGGCCCCAGCCAATGCGCGGCGCTGCTGGCCGGGCAGGCGGCCGTGAAGCGTCAGCTGGACGAAGCGCTGATAGGCCGGGAAAACGCCTGGCTGGTGCAGGCCGCGATGCAGGGCGAGGGGCCCGACTTCCGCCCGGTGAATGCCAACGAACAGGTGGTGCTGCAGCACCGTCTGGGCGAGCGCGCGCCGGCGATTCTGGCGGGCCTGTTCCAGGCCGGCCGCAAGGCCCAGCGGCGCCAGGACTGCGAGCGCAGCATCGAGATTCTTGCGCTCGTCAACGCGTTGCCGCTGAACATGCGCCAGGTGGCGGCGCGCGCCATCTTTCAGGATTGAAGTGACAACCCCTCGTCCAAGGCCTACCTTGGCCGGTCCCCCAGGGGGACGGCGATGCTTGCCGGTTCGACCGGCAAGCACATCGCCAAGGCGGGCCGGCTTGGGAGCGGCCCGGCGCTCGGCCCGCGGGTCTCATGCATCGCGGCTGCCGCGAATGCGGAATGGATAACTGATATGCGCCGAACATTGATTCTTCTCGTCGTCGCACTTTGTGTGCTGCTGGGCCTGGGCCTGGCCTATCCCGAGCAGGCGCGCGTCCGCTTGCGCCAGGTCCTGGCGTCGGGCCAGGCGCTGGTGCCGGGGCGTGGCGTCGAAGCGCTGCACAAATGCCGGGTGGGCGCGACGGTGGAATACCGCAGCGCGCCCTGCCCGGCCGGCAGCCAGGAGGCGGCGATGACGCGCGGCACGGTCACGGTGATCGCGGCGCCGGCCGCGGCGCCGAAGCCCGCTGCTGCAGCGGCCTCGCTGCCCACGGTGCGCGATCTGCTGGCGCCGCCCGGCGAGGTGGATCTGCAGCAGCGCCGCATCGACCAGCTCACGCGCTGAGGGTCTCGCGTATCGTCAGCCCGGCGGCGCGCCGCGCCGGCCACCAGCTTGCCAGCAGCGCCGCGGGCAGCAGCAAGAGCAGCCACAGGCCAAGCGCGCTGGGCGCGAGCTGCAGCAGCAGTTGCTGCGGCGAGATCGCACCCAGCACCGCGCCCACGCGCGCCGACAAACCGGTGGCGAGCAGCAGCGCCAGCCCCACGCTCAGCAGCGCGATCAGCAGGCCCTCGGCCAGCACGCTGCGCAGCACCGCGGCCGAGCTGGCGCCCACGGTGCGCAGCACACCAAATTCGCGCGTGCGCTCCAGCACCGCGCTGCCCAGCGCCGAGCTCAGGCCCAACAGGCCCACCACGGCCATCAGGCTCGCGATGAAGACCAGGGCGTAGATCAGGATGTAGACATGACCACCCTGGGCGGCAGCGAAGCGCTGCTCGGTGAGCAGGAACTTGACCGCCATGCCGGCCCCCTCCAGCGCCCGCACCAGGGCCGTGCCGCTGGCCTCGGCGTCGCTGCCTGGCTTCAGTGCGATGCGCAGCGCGTTGCTCTGCCCGGCCATGCCGGTCAGCGCGGCAAAGGTCTGCGGCGTGACATACATGGCACTGGGCGTGAGCGCCTCCCTCACGATGCCAACGACCTGCAGGCGCTGCGGCTGGCCGGCGACGTCCAGCTGCACCCAGTCGCCCAGGCCCACATCCGCGAAATTGCTCTGCGCGGCGCCGCTGTTCAGCACCACGGCGTGCCGATCATCCGGGCGCAGCCAGCGGCCCGCGCGCATGCGGTGCTCGATCATGGCGGTGGCCGGCGGGGCGGCGCGCAGCGAGACGCTGCCATGTCCGCCATCGGGATAGCTGTGCACCACCTCCAGTTCGCTGTCCTGATGGCGGGAGGTGCCGATCAGGCTCCAGGGCTCGAAGGCGGCCAGGCCGGGCAGGGCGCGCAGCAGCGGCTCCAGGCGCTCCAGGGCCTGGGGCTGTTGCAGCCGCAGCTCGATGTCGAAATGCCGGTCGGCCGCGGCCTCACGCACCCGGGCTTCCCAGGCGGCGCGCAGGTTCAGGCTGGTGATGAACATGGCGCCGGCGCCGCCCAGCAGCAGCAGGGTCATGAGCAGGCGGGCGCGGCGCCGGAAGGTGTTGCGCAGCGCCAGCGTGAGCGCGGCGTCGCCCAGGCTCAGGCGCGTCAGCCAGCGCGCCAGGCGGCCGCGCTCGGCGGCGGCGCTGGCGCTGACGCCGTGGTCGTCGATCGCCGACCGTACCGTGCGCCGCGCCGCCAGCCAGATCGGCAGCAGCGCCGCCAACATGGGTGCGGCGATGCCTATGCCCAGGGTGGCAGCGAACACCCAGCCGGGCAGGGCCAGCGAGTCCAGGCGCAGATTCAGCAAGCGAGCCACCGCGCTCATCAGGCCGCGGCCGGCGGCCCAGCCGAGCGGCCAGCCCAGCGCCACCGCCATCAGCCCGAGCGCGCCCACCATCAGCAGATAGAGGCCGGCGATCTGGCTGGAGCGCCCGCCAATGGTCTTCATGATGGCGATCTGGCGCACCTGCTGGGCCAGCAGGCCGCCTATGGTGCTGGCCGTCAGCAGCGCGCCCAAGAGCAGGCCCAGCAGGCTGAAGATCAGCAGCATGCCCACCACCGTCATCATCTGAGACTGGTGCGGATGCAGGCGCGGCGGCGGGATGCGGGCCTGCAGCACCGGCAGGCCCTGGCTGCTCAACCAGGCCGCCAGGGGGCGCACGGCGGCCTCGATGCTGGCCTGGTCGGCGTCGTCTCGGAGCAGCAGCTTGAGCAGGTTCAGCGCCAGTGGCTGGCCCCAGTCGGCCAGGGTCTGCTGGGTGACGTAGCCATAGACGGTCTGCTCCTGCCAGGCGGGCGCCACGCCGGGGTCATGCGCCGTGCCGGCCAGCGGCACGCTGATGCGACCCGCGGCGGGCAGTTCAAGCTGGACCTTGGCGCCCACGCGCGCCTGGCTCATGCTCAGGGCGCTGCGCTCCATCAGCAGGCTGCCGCGCGGCGGCGGCCAGCTGCCGCTGTCCGCATGCACGCGGTTGATGGCGAGGGTCTCGAAGCTGGGCACGACGAACAGCATCAAGGGCATCCAGCCCTGCTGGCCCACCTGGATGCGGCCCAGCAAGGTGCCGCCCAGTTCGGCACCCAGCACGCCAGGCTGGCTGCGCAGCGCCTGCAGCACGGCGGCCGGCGCTCGCTGCGGCAACTCGAGCTGCGCCGAGGCGGGATTTGTGCCGAGGTAGTTGAGCGGCACCTCGCGCGCCAGCACGATGGTGGCGCTCAGCATGGTCACCACACCGGCGATGCTGGCCGCCAGTGCGATCACGATCAAGGCCATGCGGCCACGGCTGCTCATCAAATCGCGCCAGATCTTGACCCAGCGCGTGCTCATGTGAGCCCCTTGGAATCCTGCACCAGCCGCCCGTCGCGCAGCGTCAGCGTGCGGCTGAAAAAGCGCCCCAGCTCGCGCTCATGGGTCACGGTGATCACCGTCTTGCCCTCACGGGTGAGCGCGGCCAGCAGGCCCATCACCTCGTCGGCGGTGGCGGAATCGAGGTTGCCGGTGGGCTCGTCGGCCACCAGGATGGCGGGGTCGTTGGCGAGTGCGCGGGCGATCGCGGCGCGCTGCTGCTGGCCGCCCGAGAGCTCGGTCGGCAGCTTGTCGGCCTGCTCGGCAATGCCCAGGCGTTGCAGCAGATCGAGGGCGCGCGCTCGGCGCTCGCGGGCCGGGTAAGTGGCGCAGAAGTCCATCGGCAGCATCACGTTCTCGGCCACCGTCAGCGTGGGCAGCAGCTGGAAGAACTGGAACACCACGCCGACCTGGCGGCCACGCCAGCGCGTCAACGCCTCCTGGCTCATGCGGTGGATGGGCTGGCCGGCCACCAGGATCTCGCCGCTGCTGGGGCTGTCGATGCCGGTGAGCAGGTTGATCAGGGTGGTCTTGCCGCTGCCCGAGGGGCCCATCACGGCCACGCATTCGCCCGCCTGGATCTGCAGGCTCAGGTCCTGCAGCGCGGCGCAGGGGCGCGCCGCCGACGGGTATTGCTTGCTCACGCCCTGCAGGGCGATCAGGGCGGGGGTCAGGTCTTGCGGCATCGGGTCCTTGCTCTTGTTGCTTGGCTTGGACCCGAACATACTGTTCCGCAGTCCAAAAGCCCCGAACAAGCCGGCAGCGCCTGTTCGTTAGCGAATTGCCAGCCCCGCTTTGTTCGAGAACATGCCAGAACCTGTTGTCAAAGCACCCGATCGCCGCGCGCAACGCAGTCGCGAACTCTTGCTCGACGCGCTCTTCGAGCTGATGTGCGAACGCGGCTACGAACGCCTGACGATCCAGAATCTGCTGGACCGCGCCGGCGTGGGGCGCGCCACCTTCTATGCGCATTTCGAGAGCAAGGACGAACTGCTGGCGGTGAGCGTGCAGGGGCTGCGCGCCTGGCTGGAGGCCGCGCGTGCGCCGGATCGGCGCCTGGGCTTCAGCCTGGCCTTCTTCCAGCATCTGGCCAGCCACCGCCAGCTCTACCGCATGACGGTGGCGCGCGAGAGCGAGGTGAGCGTGGAGCGCCATATGCGCGCCATGCTGCGCGCCCTGGTGCATGCCGAGCTCGCGCAGGGGCAGTCGCCCGGCCGCGCCGCTGCGGCGGTGGACCTGGCCACCCAGTATGTGGTGGGGGCGCTCTGGTCCATGCTGGTGTGGTGGATGGACGAGGCGCAGGACTGGAGCGCCGAGCGCGTCAACGAGCTGTTCGAGCGCATGACCTTTCCCGGCCTGGACCTGACCCTGGGCACGCGCTTTTAGGCGCCTCTAGGGCGGCAGGGCATTTGCGGCGAAAATGCCGCCTTGCCCGCCACCTTCCCTTACCTGCGCACGCCGATGAACCGCCGCCGCCTGATGGCCCTGCTTGGCACCGGCCTGGCCGCGCGCTCGGCCTGGGCCCAGCCGCCCGCTTCACTCAGGGAGCTGGAGCGGGCCGCGCGTGCCGAGGGCCGCATCCACAGCCTGGGCATGCCCGACAGCTGGGCCAACTGGCGCGATACCTGGGCCGAGTTGCGCCGCCTCTACGGCCTGGTGCACAGCGACCGCAATATGACCAGCGGCGAGGAGATCGCGCTGCTGGAGGCCGAGGGCCGGGCCGCCACGGTGGACATCGGCGACGTCGGCTTCGAGTTCGGCGCGATCGCGCGCAGCCGCGGCGTCACGCGCCCCTACAAGCCCAGCAACTGGGCCGAGATTCCCGACTGGGCCAAGGACGCCGATGGGCATTGGGCGCTGGCCTATACCGGCACCATCGCCTTCCTGGTCAACACCCGCCGCCTGCCCAGGCCGCCGCGCAGCTGGCAGGCGCTGTTCAAGGGCCAGTACCGCCTGCTGCTGGGCGAGGTGGGCCCGAGCGCGCAGGCGAATGCCGCGGTGCTGGCGGCGGCCGTGGCCCTGGGTGGCAATGAAACCCAGCTGCAGCCCGCGCTGGCCCAGTTCGCGCCCATGCACCGCGAGGGGCGGCTGCTCTACATCTACCCCGGCCCGGTGCCGATGAACCAGAACCTTGCCGACGTGCATGTGATGTGGGACTTCGTGGCCCTGGCGATGCGCAAGCGCGTGCCCGACCCGGGCGACTGGGAGATCTTCATCCCCGAGGATGGCTCGATCACCAGCGGCTACACCACCATCATCAACAAGCATGCGCCGCATCCCAACGCGGCCATGCTGACGCGCGAATACATCTTCAGCGACGCCGGGCAGACCCATCTGGCGCGCGGCCATGCGCGCCCGATACGCGTCGACAGCCTGGAGCTGAGCCCCGACGTGGCGCGCGGCCTGATCGCCGCCAGCCAGTATCAGGTCGCGCGCGCCCTGCATCCCGCCATCTGGGCCTGGGAGGCGAAAAAGCTGACCCGGCTGTGGCAGGCCGAGGTCCTGGCCCGGGCTTCCTAAACTCCTATTTCCTTGCACGCGTGCCGCCGGCACGCTCTCCATGCCTATTACCAAGCTCCTGCCCCACGCCCGCCATGCCAGCCGCCTGCCCGCCGAGATCGGCCTGCAGGAACTGCAGCGCATACGCCAGGCCGCCTACCAGCTGCCGCAGGTCTGCACGCCGGCCGATTTCGGCGACAACACCCATGAGGACGAGCTTGACCGCCTGGGCCTGATCCTCTTGCAGAAGGCCGTGGCGGGCGCGCGCCCCAGCCGCTGGATAGACCCGGCGCTGATGGCCACGGCACTGCGCCATCTGGACGCGCTGGGCACCGCGCCCACGGTGCGCGCGCTGATGCAGCAGCGCACCGCCCAGCTGGAGACCCAGGGCCTGCGCCGCGAGGGCCTGGCCTGGAGCCGGCTGTGCAGCCAGACGCTGGTGCTGGCGCGCCCCGGCTGGTCCGTGCCGGTGGCCTACCGCGTGCCGCAGCACGAGGCGCCGGTGTGGGACTTCTACCGCAGCGGCGAACAGTCCGCTCTCAAGGCCGCGCTGGGCGCCGCGCCGCCCTATGCCCAGGCGGCCGAGCTGCAAGCGCATCTGCAGAATCTGCTGGCACGCAGCGAGGCATTCAACGAGGAGCAACTCGATTCGCTGCTGCCGCGCCTGCAGGCCGAATGCGCGACGCCGCAATCGCTGGCCGATCTGAAGGCCGGCTGCACGCGCGCGCAGGACCGCTGGGAACACCGCGTCGCCGAGCTCAACACCCTCGCCGGGCTCAACAGCGAGCTGGCCTTCCAGGGCTACCCCGACACCTTCGAGGTGGCGCGCCGCATGCAGCGCACGGTCACGCTCTATGTGGGCCCGCCCAACAGCGGCAAGACCCACGCGGCCTTCGAGCGCCTGGCTGCCGCGCACGATGGCGCCTATCTGGCGCCGCTGCGCCTGCTGGCGCTGGAGGGCCGCGACCGCCTGGTGGGCCGCGGCGTGCCCTGCTCGCTGCTCACCGGCGAGGAGAACGTGCCGGCCGATGGCGCGCGCGTGGTTTCCAGCACCATCGAGATGGTCAACACCAACAAGCCCATCGATGTGGCGGTGATCGACGAGGCGCAGATGCTGTTCGATCTCTACCGCGGCTGGGCCTGGACCCAGGCCATCGTCGCGGTGCCGGCCAACGAGGTCATCATCATCTGCTCGGCCTATGCGGTGCCGGCAATTGAGAACCTCTTGGGCCTGTGCGGCGAGCGCTGCACGGTGCGGCATTTCGAGCGCAAGCAGGAGGTGCAGCTCCTGCCCGCAGCGGTGCCGATCGCGGCGCTGAAGAAGGGCGATGCGGTGGTGGCCTTCAGCCGCCGCGAGGTGTTGATGCTGCGCGACCAGATCGCGCAGGCGGGCCACCCGGTCTCGGTGATCTACGGCGCCCTGCCGCCCGAGGTGCGCAAGCGCGAGGCCGAGCGCTTTGCCAATGGCGCCAGCCATATCCTGGTGGCCACCGACGCGATCGGCATGGGCCTGAACCTGCCGATACGCCGCGTGCTCTTCAGCACCATGACGAAGTTCGATGGCCAGACCGACCGCACCCTGGGCGTCTCCGAGGTGCACCAGATCGCCGGCCGCGCGGGCCGCTACGGCATGCACGACGAGGGCTTTTGCGGCGTGCTGCGCGAGGCCGAACCCAGCGCCGCGCGCACCCTCAAGGAGCTATTACCCAAGCAGCCGCGCGCGCCGCGCGACTTCAAGGCCGCGGTGGCGCCCAACTGGTGGCATGTCTCCACCATCGCCGAGCGCCTGGGCCTCAACAAATTGCGCGCGGTGCTGGACGTCTTCATGGACCAGCTGCGCCTGGACGATGCGCATTTCGCGGTGGCCGAGCTGGAGCAGATGCTGGAGCTGGCCGAGCTGCTGGACCGCAGCGCCGGCACGCTGAGCCTGAAGCAGCGCTTCATCTACGCCCAGGCGCCGGTGGACACGCGCACCGATGCCCAGCTGCAGGAGTTCCTCGACTGGACGCACCGCCACGCCCTCACGGGCCAGGCCGGTTCGCCCTGGTTCCTGCAGGACGTGGACGAGCACAGCCGCCTGGAACGCATGGAGCAGGCGCTGCGCAGCTGCACCCTGTGGCTCTGGCTGGACCTGCGTTTTCCCGGCATCTTCGGCCAGGTGGACGCGGTGGTGGACCTGCGCGGCCGCCTCAACGACGGCATCGAGCGGCATCTGAAGGGCAAGAAGCCCCTGTATCAAACCAGACGGCGGCGCTGAGCGCTTGGTGGTAACTTCAGACCTGCGGCACCGTGCCGCGGGTCGGACGTGTTGACAAGCATCACAAGCAAACTGCCGCTTCCTTGCGCATGGGCGCTCGCGCTGGCCTGCTTCTGCCGCGCAGCGCCGGCGCAGGAGATCGTTTTCCTGGCGCCCAAGAATCAGGACATGCCGGTGGCCGGCTTTCAGGGCGGGCAACTGGTCGACGGCCTGACCAAGGACCTGGGCGATGCGATCGCCGCGCGCCTGGGCCTGAAGGTGCGCTACCTGCCCATGCCCAGCAAGCGCGTGCCGCTGGCGCTGGCGGCCGGCGAGGCCGACGGCCTGTGCTATGTGCTGCCGCATTGGATCGACGGCGACTTTCACTGGAGCCGACCCCTCTTGCCCACCGCCGAGGTGATCGTGGCGCAAGCCACGGCGCCTGCGCTGCGCCGCCTGCCCGAGCTGGGCGGCAAGCATGTCGGCACGGTGCTGGGTTATCGCTACCCGGCGCTTGACGCGGCGCTGCAGCACAAGCCCATGCTTCGCGACGATGCGCTCAGCATGGCGCAGCTGTTCGTCAAGCTGGGGCTGGGCCGCAGCCCCTACGCCATCGTCGACCAGCTCAGCCTTGACTATCACCTCAAGACCGATCCCGGCCTGAAGCTGCGCACCGAACTGGTGTTGAACCGCTCGGTGACCCAATGCGCCTTTTCTCGGGCCGGCAAGCTGCCCTTCGAGGCCATCAGCCGCGCGATCGACACGCTGGTGGCCGAGGGCGAGATCGAGCGCATGCTGGCGCGCTACCGCTGAGCCGCCCGCCGCGGCTTTGACGCCGGTCAGTCTTGGCCCAGCTTTGGGCCTGGCCGGGTTTGCCCCCGTCTCCTTTGCCGCCGTACCCAGCGTAGACTGGCCCGCGTAGTGAGGCCCCGGCTTGGCGCACGACGTCCGGATCTGGTGAGTGCCTCGCGCCGTTCCAGCACAGGAGGCGACCCAGGTGCAGCGCAGCGATACCCAAGACCCGGCCTATTTCCACAAGGTCGTTGACTGTCAGTGGGCCTGCCCGGCCCACACGCCCGTCCCCGAGTACATCCGCCTGATCGCCCAGGGGCGTTACGACGACGCCTATATGGTGAACTGGGTCTCCAACGTCTTCCCCGGCGTGCTCGGCCGTACCTGCGACCGCCCCTGCGAGCCGGCCTGCCGGCGCGGCCGCGTGGAAGAGAAGAACGTCGGCGAGGGCAAGAAACCCGAGGCGGTGGCGATCTGCCGCTTGAAGCGCGTGGCCGCCGACCACAAGAGCCAGGAGCTGCGCGCCCTGCTGCCCAAGCCCCTGCCGCGCAACGGCAAAAAGGTGGCTTGCGTGGGCGCAGGCCCGGCCTCGCTGACGGTGGCGCGCGACCTCGCCACCCAGGGCTATGCGGTCACCGTGTTCGATGGCGAGACCAAGCCCGGCGGCTTCATCCGCAGCCAGATCCCGCGCTTTCGCCTGCCCGAGAGCGTGATCGACGAGGAATGCGGCTACATCCTGGGCCTGGGCGTGGAGCTGCGTGCGGGCCGGCGCATCGAATCCATGCGCGCCCTGCTGGCCGAGGGCTATGACGCGGTGTTCGTGGGCTGCGGCGCGCCGCGCGGGCGCGACCTGACCCTGCCAGGCCGGCAGGAGGCGGCCGCCCATATCCGCATCGGCATCGACTGGCTCGCCTCGGTGTCCTTCGGCCATGTCAGCGGCGTGGCGCCGCGCGTGATCGTGCTGGGCGGGGGCAATACCGCGATGGACTGCTGCCGCTCGGCGCGCCGCCTGGGCGCGGCCTCGGTGACGGTGGCGGTGCGCAGCGGCTATGCGCAGATGAAGGCCTCGCCCTGGGAGAAGGAGGACGCCGAACATGAGGGCATCCCCATCCTGGACTTCCATGTGCCGCTGGCCTTCGAGCATGATGCCGACGGCAAGCTCACCGGCATGCGCTTCAAGCGCGCCAGCCAGGGCGACGAGATCAGCATTCCCTGCGACGAGGTCTTGATCGCGGTGGGCCAGGAGAACGCCTTCCCCTGGATAGAGCGCGATGCCGGGTTGGCCTTCAACGAGCAGGGCCTGCCGGTGTTGGATGCCCAGACTTTCCAGTCCAGCCTGCCCCAGGTCTTCTTCGGTGGCGATGCGGCCTTCGGGCCCAAGAACATCATCACCGCGGTGGCGCATGGCCATGAGGCGGCGGTGTCGATCGACCGCTTTCTGCACGCCGAGCCGGTGACGAAGCGCCCGCCGCCGCATGTCAACCTGCTCTCGCAGAAGATGGGCATTCACGAATGGAGTTATGACAACGCCATCACCCAGGAGCTGCGCCACAAGGTGCCCTGGGCCGCGGCAGAGAAGGCGCTGGCCAGCATACGCGTGGAGGTGGAGCTGGGCTTCGACGCCGCCACCGCCTTCAAGGAGGCGCAGCGCTGCCTGAATTGCGATGTGCAGACGGTGTTCACCGACAAGCTCTGCATCGAATGCGATGCCTGCGTGGACATCTGCCCGATGGACAGCATCAGCTTCGTGGCGAACGGCGAGGAGGCGGAGCTGCGGCAGCGCCTCAAGGCACCGGCGCTGAACCTCGCGCAGGATCTCTATGTGAGCGGCCCCTTGAAGACGGCGCGCGTGATGGTCAAGGACGAGGATGTCTGCCTGCACTGCGGCCTGTGCGCCGAGCGCTGCCCCACGGGCGCCTGGGACATGCAGAAGTTCCTGCTGCTCACCACCAAGGCCGGGCCGGCCTGCCGCGATACGCCCGCCCGCGTCAGTCCCGCAGAAAGGAAGGTGGTGGCATGAGCCGAATCGAAGCCGTCAACGATTTCGTCTTGAAGTTCGCCAATGTGAATGGCTCGGGTTCGGCCTCGGCCAATGAGCTGTTCGCCAAGGCCATCCTGCGCATGGGCGTTCCGGTGAGTCCGCGCAACATCTTCCCCAGCAATATCCAGGGCCTGCCGACCTGGTACGAGGTGCGCGTCAGCGAGGCCGGCTGGCTGGGCCGGCGCGGCGGCGTCGACATGATGGTGGCGATGAACCCGCAGACCTGGGAGCAGGACGTCAAGGAGATCAGCCCCGGCGGCTATCTGTTCTACGACTCCACCCGGCCGCTGCCGCCCGAGGCCTTCCGCAAGGATGTGGAGGTGATCGCGATGCCGGTCACCGCGATCTGCAATGCCACCTACGAGGACTCGCGCCAGCGCCAGCTGTTCAAGAACATCATGGTGCTGGGCGCACTGTCACAGCTGATGGACATGGACCCGACGGTGATTGAAAGGCTGTTCGCCGAGCAGTACCGGGGCAAGGAGAAATTGCTGGACTCGAATGTGCGCGCCCTGCACGCCGGCCGCGAGTTCGCGCGCGACCACCTGACGCAAGGTCTTGGCCTGAAGGTGCGGCGCGCCGACAAGGTGGGCGAGCGCATCTTCCTCGATGGCAACAGCGCCGCGGCGCTGGGCTGCGTGTACGGCGGCGCCACCGTCTGCGCCTGGTACCCGATCACGCCCAGTTCCTCGGTGGCCGAGGCCTTCGACAAATACTGCAGCAAGTACCGCGTCGACCCCGCCACCGGCCAGCATCGCTACGCCATCGTGCAGGCCGAGGACGAGATCGCCTCGATCGGCATGATCACCGGCGCGGGCTGGAACGGCGCACGCGCCTTCACCGCCACCTCGGGGCCGGGCGTTTCGCTGATGACCGAGTTCCTGGGCCTGGCCTATTTCGCCGAGATCCCGCTCACCATCATCGATGTGCAGCGCGGCGGCCCCAGCACGGGCATGCCCACGCGCACCCAGCAGGCCGATTTGCTGAGCAGCGCCTATGCCTCGCATGGCGACACCAAGCATGTGCTGCTGCTGCCGCAGGACCCCAGGGAATGCTTCGAGCATGCGGCCACGGCGCTGGACCTGGCGGACCGGCTGCAGACCCCGGTGTTCGTGATGAGCGACCTGGACATAGGCATGAACCAGCGCCTGTGCGAGCCGCTGGCCTGGGACGAGAGCCGCAGCTATGACCGCGGCAAGGTCATGACGGCCGAGGAGCTGGAGGCGGGCAAGGATTTCGGCCGCTACAAGGATGTGGACGGCGACGGCATCCCCTGGCGCACCCTGCCCGGCACCCACCCGACGCGCGGCGCCTATTTCACCCGCGGCACCACGCGCGACGAGTACGCGCGCTATTCCGAGGCGGGGCCCGACTACATGCGTAATGTCGAGCGCCTGCTGAAGAAATTCGCCACCGCCGCGACCCTGGTGCCGCCGCCGGTGCTGAAGCCCGCGGCGCAGAAGACGCGCCTGGGGGTGATCTATTTCGGCTCCACCGCACCGGCCATGGACGAGGCGCTGGAGTCGCTGGACGCGGCCCATATCCACCTCGACGGCCTGCGCCTGCGCGCCTTCCCCTTCCCGGACAGCGTGCGCGACTTCATCGCCGCGCACGACCAGGTCTTCGTGGTGGAGCAGAACCGCGACGCGCAGATGCGCAGCCTGCTGATCAACGAGCTGGAGGTGGCGCCGGCGCGCCTGACCAAGGTGCTGCACTTCGACGGCACGCCGATCACCGCGCGCTTCATCACGCAGGCGATCACGCGCCATGTTCATGCTTTGGCAACCACCCCGCGCTAGGAGAGCCGCCGAATGACCTACCTGGCCAAACCCAAGCTCCACCATCCATCGCTGGCGAAGAACCGCGTGGGCTACACGCGGCGCGACTACGAGGGCAAGGTCTCGACCCTGTGCGCCGGCTGCGGGCACGATTCGGTCTCGTCGGCCATCGTGCAGGCCTGCTGGCAGCTCGACATCGAGCCGCATCGCGTCGCCAAGCTCAGTGGCATCGGCTGCTCCAGCAAGACGCCCGACTATTTCCTCGGCGCCAGCCATGGCTTCAACACCGTGCATGGCCGCATGCCCAGCGTGCTGACCGGCGCCAACCTGGCCAACCGAGGCCTGCTCTACCTGGGCATCTCGGGCGATGGCGACTCGGCCTCGATCGGCCTGGGCCAGTTCGCGCATGCGATGCGGCGCGGCGTGCGCATGGTCTACATCGTCGAGAACAACGGCGTCTACGGCCTCACCAAGGGCCAGTTCAGCGCCACCGCCGACCGCGGCTCGGTGGCCAAGAAGGGCGCGGTCAACCACGACGCCGCCATCGACCTGGTGAGCCTGGCCCTGCAGCTGGGTGCCACCTATGTGGCGCGCGGCTTCAGCGGCGACAAGGCCCAGCTGGTGCCGCTCATCGAGGGCGCGATCCGCCATGGCGGCGCCGCCTTCATCGACGTCATCAGCCCCTGCGTGGCCTTCAACAACCATGCCGGCAGCACGCGCAGCTACGACTATGTGCGCGAGCACAACGAGGCGGTGAGCCGCATCGACTTCATCGACCTGGCGCCCGAGCAGCTCGCCGCCGGCGATGAGGATGTGGTGTGCGTGCCGCAGCACGACGGCAGCACCATGCGGCTGCGCAGGGTCAAGGCAGATTACGACGCCACCGACCGCATCGCCGCGATGAACCAGGTGCAGGCCCTGCAGGCCGCCGGCGAGATCGCCACCGGCCTGCTCTATGTGGACCCGCAGGCGCGCGATCTGCACCTGGGCCTGAACACCGTGGGCTGGCCGCTCAACAGCCTGGGCGAGGCCGAGCTCTGCCCGGGCAGCGCGGTGCTGGACAAGATCAACGCCGCGCTGCGCTAATTGCAGGCAGCCGGTCGATGCGGGCCGAGAACACCGGGCCGCCGTCGATGATGTTGATATGGTGGTCCCAGGCCAGGCCTTCGGCTTCCAGCAGTTCCGGCAGCAGCTGGGCCGAGGCATCCACCTGACCGATGGCCGCCTGGGTGGCGGCCGGCAGGAAGGAGGCGTAGACCGGCTGGCGCGGCAGCAGCACGGCCACCAGGGCGCGCCAGTCGGGGCCATGGCGGGCCAGCAGGCCGGCCGCATCGCCAATCACATCGCCGGCATAGAAATGCCGGCCCAGGCCCTGCCAGAAGGGTGAGCGGCCCGCGGCGTCGCGCTGGCCGGGCAGTTCGATGATGAGGGTGCTGCCATGCGCGGCGCGCTGCTCGGCCAGCCGCAGCAGGGCGCCGCGCAAAAGCAGGCGCAAGGCCGCGGCCTGCTCGGCCAGACTCAGGCCCGCGCGCGCCCAGCCGAGCTCGGCCAGCTCGCTGGCACCGGCATGGTCGCTGCCCAGCAGCAGGGTGCGCTGGCGGTGGAACAGGCGCAGCGGCTTGGCCGCATGCACGACGCAGCCGACGTGGTACCAATGGCGCGGCAGCTGCAGGCCGACGCCGGCGCGCAGCCGCAGGCAGGCGCGCGGCCGGCCGCGCTGCTCCAGCAGCAGCCATTGCTCGCTGCCGTCCGAGGCCGGCAGGGTCTCGTCGCTGCCGGGCGGCAGCCACTCGCGCAGGGCGGCAAGATCCGCGGCCAGCACCGCGCGCACGCGCGTGCCTTCTTGCTGCATGTTTCTTTCGTTCATGCCGGCTCCTCCGTGGCGCTCTCGGGCGCCGCCCAATCCAGCGGCGCGGCCAGCACCGGCTCGCCGATGCGCAGCGCCAGCGCGGCGGCGCTGGCCTCGTCCAGCGTCAGCGTGGGCGCGGCATCGGCCGGCAGCAGCACGGCGCGGAAGTCGCGCCGCCGGCCATTGCTCACCAGCTGCCAGCGCGCGCCGGGCTGCAGGCTGCCGGCCTGGCTGGGCCGGCGGCGCGCACGCCGCACCGTCTTGAGCGTGGGCAGCCGCCCCTCGACGGTGGGGCCGCCGTCGTAGATATTGATATAGGTGTCGGCCTCGAAGCCCTCGTCCAGCAGGATGGAGAAGGGCAGCTCGCCCACCGCGTGCAGCTGGCCCAGCGCCCATTGCGCGGGCTCGTCCAGCAGCGGCACATAGATGGGCGACTGCGGCATCAGCTCGGCGATACAGGCCATGTTGCGGCCGCTGGTGAGGGCCTCGGCGCTGGGGTAGTCCATGTCGAAGAAGCGCCGCCCCACCGCGTCCCAGAAGGGGCAGCCGCCGCTCTCGTCGGCCGGGCCGGGGTTCTCGGAGGCGATGCGGTCGGAAAAGCGCTCGGGATGCTGGGCGATGAAGAGCAGGCGCGCGCGCGACAGCAGCTGCGGCGCCAAGCCTTCGGCATAGGCGGGGTCGATGTGAAAGCCGGTCAGCAGGCTCACGCCGGTGAGGTCGTGGCACAGGTGCAGGGTGTGGATGCGGTTGCGCGTGCCTAACTCTGGGCTGACCTGCACGATGAACTCGTTGCGGTAGCTGTAGAAGCGATCGTGAAAGCCCGGGCTGGCCTCGATGCCGCTGGTGCCTATGATGGCGCCCCCGCGCGCCAGGTCCTCCAGCACGAACAGGTAGATCTCCTCGCCGGTGGCATCGTCCTCGGTCTCGAAGGCATGGGCCGAGCGCGCCAGCTTGTCCTGCAGGGCGCCTCGGTTGCTGGGCAGCGAGGAGATGCCGATCGCGCTGGCATGGGCCAGGCGCTCCAGCGCCGCCAGGTCGGCGGGCAGGGCCGGGCGCAGCCGATAGCGGCACGGCAGGTTGGTTTCACTCATGATGGCGAATCCTCATGCGGGGGGCGCCAGGCCTGGCTCTGGCGGCTGCGCTCCTCGCGCGGCGTGCAGCCAAAGCCGGCGCGGTAGGCGTTGGAAAAATGCGAGGCGGTGGCGAAGCCGCAGGACAGGCCGATCTGCAGCACCGACTGGCTGGTCTGGCGCAGCATGCGGCGCGCCCGCTCCAGCCGCAGGCTCAAGTACCAGCGCGCCGGCAGGGTGTCCAGATGCTGCTTGAAGAGGCGCTCCAGCTGGCGCCGCGACACGCCCACCAGGCCGGCGATGTCCTCGGTGGAAAGCGGCTCGCCGAGATTGGCCTCCATCAGCGCCACCGCCTCGGCCAGCTTGGCCGAGCCATTGCCGGCGCCGGTCAGGCGGCCGCCCTGGCGCTGGTGTTCGTCGCGGCCGCGCAGGCGCTCCAGCCCCAGGGCCATGGCCAGCTCCTGCGCCAGGCGCTCGCCGTGGCGCTGGCCCAGCCAGGCCAGCAGCAGGTCCTGGCCGGCCTGCTGGCCGGCGCAAGTGAGGCGGTCGCGGTCCAGCTCGTAGAGATGCTGGCTCAGCAGCACATCGGGATGGCGCTCGGCCAGCGCCGCGCCATGCGGCCAGCTGAGCGTGGCGCGGTAGCCGCGCAGCAGGCCGGCCTCGGCCAGCCAGGCGGCGCCGCAACCCAGGCCGCCCAGCACCAGGCCGCGCGCGGCGCAGGCGCGCAGCCAGGGCAGCAGCATGGGCGCCAGCGCCTCCTGCTCATGCCAGGCGCCATCGCTGACCACGAACACCGCGTCGAGCCCGGGCGCAAGCGCGAGCTCGGCCAGGGGCTGGCATTGCAGCCGCGCGCCCACGCCGGCCGTGACGCTGCGCTCGGCCCCCAGCAGCAGGCATTCGTAGGCCTCGCCGTCCAGCAGCTGCTTGGCGGCTGCCAGCGTCTCGATGGCGCCGGCGAGCGTCTGCAGGCCAAAGCCTGGCAGCAGCACGAAGGCGCAGCGCGTCAGCTTCATGTGGATAGCAGCTTGCCCGCACGCAGCGGCTGGCGGCCCGCCACCTTGCCCAGGCGCATGCCGGGCACCGCCATGCGGCGGTTCTCGCGCGCGAAGAACAGGCCGTCGATCGGGCTGGTGACGATGCTGCGCTGGCCGCTGATGGGGTCGATCAGCTCGGCCACCGGCTCGCCGGCGCGCAGCCGCGCGCCGACCTCGCGCAGGAACACCAGCACCCCGCCTTGCGGCGCCACGAGCGGCATCGATCCCGCCAGCGGCAGCCCCTCGCAGGCCTGCTCGGGCAGCTGCGCCACCGCACCGCTGATGAGGCCGCGCTCGGCCAGGTAATGCACGATCGCCTGCGCGTCGCGGCGCGCCAGCTGATGCTGCACATCGGCCTCGCCGCGCAGCTCGATGGTGGCCGCCAGGCAGGCCAGTGGCAGCGGTTTGTCGGCGCTGGGCGCCAGGCGCGCGCGCAGCCGCGCCCACACCATCGAGCAGGCCTCGTCGAAGGGATCGTCGCCCGAGGCATCGGCCAGCAGCGCGAGCTCGGCGCCCAGGCAACGGCCCAGCAGCTTCGCCTCGGGCCAGAGCGCCTCGGCGGTGTAGAAATGCAGGAGGGCCTCACCATCGCAATGCAGGTCCAGCACGATGTCGGCATCGATCGCCAGGCCCAGCAAGGTACGGCGCAGGCTCGCCAGCACGGTGCCGGCGGGCAGCGCGGCCACCGCCTCGCGCAGCGCCGCGCGCACCAGCCGCACATTGGCCAGCGGGTCCGGCCCCAGCCGACCCTCGAGCCGCCGCGCCACCGGCTCGGCCAGGTCGGCATAGTGGCGGTTGAAGTTCTCGCCGCTGTAGAACTCGAAGCGGCCCTGCATGCCGCGCAGCTGCCACTGGCTCATGCCCAGCGGGTTGGCGGCCGGCACCAGCACGATCTCGCCCGCGATGCGGCCGGCGGCCTCCAGCTCGTCGAGCAGCTCGCGCAGATGCTGGGCCACCAGCATGCCCGGCACCTCGTCGGCATGCAGGGCAGCCTGGATGCTGGCCTTGAGCCCGTGGCCGGGCTGCCCATAGTGCAGGCTGATGAGTTCGTGGCTGAGCCCGGGGGTGGCTGGCAGCAGGGCATGACGTTGCATGTGCATGGCCGCGCTTGCCTACTTACTGCGAGCTGCCGTCGCGTTCGGTCGCGGCGGGGCTGGCGCCGCGGTTGGTCGGCGCCCAGGGGCTGTAGAGCGGCTGCGGCAGGCGCACCGGGGTGATATCGAGGTAGAGGTTGATGACGGTGTAGTCCTCGGGGCCGAGCTCGTCGCTGCTCCAGCCTATGCTGCCGGGCCCCTTGTAGAGGCGGAACAGGAAGCCCAGCTCGGCCAGACTCTCGCCGGGCTTGGGCGCGGCCTCGAAGCTGATGCCGCGCACCTCGGGCAGGTTGCTGTCGATCAGGTAATTCATCGCGTTGGAGATTGCCGAATCGCCCAGCATGTCGGAATAGAACAGCGGGTCGGTGTAATAGGGTTTGAAGTCGGGCGTGCCGGGCTCGAGCTTCTGGCTGCGCAGCTTCAGGGCTGACGGCGTGGTGACGCGCGTCTTCAGGTTGAAGCGGTCGCCATGGTCCAGATAGGTCAGGCGCGCCTGGGTGAGGTTGAGCGCACCCAGGGTCGGGTCGGTCTTGATGTCGCTCAGGTCCACCAGCAGGGCGCCCTTGCCGCCTATCACCTCGACCTCGTCGCCGCGTATCACCGCGGCCGAGTTCTCCTCCACGCCCAGTCCCAGCTTGTAGCCCTTGGCCATCATCAGCGGGATCATGCGGCCGAAGCGGCCGCGCTTGAGGAAGTGCTGGTCGACGAACAGATCGGGGCCGACGAAGCCGAGGCCGCGGTCGATCTGCTTGCCCTCGGTCCACTTGCCCTTCATGATGCTGATCACGCTGGGTGCGTCGCGGAACATCACCCGGCTCATGATGGCCGCGCCCGCCGAGGTGCCGGCCACCACGCCGCCGCGGCGGTAGACGTCCCAGATCGCGTCGAGCATGGGCGTGGTATGGCCGCCGGGGTAGAGCACGTCGACGATGCGCTCCTGCGAGCCGCCGGTGAAGAACACGCCGCGGGCATTGCGCACCTTGGCGATCAGGGCCGGGTCGCGCACCACCTTGTTGAGGTCCACCCAACCGAACTTGGGCGCCACCGGCAGGGCCTCGGCCACCGCGCCGCGGCGCTGCAGCAGCTCCACCACCTGCTTGGCGCTGCTCTCCGGGTCTTCCGCGGCGGTGCCGAACACCACGAAGCGCGCGCCCTTGCCGCCGGCAAGGGCCACCAGCCGGCCCCAGACCTCCTCGTTGTCGGCCTTCAGCGCCCCGCCTATCGGCACCGCATGGCCCTTGATGGGCGGCTCGGCCGCTTCGTTGGCAGGTGGCGCGGCCAGCACATGGCTGAGCGCCGGTGGCGTCTTGGGCGTGGGCGCCGCTTTGCTGGCGGGCGGCGTGGCGGCCTGCGCGGCCAGCCAGCAGCTGCCGGCCAGCAGCAGGGTCAGACCTTGCGCGCTAAGTTTCAGGAGTTGTCGGGTGGCTTGCATGCTTGTGTGTTTCCAGGGCCTGCGTCAGGTGCCGATGATGGCAGCGTCGCGCGGCGCCGGGGTTCAAGGGTAGTGCCGGCCGCGTAATTGAAAAACTACCTGTCGCTTCCACGCAAGCGGCTTGCCTTGAAGCGACAGCCAGTTGCAAGCAAGCGACGAGGCGTGCAAACCCCCGGTGCCCGCGGGCCCGGCTGTTCCTAGACTGGCCCACCGCAATTGGAGAAGCCAGTATGAAACCAGCCCTGCGCCCCCAAACCGCCACCGCTTCTTCTTCGTTGTCGTCTTCGCTGCCGCCGCAACTGCGCAGCAGCACCGCGCTGGCCGCGGCCCTGCTGCTGGCCCTGCCGGCCTGGGCGCAGAGCACCGACACGCTGAACCGGGTGGAGATCACCGGTTCCGCCATCAAGCGCCTGGAGAACGAGGGCGCGCTGCCGGTGCAGGTGATCAGCCGCGAGGACATCACCAAGCAGGGTCTCACCACCGCGGCCGAGATCGTCGCCCGGCTCAGCGCCAGCGCCAGCAATCTGACCGATGGCGGCAGCATCGCCTATGGCGGCTTTCGCGACCAGATGGGCATGAATGGCGCCAATCTGCGCGGTATCGGCGTCTCGTCCACCCTGGTGCTGCTGAACGGCCGGCGTCTGGCCAACTTCGCCTCGCCCGGCGATGCCTCGGGCGTGGACCTCAACAGCATTCCGGCCGCCGCGATCCAGCGCGTCGAGGTGCTGCTGGATGGCGCCTCGGCGCTCTACGGCAGCGATGCCATCGGCGGCGTGATCAACTTCATCACCCGCAAGGACTACCGCGGCGCCGAGCTCAATGCCAGCGCCGGGCGCAGCGGCGAGGGCGGCGGCGCCAAGCGCACCGCTTCGGTGGCCGGCGGCGTTGGCGACACGAGCCGCGATGGCTTCAATGTGTTCGGCGTGCTGGATCTGCAGCGCACCAGCAGCCTGAACGCCATGCAGCGCAAGTTCATCGACGAGCTGAAGATCCCCGAGCGCCTGCCGGATCTGCTCTCCAGCGCCTCCTTTCCCGGCAATCTGCGCCTCAGCAGCAGCCAGCGCGATGCGCTCATTGACGACGGCTTCTCCAGCAATGGCAAGACCGTGATCGACAGCAAGAACATCAACCCGGCTGCGGCCAAGGGTTGCAATCCGCCCGCCTCGCTCTACCTGCCCGACGGCATCGGCGGCGTGGACGGTTGCACCTACGACTACATGCGCGACATCGAGCTCTATCCGGAGTCGGACAAGGCCAGCCTGTTCGGCCGCGGCGTGTTCGAGCTCGGCGGCGGCCACCAGTTCTTTGCCGAGGCCTCGCTGAGCCGCGCCAAGACCCTGTACACCGGCACGCCCAACCGTGTCGATGCGCTGATGGACATCTCCAAGGTGCCCGCCCTGGCCGGCACCAGCCTGGCCGGGCTGGCGGCCGACGACGAAGACCGCGTCATCAAGGTGCGTACCCGGCTGGTCGAGGCGGGTCTGCGCACCAGCGAGCTGGTGTCCAGCCACCAGCGCTATGTGGCCGGCGTGAACGGCACGCTGGCCAAGTGGGACTACGAAGTCGCGTTCAACCACAGCAGCAGCACCGTCTCCGACCGTGACCACCAGGGCTATCTCAACGAAGCCATGATCCGCGACGGCTTTGCCAAGGGCACGCTGAATCCCTTCGGCCCCTCCAACGCGGCCGGCCTGGCGCTCTACGAGGCGGCGCAGATTCGCGGCGAGGTACGGCGCGCCGAGGGCCGCATGGACAGCCTGGACTTCAAGGCCACGCGTGCGCTCTGGGCCTTGGCCGGCGGCGACCTGGCCCTGGCCCTGGGCGGCGAATTCCGCCGCGAGAAGCAGGACTACCGCCAGTCCGATGCGCTGGCCAAGGACCTGATCCTGGGTGAGACCTCGCAGGGCCCGGATGCCGACTTCGGCCGCTCGCGCAAGGTGGCCGGCGTGTTCGCCGAGCTCAGCGCGCCCATCACCAAGGCCCTGGAACTGCAGGCCGCGCTGCGCCATGAGCGCTACCAGGTCACCGGCAGCGCCACCAGCCCCAAGCTGGGCCTGAAATACGTGCCGTCCAAGGAATTGCTGCTGCGCGCCTCGGTGGGTGCGGGCTTCCGCGCGCCCAGCCTCTCCGACCTCTACCGCCCGGTCACCCAGGGCAGCTCGGCCACCTTGGTGGACCCGGTCTGCATGGCCGCCGATCCAAGCGCCACGGTGACCGATTGCTCCGACATCTGGGACACCTTCAACTACAGCAATAGCAAGCTCAAGCCCGAGCGCTCGCGCCAGTTCTCGCTGGGTGCGGTGCTGGAGCCTAAGCGCGGCATGACCTTCAACCTGGACTACTGGAACATCCAGAAACGCGACCTCATCAGCACCCTGGGCGTCGATTCCATCCTCGCGAATCTGGACAAATACGGCAGCCTGGTGCACCGCGACGAGGACGGCGTGATCGACCACATCGACCTGGTGAAGGAAAACCGTGGGCGCCAGAAGATCTCGGGCCTGGACCTGGGCGTGGCGCTGTCGGGCCTGAAGAGCGACTTCGGCAGCTTCGGCCTGCGCCTGAACGGCACCTGGACCTTGGCCTCCAAGCAGCAGACCGGCAACGACGATCCCTACTACAGCAACCTCGGCCACTTCATCAACGACGGTGTGGTGCAGCGCTGGCGCCATACCCTGGCGGCGGATTGGGAGCTGGGCCCCTGGAGCGCCACGCTGTCCAACAGCTACCTCTCCGCTTACACGGACCAGACCATCGTCGGCAAGCCCGACCGTCGGGTGGGCGCCTACTCGCTGTGGGATCTCACCGGTGCCTGGAGCTGGAACAAGGCCCTGACCCTGCGCGCCGGCGTGAAGAACCTGTTCGACACCGCCCCGCCGTTCTCGCAGCAGGCCTGGTTCTTCCTGTCCGGCTATGACCCCAGCTACACCGACACGCGTGGCCGCTTCTTCTACCTCAGCGCGCAGTACCAGTACCGTTGATGAGCGGCGGCGCCTGAGCCTGGCGGTGCTGGCCATGCTGGCCCTGCCAGGACGAGGGCATGCGGACGAGCCTGAGAGTGCGGACGCACGCATCGCGCAGCTGGCGCGCGAGCTGCCGGAGTGGATGGCCGAGCTGGGCGTGCCGGGCGCGAGCCTGGTGCTGCTGCGCGAGGCCCGGGTCTGCTGGGCCGCCCACCTGGGGGTGTTGCAGCATGGCGAGGCGCGGCCGGTGCGTGCCGACACGGTGTTCGAGGCCGCCTCGATGAGCAAGCCGGTGCTGGCGTATCTGGCCCTGCGGCAGGTGCAGGCCGGGCGGCTCGATCTGGACCGCCCGGTGCTGGATTATTCAGACGAGCGCTTCGAGCCCCCCCAGCCGGCGCAGGCGCGCATCACCGCCCGCATGCTGCTCTCGCACAGCTCGGGCCTGCCCAACTGGCGCCCGGGCGATGCTGACGATGATGATGGGGACAGCGGGCCGCTGCAGCTGGACTTCGAACCCGGCGCGCGCTTCCAGTATTCGGGCGAAGGCTATTTCTATCTGCAGCGCGTGCTGGAGCGGATCAGCGGCCTGCCCTTGCAGGCATTGGCGGCACGCGAGTTGTTCGAGCCCCTGGGCATGGGCCTGAGCAGCTTTGTGCTCACGCCCGCACTGGAGCGCTTGCGCGCGCGTGGCCACGACGAAGCCGGCCGGCCGCTGCCGCCCAGCCATTACCGCCGCGCCAATGCCGGCTACACGCTCTACACCACGGCCGGCGATTACGCCCGCTTCATTGGGTCCCTGCTGGAAGCGAAGGCGAGCGCGGCCATGCTGGCGCCGCAGATCGAGGCCGGCGACCGCCAGCCCCTGGCGCGGCCCGCGCGCGCGCGCGGCGAGCGGGTGTTCTGGAGCCTGGGCTGGGCCATCGAGCGCGGCGCGCAGGGCCCGATCGCCTATCACAGCGGCACCAACAGCACGGGCTTCCGCTGCTTCAGCCAGTTCGCGCCGACGCGCGGCAGCGGCCTGGTGCTGATGAGCAACAGCCTGGCCGGCAACAAGCTGTGGCAGCGCCTGCTGGCGCTGCTGGGTGACCTTTGAGCGCCGGGGCGTAGCTGCACGAGAATGCCGGCTCTTTACCAAAGAGCCCCACAATGCCCAAGAAGCCCTTGTTGACCCTCGCCATCGCCACGCTCTGCGGCATGGCCGGCGCCCAGGAGCAGCCGCTCACCAGCCTGCCCTACACGCCCAGCCTCGATACCGCGGCCATGGATCGCACGGCCGATCCCTGCGAGGACCTCTACCAATATGCCTGCGGCGGCTGGCTGAACAACAACCCGGTGCCGCCCGATCAGTCGCGTTGGTCGGTGTACGCCAAGATGGCCGACGAGAACCAGCGCTACCTCTGGGGCACGCTGGAACAGCTGGCCAAGGATCGCGCCGCCGGCGCCAAGCTGAGCATTAACCAGGCCAAGATGGGCGACTATTTCGCCGCCTGCATGGACGAGCAGGCCGCCAACGCAGCCGGCCTCAAGCCGCTGCAGCCGCTGCTGGACCGCATCGCCGCGCTCGGCAGCAAGCAGCAGCTGCCGGCCCTGCTGGCGGAATTGCATCTGGCGCTGGGCAATGAGCGCGTCTTGTTCGGCTTCGGCGCCAACCAGGATTTCGCCAACTCCAGCCAGGTGATCGCCTTCGCGGTGGCCGGCGGCATCAGCCTGCCCGACCGCGATATGTATCTGCAGCAGGACGAGAAGTCGATCAAGCTGCGCGAGCAGTTCCGCAGCCATATCGCGCGCAGCTTCGAGGCCCTGGGCGAGAGCCCCGCCGCGGCGCAGGCCGCCGCGCGCAGCGTGCTGGCCACCGAGACCCTGCTGGCGCAAGCCACGCTCAGCCGTGTCGACAAGCGCGACCCCTACAAGACCTTCCACAAGCTGAATGCGCGCGGCCTGCAAGACCTGACCCCCGCGTTCGACTGGGCCGCCTACCGGCGCGCGCTGGGCGTCGATCCCAAGCTCAACACGGTCAACGTCACCGAGCCGGCCTTCTTCAAGGCGCTGGACAAGCATCTGCGGGCGACCAGCCTGGACGAGCTCAAGACCTATCTGCGCTGGCAGCTGCTCAGCAGCATGGCGCCACAGCTCAACAACGAGCTGGTGCAGCTGAACTTCGACTTCTTCGGCCAGACGCTCAACGGCGTGCCGCAGCTCAAGAGCCGTTGGAAGCGCTGCGTCGAGCTGGTGGACCTGCAGCTGGGCGAGGCCCTGGGCCAGGAGTTCGTGCAGAAGAACTTCAGCCCCGAGCTGAAGGCCCAGACGCAGCGGATGGCCGGCGAGATCGAGGCCGCGATGGCCGAGCGCGTGAAGGCCCTGCCCTGGATGAGTGCGGCCACCAAGGCGCGCGCGATGGACAAGCTGCACAGCATCGTCAACAAGGTCGGCTACCCCGAGCAGTGGCGCGACTACGGCGACTTCGAGGTTTCGCGCAGCGATTTCCTCGCCAATGTGCAGCGCGGCAATGCCTTCGAGGCCAAACGCCAGCTGGCCAAAATCGGCAAGCCGCTGGACCGCGGCGAATGGGGCATGACGCCGCAGACGGTGAACGCCTATTACAACGCGCAGATGAACGACATCAACTTCCCGGCCGCGGTGCTGCAGCCGCCGCTGTACGACGCCAGGCTCGACGATGCGCCCAACTACGGCAACACCGGCGGCACCATAGGCCACGAGCTGATCCACGGCTTCGACGACGAGGGCCGGCAGTTCGATGCCAAGGGCAATCTGAAGGACTGGTGGACCAAGAAGGACGCCAAGGCGTTTGAGCAACGCGCCGCCTGCGTGGTGGACCAGTACGCCCAGTACACCATCGTCGACGACATCAAGATCAACAGCAAGCTGACCCTGGGCGAGGACCTCGCCGACCTGGGCGGCCTGGTGCTGGCGCTCTCGGCCTGGAAGTCGCATACCGCCGGCATGCAGCTGGAAAGCAAGGATGGCCTCACGCCCGAACAGCGCTTCTTCGTCGGCTTTGCGCAATGGGATTGCAACAACGCGCGCCCCGAGGCGCTGCGCGTGCAGGCCCTCACCAACCCGCATTCGCCCGGCCGCTACCGCATCAATGGCGTGGTGGTGAACATGCCGGAGTTCGAGCGCGCCTTTGCCTGCAAGCCCGGGCAGGCCATGGTCAAGCCCGAGGCGCAGCGCTGCAAGGTCTGGTAAGCCGGCCAAGCATAGCCGGGGGGGTTTGCTTTTTGCCGGCAGACCTGAAAGACTGCAAGGCACCATGCCAAACCGCCGCCGCGCTCTGTGGGCCTTCGCCTGTCTGATGGCGGGCGCTGCCGGCGCGCAGGCGCAGGAGCTGCGCATCGCCGCGTCGGCGGCGCTGAGCGGGCCGGCCGCGGCGCTGGGCCGGCGCTACCACGCCGGTGCCAGGTCTTGCTTCGAGCAGCTCAACCAGCATGGCGGCATCGGCGGTGCGCGCATCGTGCTGGATCTGCGCGACGATGCCTATGAACCCGAGCAGGCCGAGGCCAACACGCGCGCCTTTGTCGAGGACGAGCGCATCCTGGCGCTGTTCGGCTATGTCGGCACGCCCACCAGCAAGGTGGCCCTGCCCTATGTGCGGCGCTGGCGCATCCCCTTTCTGGGCCCCTTCACCGGTGCCGACATCCTGTGGGAGCCCGGCAACCCGCAGGTCTTCAATGTGCGTGCCAGCTACCGCGAGGAAGCGGTGGCGCTGGCCGAGGCCATGCGCAAGGCCGGCGTGCAGCGCCTTAACGTGATGTACCAGGCCGATCTGTTTGGCCGCGCCGGGCTGGAGGCGATGCGCGCCGCCGTGCAGCCCCTGGGCATCGCGCTGGGCGCGGTGGCCACCTTCAAGCGCAATACCGTCGAGGTGCAGGAGGGCGTGCGCGCCCTGGTGGGCAAGAACAGCGCCGAGGCGATCTTTGTGGTGGGCACCTACACCAGCATGGCGGCCTTCGTGAAACAGGCGCGCGCGGCCGGCTTCAAGGGCCGTTTCTACACCCTCTCCTTTGTCGGCCTGGAACCCCTGCGCGAGGCCCTGGGCGCGGCCATGCAGGGCGTCACCGTGGCCCAGGTGGTGCCCGACGCCGAGGATCGCAGCATCCCGGTGGTGGCGGCCTACCAGCAGGCCATGCGCGAGGCCGGCGAGAAGAGCTTCGACTCGATCAGCCTGGAAGGCTATCTGGCCGCGCGCGTGCTGGTGGAGGGCTTGCGCCGCGCCAGGCCGCCGCTCACGCGCGAGAGCCTGGAGCAGGCGCTGGCGACGCTGGGCGAGCTGGAGCTGGGCGGCTTTGGCGTGCATTACGGCGCCGAGCTGCGCCGCGGCTCCAGCTATCTGGGCTTGAAGACCGGACCCTGAGCCGCCTGCTAGGGTCTGGTCAAGCCCCCGGCTTGGATGTAGCTTGCCGCCATGAGGCAGCAGTTCGAGTACCACCCGCTGATCGGCTATCGCTACATCGCCGGGCTGCGGGCCCGCGTGCCGCATGAGTCGGGCGGTTATCTGCTGCATACCAACGCGCAGGGCTTTCGCTGCGCCCATGATTTCGAGCCGGCGCTGCGACCCGGCAAGCCGCAGCGGGTGCTGCTGTTCGGCGACTCCTTCACCGCCGGCGACGGGGTGCGCAACGAGCTGCGCTACGGCGATCTGCTGGAGGCCATGCTGCCGGGGCTGGAGGTCTACAACTTCGGCCTGCCGGGCACCGGCACCGACCAGCAATACCTGTGCTGGTCGGACTGTGCCCAGGGCATCGCGCATGAGCTGGTGATCGTGGCCGTGCTGGTGGAGAACATCCGCCGCGTCGCCTCGCGCTACCGCCCCTTCGTCGACGACGCCGGCCGCCGCAGGCTGCTGGCCAAGCCCTATTTCGAGCTCGACGGCAATGGCGGGCTGCGGCTGTGCCAGGTGCCGGTGCCGCGCGAGCCGCTAGCCCCTGCCAGCCTGCCCGCGGCCGAGGCCGGCTTTGTCGAACAGGGTGGCCGGCATGCCGGGCTGCGCGCCTGCGTGAACGCGCTGGGCTTGAAGCCGCTGGCGCAGCGCCTGCATGCCTACCAGCCCTGTCCGGAGTACGAGCATGCCGAGCATCCCGCCTGGCGCTTGCTGAGCGCCATCCTGGCGCAATGGGTGGCCCGGGTGGGTGCGCCCCGCCTGCTGCTGTTGCCGCTGCCGCTCTACCAGCATGTCGAGCAGCGCGCCGATGCAAGCGCCTACCGGGCGCGCTTTGCGGCGCTGGCCGCGCAACTGGGATGTCAGCTGCACGATCCGCTGCCCGAGCTGCTGGGCTACGAGATGGCGGCGCGGCGCGGCTTTCGCTTCGAGCATGATGTGCACCCCAGCGCGGCGGGCCATCGCGCGCTGGCGCGTTCGCTGGCGCCGGTGCTGGCCGCGCGGCTGGGCCTGGCGCAGGCGCCGCAGGGGCTTGAACCATGAGCTGCCATGTGCTGGGCATCTCGGCGCTCTACCACGACGCCGCGGCCGCGCTGGTGAGCGATGGCGCCATCGTCGCCGCGGCGCAGGAGGAGCGCTTCTCGCGCCGCAAGCATGACCCCAGCCTGCCGCTGGGCGCCATCAACGATTGCCTGGAGCAGGCCTTTCTCGACGCCTCCGAGCTGGCCGCGGTGGTGTTCTACGAGGACCTTGCGCTGGCCTTCGACCGCGCCCTCAAGAGCCTGCTGCAGACTGCGCCGGACAGCCTGCCGCAATGGTTGCGCGCCGCGCCCGCGCTGCTGGGCGCCAGGCCCCTGGTGGGCGCCGCGCTGCGCGCCCTGCTGGGCCCGCAGGTCCGCCTGCTGACGGTGCCGCATCACTTCGCCCATGCCGCCTCGGCGTTCTACCCATCGCCCTTCGAGGAGGCGGCCATCCTCGTGATGGACGGCGTGGGCGAATGGGCCAGCACCAGCATAGGCCGGGGCCGGGGCAGCCGCGTGGAGCTGCTGCGGCAGATCAACTACCCGCACAGCCTGGGCCTGCTCTACAGCGCCTTCACCGCCTATTGCGGCTTCAAGGTGAACTCGGGCGAATACAAGCTGATGGGGCTGGCACCCTATGGCCGGCCGGTCTATGCGGGCCTGATACGCGAGCGCCTGATTGACCTCAGGCCCGATGGCTCGTTCCGCCTGCATAGCGAGTACTTCGGCTACCTGGGCGGCGACAGCATGACGAATGCGCGCTTTCATGCCCTGTTCGGCGGGCCACCGCGCGCCGCCGAGGCGCGCATCACGCGGCGCGAGATGGATCTGGCCGCGTCCATCCAGCTGGTGCTGGAAGAGGCGGTGCTGGCGCTGGCCGCGCAGGCGCGCGCCCTCACCGGCCTGCGTCGGCTGGTGCTGGCGGGCGGGGTGGCGCTGAATTGCGTGGCCAATGGCAGACTGCTGCGCGCGGGCCTGTTCGACGACATCTGGATCCAGCCGGCCGCGGGCGATGCCGGGGGCGCGCTGGGCGCGGCGCTGCTGGCCACGCATGGCTATTTCGGGCTGCCGCGCCCGGCGCGCGCCGACGGGCAGGACGCGCAGCGCGGCAGCCTGCTGGGGCCGGCCTATGCAAGCGCCGAGGTGCGGGCCTTTCTCGACCGCGCCGGCCTGCCCTACGAGCATGTCGACGATGCGGCAGCGCTGGCACGCCGCATCGCGGCGGCGCTGGCCGCCGGCCAGGTGGTCGGGCTGCTGAGCGGCCGCATGGAGTTCGGCCCGCGCGCGCTGGGCGCACGCTCCATCCTGGGCGATCCGCGCGGCGCGCAGATGCAGGCGCGCATGAACCTGAAGATCAAGTACCGCGAGTCCTTCCGCCCCTTTGCGCCGGTGGTGCTGGCGGAGCGCGCGGCCGCTTGCTTCGAGCTGGATCGCGACAGCCCCTATATGTTGCTGGTGGCGCCTGTGCGTGGCGCCAGCAGCGCGGCCCTGGCCGAGGGTGAGGACGACATGCTGCAGCTGCTCGCCCGCCAGCGCTCCGTGCTGCCGGCCATCACCCATGTGGACGGCAGCGCGCGCGTGCAGACGTTGCGGCGCGAACAGCATGCGCTGCTGCATGCGGTGCTGTGCGAGTTCGAGCGCTTGAGCGGCTGCCCGGTGCTGGTCAACACCTCCTTCAATGTGCGCGGCGAGCCCATCGTCTGCTCGCCGCGCGACGCCTACCGCTGCTTCATGCGCACCGGCATGGAGCTGTTGGTGCTGGAAGACTGCCTGCTGCAGCGCGCGGCGCAGCCACCCTGGGTGGACGATGAGGACTGGAGGCAGATCCATGCACTCGACTGAGCAGCAGGCGCTGCGCGACTTCTTCGAGCAGCGGCTGCTGCCGCTGGCCCGGCGCCTGCGCGCGCAAGGCCAGCCCCTGTTCCCGCTCGGGCCCGAGCCGGCGCTGGCCAGCTATTACCTGCCGGCGGCGCCCGCCAGCCTCGGCCAGGCGGATTTCGAGCCTGGCCCGGCGGCGTCTGTGGCCGAGTTCGGGCAGGCGCTGGCGCGGCTATGGCATGACGAACCCGAATTGCTGGCCCTGCTGCCCGAGCTGCTGGCGCTGCTGCCGCAGCTGGCGGCATCAGCGCCGGATGGGCCGGCCGAGCTGTCGGCCTTCATCTACGCGATGCTGTAACAACGCCGCAACCCCCGGCACTTGTGATGCCTGGGGTATCGGCTGCAGGGCCGCCGGCCTTGGTGGGCCGCGCCTGCACCGCGTGGCCTTGGCCGGCGGTTGTCTTTGCTTCTGGCTGCTGATCGCAGTGCCTTCAGTGTAGGCCGCGGGGCGGGGCAGAAAATTGCGAAGATGGCTTGATCGCTGCGAGTATTGGCAGACAATTGCGCGAATACCATGAATGCGGGCATTGGCCATGGAGATAGACCGAATTGACAGGCAGATCCTTGAAATCCTCCAGGAGGATGGCCGCATTGCCAACCAGGAGCTGGCGGATCGCGTGGGCCTCTCGCCCTCGCCCTGCCTGCGGCGCGTGCGCGCGCTCGAGGAGGCCGGGCTGATCGCCGGCTACCGCGCCCTGCTGGACGCCAAGAAGCTGGGCCTCTCGCTGATGGCCCTGGTGCATATCTCCATGGACCAGCACACGCCCGAGCGCTTTGCCAACTTCGAGGCCTCGGTGCGGCTTCTGCCCGAGGTGCTGGAATGCCTGCTCATCACCGGCCAGCAGGCCGATTACCAGCTCAAGCTGGTGGTGCGCGATATGGACCATTTCCAGAGCCTGCTGCTGGGCAAGCTGACGCGCATCCAGGGCGTGACCGGTGTGCACTCCAGCTTCGTGCTGCAGCATGTGGTGAACCGCACCGCGCTGCCGGTGGGGGGCTGAGCGAGGCCGCGGGGCGACGGCGACGGCGACGCGACGCCGCAGCGCAAGGCAGAGAAGCGGCATGGAAGCAGGCCTTGACGGGCTTTGTCGGGCCGCGCTTTGGTCGAAAGATAAGGCTTCCTTGGTGCAAACCAGCGCTTGGCGGCCGTCCAGGCGCCGGTGCGCAGACGCTGCCGGGCGCACATCGTCTGCATGCCTGCAAGGCCGCATGGCCGGGCGGGCAGGGGGTGAGTTGTCAGCGCCCTTTCATTCATCAAGCGAGGTCAAGATGTTGGAAGCAGACGAACGATCCGGGCAGGCCTACCTGGCGCAGTCCAGCCATGCGGCGCCGAGCCTCAGTGCCGGCGAGGCCGAGCGCGTGAAGATCCGCATCGCCAGCTCGGCGCTGCACCAGGGCGAGGTGGCGGCCCTGCTGGAGCGGCGCTACCGTGCGCGCGGCTACAGCGCCCCCGAGCTGCAGGTCGATGCCGACAGCGAGCGCGCCATCACCCTGTGCGCCGAGACCGGGCAAGGCGATGTCATAGGCACACTGACGGTCGCGCTGGACGCGCCCCAAGGCATGCTGTGCGACGAGGTCTATGGCGACTGCCTGCAGGCCTACCGCGATGCCGGCGAGCGGCTGTGCGAGATGAGCAAGTTCGCCGTCGAGGGCGCCGCCGAACAGGGCGGCTACGGCAAGACGGTGCTGGCCGCCTTGATGAACGTGGCCTATATCTACTGCCGGCTGCTGCACGGTGCCGACCGGGTCTTCATCGAGGTGAACCCGCGCCATGAGGTCTTTTATCGGCGCTGGCTGGGCTTCAGGCGCGCCGGCGAGCTGCGCAGCTGCGTGCGTGCGAATGCGCCCGCCGTGCTGCTGGCGCTGCCGCTGGCGCATGTGGACCAGCAGCTCAGCCTGCTGGCCGGGCATGCGCAGGGCGCCCATGCCAGCCACGCCAGCAGCATCTATCCCTATTTCGCCGGCGCAGCCAAGCAATCCGCCATCGCAGCACGCCTGCGCACGGCGATGGGGAGGGCCATCAATTGAACGCCTTCATCCTGCATTTCGAGCTGACCCGGCCGCGCCCCTGGGGCCAGCTATGGAGCTTGCTGCTGCCGTGGCGCAAGCCCTGGGCGCCGGCCGCGCCGCCGGGCGCGGTGAGCCTGGCCGGGACCGACGCGGGCAAGCGTGCCGTCCCAACCCCGGCGCACGCCTTGCAGGCCTTGCTCGACAGGCTCGGGCCGAGCTCGCAGGGCTTGAGCGAGCTGGGCCGTGTGGCGTGCACACTGCGGCTGGCCGCCGCGCACAACCCGCTGGCGCATCTGGGCGCCGACACGCTGACGCAGGCGATGCGGCAGCTGGAGGGCGTGGCAGACCTGTGCCACGATGCCGAACTGGCCCTGCTGCATTTGCAGATGCACAGGCGCGTGGAGGAATTGCGCACGCGCGCGCAGGCGGCGCGTCATGGGCAGCAGGCGCTGCCGGCGTCGCAAGGCGGCTGCACCGGCGCCGCCTGAGCCGAAGCGAGACACTGCGAGTCGATACCATATGGCCCGGCCGGCCAGCAGTGCCGGGCCAAGGCGACAACAAGAACGATGCGGGCAGACCGGCTTGACAGCGCCATGGGCGCTGCCCAAGCTCTGCACAGAGGGATTCGAAATGAGCTGGTTCTATTCGCAGATGCAGGACATGCACATCCTGCTGGCCTGGTGCAGCGTGGCGCTCTTTCTGGTGCGCGGCCTGGCGCTGCAATTCAAGGCCGAGTGGCCGCTGGACGTGCGCCTGCGCGCGCTCGTGTTCGGCGTCAACTTCCTGCTGGCGATCGCCGGCCTCAGCCTGTGGGGCTCGCTCAACTACAACCCCTTGGTGCACACCTGGCTGCTCGCCAAGTTCATCGCCATCGGCGCCTACATGGCCTGCGTGCACTGGGCCATGGACCGCGGCGAGTTCAGCCCGCTGGCCTATGTGGCGGGCCTGCTGCTGCTGGCTTATGTGATGGCCGTGGCCAGCACACGCGATCCGCTGCTGGGCTTCTGACCCAAGCTGGGCGGGGCTGGCCTCAACGATGCACCCGCTGCCTCAAACTATCATGGCCCATGCGCCAAGCGGTGATCACTTTCGGCGACAGCCGCCGTCGACCCGGGCTGTGCCCGCGTAGGGGAACTGCGCTGCGGCTTGCCGGCCTGGTGCTGGCCGGCCTATGCAGCTTGCAGGCGGCCCTGGCCGCCGAACCGAAGAAGCTCACCCTGGGCACCAATGTCGACGAGACGAACTTCACGGGCCTGTGGTCACGCCTGCTCTATGCCGAAGCGTTCAAGCGCCTGGGGATGGAACTTCAGATCGTGGTGGCGCCGCTCAAGCGCCTGGAAATGCTGCTGGAGCGTGGCGAGATCGATGGCGAAATGATTCGTGGCCCGGCCTATGGCGCCGCGCACCCGCGCCTGCAGGTGGTGGAGCTCCCCTTGGCTCGCCTGTCCTATGCGCTCTATGCGCTGCAGGCGCCGCCGGGCCTGCGCAGCCTGGACGACCTGGCCAGCGGGCGCTTGCGCGGGGCTTATCGGCGCGGTGTGGTGTTTTGCGACGAGGCCTTGAGGCCGCGCCTGGCAAAGCAGCAGCTCACGGCGGTCACCACAGTCAAGCAGAGCGTCGACATGCTGGCCGCCGGCCATGCCGACTTCATCTGCGACGTCTCCATGGGCATCGCTCAGTACGAATTCGAGACCAGGACGCAAGGCAACAAGAACAGGCTGCAAAAGCTCTTTGACATCAGCCCGCCGCAAGCAAGCAGCAGCTATCTGCTGGAGAAGCACGCACCCTTTGCCGCACAACTGGCCAGCACGCTCAAGCAGATGGAGAGCGAGGGCCTGGTCGAGCAATACCGGCTCGAGGCGCTAGCGCGCTTGAAGCCGCCCTGAGGCGACCTGGCCGCCGCCCTCGGGCTCGGGCGCGGCCCATTCATGCCCGCAGTCCAGGCAGCGGTGGTGGACGGGCTCGCAAGGCAGGCAACACCCGCCCAGCGCGATCTCGCCGCGCTCGGCCGCATCCATCGCTTCGGGCGAGGGAAAGCCAAAAAGGATGTTCACGCCGGAGGGCTTGCCGCAGGCGGGGCAGCGAAGTTTGGGAGGTGTCATGGTTTTGCTTGAGGTTTGGGCCTGGACGCATGCGCCCGGATGGCGGGCGCGTGAGGGGGGCCTGATGTCGAGATGAGATGACCGATTGAAATATTCGATCGATACCGGTCAACAAATGGGGGATCGCTCCCCCTGGGTGCACGACGCCCTTGCGCTCAATGCAGCGTGGCGTCCCCCGCTTCCTTGCGGGCCCACTCGGCCATGTACTCGAACACCTTGGCTACGTGGCGCATCTTGGCCGGCTTCTCGTCGTCGCCGTAGGTGTGCTGCACGCACAGGCCGTCGCCGCGCTTGCCACCCTGGACCCACAGCAGGCTGAACTCGGCCCCCAGCCGGTGGGTCAGCTCCATAGCGAAGTCCTCGTACTTGCCGCGCGGCATGTCGGCATCCCGGTCGTCGTCATTGGTGTTGATCATCTTGCATCCCTGTGCTTGGCGCACCGCCATCCGGTGCAGGGAGGAGCTTGCATGACGGGCGGCTCATGGGGTGAGCCACTGAAAAGGACGATTGGCGTCGGGAGACGGCGGGACGGCCCGGCCTTTTCAAGGTCGCGTCTCGTTCTGGGAAAACCCGGGGGGCCGCCCGTGCCCAAAGAGCCTTGAAAATAGGTGTCGCGCGGACCGGCCGGGCGTTTGCCTGTTGGATTTCCGGAACCCGCCAGGGCGATCCGTCCCAGCCGTATTTACTCTACGGAATTCAGCAGCATCCTCATGCGTTCGCACAGCGGGGCCAGGTGTTGCTCCACCACACCCCAAACCAGCTTGTCGTTCACCGTCGCATAGGCATGCACCAGCACATTGCGCAGGGCCACGGCCTGGGGCAGATCGGGGATGGTGGCGGCGGTGGCGGGGTCGGCCTTGCGCAACTGGCCCAGTGCCTCGCCAACGATCTCCAGCTGCCGCTCCACGGCGGAGCGCAGCATTTCGTCCTGCAGGTAGTCGGCAAAGGTCTTGCTTTGCACGAAGCGACCCGCGCGCTCGGCGGCCTGCAAGGCATCCCAGAGGTACTTGGCCGGGTCAGGCGCCATACAGCGGCACTTGCTCGGCTTCGATGCGGCGGCGCAGATAAGGGTTGCGCAGGGCGTCGGGGGTCAGCAGGTCCACCGGGCGGTTGAACAGCTGCTCCAGGTCTTGCTTGAGTGCAAAGAAGGCCCGGGAATAAGCGGCGGGCTGCAGCGTATCGTCGAAGGCAACCAGGAAATCGAGGTCGCTGTCAGCGGCGCGGAAGTCTGCCCGCACGGCCGAACCAAACACATGCAGGCTGTGCGCATGATGGCGCTGGCACAGCTCGGCCAGCTGTGCCTGGTGCTCGGTGATGAATGCCTGCGCGGTGCCCATGCCGGTATTCAACCCGCCGTGGGGGCGGGCCGTCAACTCAAACGTCGATATTCGCCGCCCTCAGCGCATTCGTCTCGATGAAGTCGCGGCGCGGCTCCACTTCGTCGCCCATCAGCATGGTGAACACGCGGTCGGCTTCGATGGCGTCGTCGATCTGCACGCGCAGCAGGCGGCGCACGTTCGGGTCCATCGTCGTTTCCCAGAGCTGTTCGGGGTTCATTTCGCCCAGGCCCTTGTAGCGCTGGCGGCCCACCGAGTTTTCGGCTTGCTGCATCAGCCAGTCCATGGCACCGCGGAAGTCGGCCACCTTGAACTCCTTGGCCTTCTCGCCCTCGCCCTTGCGGACCAGGGCGTTCTCGCCGATCAGGCCCTTGAAGGTGCTGCCGGCGCGCGCCAGCACTTCGTAGTCGGCGCCGTGCACGAAGTCGGCATTGATGATGCTGGAGCGGGTGTTGCCATGGTGGCGGCGCGCGATGCGCAGGAACAGCTTGTCGGTGCGAGCGTCGTACTCGCTGGTGACGAGGGCGTCGTGCAGCGCGGCCTGCATCGCGGCGGCGGCGGCCTCGGCGGCTTCCTTGCTGTCGAGGTTGATGCTCAGGCCGCTGGCCAGCACGCGCAGGGCTTCGAAGTCCATCCAGTTGGCGAGGCGCGTGATCACGCTCTCGGCCATTACATAGTTGCGCGCCAGCGCTTCGAGCGCCTCGCCGCTCAGCACGGCATCGCCAATGCCGGTGTGCAGATGCGCGTCCTGCAGCGCCACCTTGAGCAGGAAGCCGTCGAGTTCATGCGCGTCCTTCAGGTACTGCTCATGCTTGCCGACCTTGACCTTGTAGAGCGGTGGCTGGGCAATGTAGATATGGCCGCGCTCCACCAGCTCGGGCATCTGGCGGTAGAAGAAGGTCAAGAGCAGGGTGCGGATGTGGGCGCCGTCGACGTCCGCGTCGGTCATGATGATGATGCGGTGGTAGCGCAGCTTGTCGGGGTTGAAATCGTCGCCGCCGGCACCGCGGCCGATGCCGGTGCCCAGGGCCGTGATCAGCGTGAGGATTTCGTTGGAGGTGAGCAGCTTTTCATAGCGCGCCTTCTCGACGTTCAGGATCTTGCCGCGCAGCGGCAGGATGGCCTGGAACTTGCGATCACGGCCCTGCTTGGCGGAGCCGCCGGCGGAGTCGCCCTCGACGATGTAGATCTCGCACATCGCGGGGTCTTTTTCCTGGCAGTCGGCCAGCTTGCCGGGCAGGCCCAGGCCGTCCAGCACGCCCTTGCGGCGCGTCATCTCGCGCGCCTTGCGCGCGGCCTCGCGGGCGCGCGCGGCGTCGAGGATCTTGCCGCAGACGATCTTGGCGTCGGTGGGGTTCTCCAGCAGCCAGTCATTCAGCTTGTTAGCCACGATGTCTTCCACCGGGCCGCGCACCTCGCTGGAGACCAGCTTGTCCTTGGTCTGACTGCTGAACTTGGGCTCGGGCACCTTGACACTCACCACGCAGGCCAGGCCTTCGCGCATATCGTCGCCGGCCACCTCGACCTTGGCCTTCTTGGCGAGATCGTTGTCGGTGATGTATTTGTTCAGCACGCGCGTCATCGCGGCGCGCAGGCCGGTGAGGTGGGTGCCGCCGTCGCGCTGCGGGATGTTGTTGGTGAAGCAGAGCACGTTCTCGTTGAAGCCGTCGTTCCACTGCATGGAGACTTCGACGCCGATATTGGTGCCCTGGTCCGACATCTTGTCGCCCTGGGCGTGGAAGATGTTGGGATGCAGGGTGCTCTTGCCCTTGTTGATGAACTCGACGAAGCCGCGCACGCCGCCCGCGTAGGCGAAGTTGTCTTCCTTGTTGTTGCGCTCGTCGACCAGGCGGATCTTCACGCCGTTGTTGAGGAAGCTCAGTTCCCGAAGCCGCTTGGCCAGGATGTCGTAGTGGAAGTCGTTGTTCTGCTGGAAGATCTCGGTGTCGGGCAGGAAGTGCACCTCGGTGCCGCGCTTGTCGGTATCGCCGATCACGCGCATCGGGCTGGTTTCGAAGCCGTCCACCACCTCGATCAGGCGATCCTGCGGAATGCCTTGCTTGAACTCGATCTGGTGCACCTTGCCGTCGCGGCGCACCGTCAGGCGCAGCCACTTGGAGAGGCCGTTCACGCAGCTCACGCCCACGCCGTGCAGGCCGCCCGAGACCTTGTAGCTGTTCTGGTTGAACTTGCCGCCGGCGTGCAGCTCGGTCAGCGCGATTTCGGCGGCAGAGCGCTTGGGCTCGTGCTTGTCGTCCATCTTCACGCCGGTGGGGATGCCGCGGCCGTTGTCGATCACGCTGATCGAGTTGTCGGTGTGGATGGTGACGATGATGTCGTCGCAATGGCCGGCCAGCGATTCGTCGATCGAGTTGTCCACCACTTCGAACACCAGGTGGTGCAGGCCGGTGCCGTCCGAGGTGTCGCCGATATACATGCCGGGGCGCTTGCGCACCGCTTCCAGGCCTTCGAGGATCTGGATCGAGTCCGCGCCGTAGACCGCGCCCGAGGAGGCTTCCGCCGTGACGGCAGCCTGCTGCTTCTCGGTCAGGCCGTCGGGGTTTTGTTCGTTGCTGGGCACATCACTCATCGGGGACTCTCTCTCACTCGCGGGCCCTTGCATGCGGCCCTTTAAAAGCACTGAAGCGGGCCGGGGCCCGCTGTTCATGAATCGTTTCGAACCGGCGTCAGATCCTCATCGGCATGACGACGTATTTAAAACCGGTCTGCTCTGGGATCGTGATCAGCGCGCTGGAGGCGCTGTCGTTCAGGTCGATGCTGACCATGTCCTGGCTCATGTTCTGCAGCGCATCCATCAGGTAGGTGACGTTGAAGCCGGTCTCGATCAGGTCGCCGTTGTAGTCGATCTCGATCTCTTCCTTGGCCTCTTCCTGCTCGGCATTGCTGGAGGCGATCGAGAGCAGGCCGGGCTCGAAGGACAGGCGCACGGCCTTGAACTTCTCGCTGGTCAGGATGGCGGCGCGCTGCAGGCTGGCCAGCAGGGTCTGGCGGCCCAGCGTGACGTTGAACTTGTGGTTCTTGGGGATCACGCGGTTGTAGTCGGGGAACTTGCCCTCCACCAGCTTGGTGACGAACTCCATGCCGCTGAACGAGAACTTGGCCTGGTTGCCGGCGAAGCGCATCTCGATCGGCTGGTCGTCCGAACCATCTTTGCCACCGTCCTTCAAGAGGCGCATCAGCTCCAGCACGGTCTTGCGCGGCAGTATCACTTCCTGCTTGGGGATGTCGGTTTCCAGCGTGGCCTGGGCCAGCGCCAGGCGGTGGCCGTCGGTGGCCACCAGGGTCAGGTTCTTGCCCTCGGCCACGAACAGGATGCCGTTCAGGTAGTAGCGGATGTCGTGCACCGCCATCGAGAAGTGCACCTGGTTGATGAGGTGCTTGAGGGTCTTCTGAGGCACGGCGAAGGCGGGGCCGAAATCGGCCGCTTCCTGCACCAGCGGGAAGTCGTCGGCCGGCAGGGTCTGCAGCGTGAAGCGGCTCTTGCCGCCCTGCAGCGTCATCTTGCTGCCGCTGGAGCTGAGGCTCACCGTCTGGTCGGCCGGCATCGAGCGCAGGATGTCGATCAGCTTGCGCGCACCCACGGTGCTGGAGAAGTTGCCGGCATCGCCGTCGAACTCGACCGTGGTGCGCACCTGGATTTCCAGATCGCTGGTGGTCAGCTCGACCTGCGAGCCCTGCTTGCGTATCAGCACGTTCGCCAGGATGGGCAGGGTGTGGCGGCGTTCCACGATGCCGGACACGGCCTGCAGGGCGCCCAGTACCTTGTCCTGGGTGGCTTTCAACACAATCATGTTTTCTACCTCTCTCCGCTTGTTCTGAGGGGGTTGCCGCACGGCACCGGGGTGAACGCGCGCGCGTGAGCAGCGCGCATTGTCGCCCAGGAATGAGGTCTTACCCGGGGGTGGAAACCTGGGGGCAGATCAACCTTTGAGCGTCTGTTCCAGCACATGCAGCTGCTGGTTCAGCTCGGTGTTCTTCTGGCGCTCGCCGCCGATCTTGCGCACCGCGTGCAGCACGGTGGTGTGGTCGCGGCCGCCGAACAGCTCGCCGATCTCGGGCAGGCTCTTCTGCGTCAGCTCCTTGGCCAGGTACATCGCAATCTGGCGCGGCCGCGCGATGCTGGCCGGGCGCTTCTTGCTGTACATGTCGGCGACCTTGATCTTGTAGAAGTCGGCCACCGTCTTCTGGATGTTCTCCACCGAGATCTGGCGGTTCTGGATCGACAGCAGGTCTTTCAGCGCCTCGCGCGCCAGCTGGATATTGATTTCCTTGTGGCTGAAGCGGCTGTAGGCCAGCACCTTGCGCAGCGCACCTTCCAGCTCGCGCACATTGGCGCGCACGTTCTTGGCGATGAAGAAGGCCACGTCCTCGGGCATGGGCGCTGCTTCAGCCTCGGCCTTCTTGATCAGGATGGCCACGCGCATTTCCAGCTCGGGCGGCTCGATCGCCACCGTCAGGCCGGCGTCGAAGCGGCTGGTGAGGCGCTCGTCGATGTCCACCAGGCCCTTGGGGTAGGTGTCCGAGGTCATGATGATGTGGGCGCGCTTGGCCAGCAGGGCCTCGAAGGCGTTGAAGAACTCCTCCTGCGTGCGGTCCTTGCCGGCGAAGAACTGCACATCGTCGATCAGCAGCAGGTCCAGCGAGTGGTACTTGGCTTTCAGTTCGTCGAAGGTCTTGCGCTGGTAGTTCTTCACCACGTCCGAGATGAACTGCTCGGCGTGCAGATAGAGCACGCGGGCGTCGGGCTTGTCCTTCAAGAGGGCATTGCCCACGGCGTGTATCAAATGGGTCTTGCCCAGGCCCACGCCGCCGTAGATGAAGAGCGGGTTGTACATCTGGCCGGGGGCGCCGGCCACATGCAGGGCGGCGGTGCGGGCCATCTGATTGGCACGGCCGGGCACCAGGGTGTCGAAGGTGAGTGCCGGGTTGATGCGGTGACGCGTGCTGCTGGGCGCCGGGCCCTGCGCATGGGCGCCGCCCGGCACGATGATGGCGGGCCCTTGCGGCGATTGCATGCCCACCACGCTGGCCTGCTCGACGCCGGCCATCTGCTTGGCGGCGGGCTGGTTGTTCACCGGCACCGGCCGCAGGCCGTTGTGCAGCACCTGGCCCACCGACAGCGCCTGGTTGGCGGGCGGCGCCATGCGGGCCAGCGCCTCGCGCGGCGCCAGTGCCAGCTCCAGGCGGGTGGGGCGGCCGGCCAGCTCGCTGAGGATGGATTCAATGCGGCCCGCGTACTGATTGCGGATCCAGTCGAGCTTGAAACGGTTGGGCACGCGCAGGGACACGACCAGCCCTTGCGCGCCCGAATCGGCCACCTCGGCCGGGGGCAGGGGGCGGATCCAGGTGTTGAATTGTTGCTCGGGCAACTCGGCGGCCAGGCGTTCACAGCCCTGCTGCCAGAGTGCCGTCAGGCCATCTGCGCTCATTGTGGAAAACTTGTTCTTGAGCGGCCGGATTGTACGTATTCGGGGCCGCCGAAGTAGAGGTTATCCACAGAAATTTCCGCGGGGTCAAGCCCCGGTAATCCCCAGGGGCCGCTGCGGCAAAGTTGACCGGGCGGGCATTCTTTGGTGTAATCGCGGGCTTTCCCGGACGCCGGACGTATTTGCATGGGCGCGTGACTTTTGAGAAGCAGAAGTCAAACCCCTTGCGGTAGGTCCACCGCGCCACCGGCCTGGGTTCACCTCGGCCGGCGGCGCACGCGACAAGCGGCGCACCGGCGCGGCGCACATCAAGGATGCGCCTCATCTGCAAGCATGCCACCACGCATGCCGCGGGCGAGGCCACTGGGATGCACACCGCATCCGATTGATTTGCCCACGGCTATATAGCGTCAACCGACGCGCCCACTGAGGTTCCCATCATGAAACGCACTTACCAAGCCTCCAAGACCCGCCGCGCCCGTACCCACGGCTTCCTCGTCCGCATGAAGACCCGCGGCGGCCGTGCCGTCATCAACGCTCGCCGCGCCAAGGGCCGCAAGCGCCTGGCCGTCTAAGGCTTACGCCGCCGCATCGTGATCGGCCGCATCCTGCGATCGGCCGACTTTGAGCGCGTGCTCGGTTCGCCGAGCCGTGCGCGCAGCAGCCATTTCGCTGTGCATCACCTTGCGGCCGTGCCCAGCCTGCCTGGCAAGCGCTTATCCACAGCTGCTGGCCAGTTATCAACAGGCGATGCACCGATGATCCACATGCTTGTGGATGACGCGCCCCTCACGGCCCCGCCGGCAGCTGTTCAAGGCCGCTGGCTGGGCATGGTGGTGCCCAAGCGCCATGCGCGACGTTCCGTCACGCGCACCCTGCTGAAACGCCAGATCCGCGTCGCCTTTGCCGAGGGCGAGGCGGCGCAGCTCTTGCCGCCCGGTTTGTGGGTGGTGCGCCTGCGCATGCCCTTCGACCGCAAGCAATACCCCAGCGCCTCGTCCGACGCGCTGCGCGCCGCCGCGCGTGCCGAATTGCAGGGCCTGGTGGCCAAGCTGGCGCGTGCGCCGCGGCCCGCCAGGCCCGAGCCGGCCCAGCCCTGAGCGCGAGCATCATGCAGAAGAAGACGCCGACATTCGCGCAGCGCTTCATGATGGGCTTGGTGCGCGGCTACCAGCTGCTGTTCAGCCACTGGATACAGGCCGGCTGCCGCTACCAGCCCAGCTGCTCGGCCTACGCCATGCAGGCCCTGTCCAAGCATGGCGCCTGTGCCGGCAGCTACATGGCCGCCGCCCGCATCCTGCGCTGCAACCCCTTCTGTCTGGGCGGGCATGATCCGGTGCCTGACAATGCGCCGGGTCTGTTCACCCGGCTGGGTTGTGCAGTGCCGCCCGCCCGTCCGACTTCCTCCCCTTCCTCCAATCCTGAAGCTTCCCCATGACTGATATACGCCGCACCGTGCTGTGGGTGGTATTCACCATGTCACTCGTCCTGCTCTGGGACGGCTGGCAAAAGTACAACGGGCATCCTTCGATGTTTGCGCCAGCGGTGCCCAAGCCGGTGGCCGCTGCCGCGTCCGCAGGCGTGCCTGCGCCGGCCGCGAGCGCCCTGACTGCCGCTGCCGCCACCGGCGCCGCCGCGCCCCAGGCCGACGCCGCCACGCAAGGCGAGCAGATCACCATCAGCACCGATGTGGTCAAGGTCACGCTGAACACCCTGGGTGCCGACATCACGCGCGTGGAACTGCTCAAGTACCTGAGCTTCCCCGAGCAGCGCTGGTACGAGCCGCTGGCCGAGCTGGTGGGGATGCGTCCGAAGCGCAGCGTCGAAGGCACGCCCATCGTGCTGCTGGACGCCGCCCATGGCTACCGCGCCCAGTCGGGCCTGGTGGGCAGCAAGGGCGAGCAACTGCCCACGCACAACACCCTGATGAGCCTGGTGCCCGGCGAGCGCGCGCTGAAGGACGGCGCCAACGAGCTGGTGCTGCGCTTCGAATCGCCCGAGGTGGGCGGCGTGAAGCTGGCCAAGACCTATACCTTCAAGCGCGGCGACTATGTCGTGGGCGTCAAGCATGAGGTCGTCAACTTCGGTGCCGCGGCGCTGACGCCGCAGCTCTATGTGCAGCTGCAGCGCGATGGCCAGCCCGCACCGGGCGGCTCGGGCTTCTACTCCACCTTCACCGGCCCGGCCGTCTATACCGAGAAGAGCAAGTTCCACAAGATCGAGTTCAAGGATCTCGACAAGGACAAGCTCGAGATCGAGAAGACCGCCAACGACGGCTGGGTGGGCATGGTCCAGCATTACTTCGCGAGTGCCTGGCTGCGCAATGCCGAAGGCGCGCGCGAGTTCTATGCCCGCAAGCTCGGCAACGGCCTGTACTCGGTGGGCATGGTCTTCACCCTGCCGACCCTGGCGCCCGAGGCCAAGGCCAGCACCGAAGAGCAGCTCTTCGTCGGCCCGCAGGAAGAAAAGAAGCTCGCCGCCCTGGCCCCCGGCCTGGAGCTGGTGAAGGACTATGGCTGGTTCACCGTGCTGTCCAAGCCGCTGTTCTGGCTGCTGGACCAGCTGCACAAGGTGCTGGGCAACTGGGGCTGGTCCATCATCGCCCTGGTGGTGCTCTTGAAGATCGGCTTCTACTGGCTCAATGCCAGCGCCTACCGCAGCATGGCCAAGATGAAGGCCGTGAATCCCAAGATCACCGAGATGCGCGAGCGCCTGAAGGACAAGCCGCAGGAGATGCAGCAGGAGATGATGCGCATCTACCGCGAGGAGAAGGTCAACCCGATCGGCAGCTGCCTGCCCATCTTCCTGCAGATGCCCTTCTTCATCGCGCTCTACTGGGTGCTGCTGTCCAGCGTCGAGATGCGCGGCGCGCCCTGGCTGGGCTGGATCGGCGACCTGGCCGTGCCGGATCCCTTCTTCATCCTGCCGCTGCTGATGACGCTCTCCAGCCTGTTCCAGGTCTGGCTGAACCCGACCCCGCCGGACCCCACCCAGGCCAAGATGATGTGGATCATGCCGCTGGCCTTCAGCTTCATGTTCTTCGCCTTCCCGGCCGGCCTGGTGCTGTACTGGCTGGTGAACAACATCCTGTCGATCGCCCAGCAATGGATGATCAACAAGCAGCTGGGTGTGACGAATTAAGCGCCACCCACCTGTTTGAGGGACCAAGCCCCCGCATCCGGGGGCTTTTTTTTGACCCTGCGCAAGCCTTTAATGCATCTCATGCGGGGCAGAGAATTTCAGACGGGAACTCCACAACCGGGCTGAAAATCCAGGCGAGAGCCCAGCGCTCACGAGAGTCGCTGTGCCGGCCTCCCCCGCGCCATACACGGCGGCACCCGGCAGTGCCGGGGCCACAAGTGGATGCGCTGGCGCTGGTCAGGGCTGCGTGAACGAGAAGACGTTGACGCTGCCGTCGCCCTGGACCGCCGTGTGGACGATCACTTGTTTGGTCAGTCCACCGCCCACCGGCAGCACGTATAGCACCCAGCGTATGGTTTTGCCGTTGCCGGTGACCAGACCGCCGGGACTGAACAGCGCATCAAGCTGTGCAGCGGTGAACACCGTCACTTCCGCGGAGGTCGAGGTGGTATCGGTGATCGTTGCCGATCCGTGATCGGCAGCGATGGCCAGCGTTGTCGCGCCGCGAACAGTGCCGTTGCCGGTGGCGCTGCACTCCAGCGTGCCGAAGGTGAATGCCGTGCCGAGCAACAAGCGCGCAGCACTGCCGGTGAACACCGCCGCACCAGCGTTCGAGCGCAGCGCCAGGTGCTTGGTCTTGTAGCTGCCACTGCTGCAAGTGAACAGCAAGTTGCCGTTGTAAAGCAATGCGCCTGCACTGCTGGCGTTGCTGGCAATAGGGTCAGCCCAGCTCACTATTTGGTTAAAACCATCGGTGGTGCTGACTTGCAAAGTGTTACCGACCGCGATGCACTGCGTGAGCGAGCTGCTGCTGCTGCCGTAGTAGTTCGCCACTGCTGGCGTTGCCGTGGCAGCCACAGGGCCGTACACATCGTAGGTCGGCGCCAGCCAGCTATTGCCGCTGCAAACCGAGCCGCCAGCAGGAGCCGGTGCGGGTGCGGGTGAGGGAGCAGGAGCAGGAGCAGGCGTAGGCGTAGGCGTAGGTGCGTTGCTGCTGTCGCTTCCACCGCCGCAGGCGGTCAGTGCGGCGGCCAGGATCAGGCTCGGGGTGATGGACGAAATGGGTTTCATGTGGCTCTCCAAGATGGCGATGTCGGCCCCGAAATTGGGGCCTCACTCGCACTTACGAGAAGCAGCGCCAAAAAGCGTCACCCGGGCGTATCAACGCTGCGAGGGCGCGGACCTCGCGTCGCGCAACAGTTGCAGGTATTCGGCGTAGTAGCGCTCGCCCCCGGCTTGTTGCAGTTGCTGTGTGAAGCTTTGCAGGCGTTCAAGTTCCGCCGGGTCCAGGCTGGCATGCCGTGCGATCAAGCGCCAGGCCTGAGCCTGCCATGCCAGGCCGGTGGCGTCGGCCTTGGCCAGGCATTGGCGCCACGCGGCAATTGCTGCCACCGCGTCCCCACGGGCCCAAGCCAGCTCACCTGTGCGCAGCGCCAGAACGGCAGCACGTGCAGGCACCTTTGCAAAGTTCTGATCGATGATCTGCTGCCCCTGGTCCAGCAGCGCATCGGCCCGAGCGTCATCATGCTCATGGACGGCACTGGCCGCGCAGGCCTGGATGATGCGCAGCCGCATGGCCGGCTGTGGGGCCTGCACGTCGCGGCCCCAGGCGCGGCAGGCCTGTCGCAAGCCAGGCCAGTCGCCGGCGCGTTGGGCGAGTTCCAGCGCCGTGGCTTCAACCGTCAATGAAAAAGCCTTTTGCGCCGCATGCGCCGGCAATCGGACGATGCGTTGTGCCTCCTGCAGATGCCGCACGGCCTCGTCACGCCGATCGCCTGCGAACAGCAATTGGGCGAGATTGACCTCGCCACGCGCCAGCAACAGCGCCTCGGGCCCCATGCTGCGGCGAATCACGTCGATCCCGTGGCGCAACAGGGTCTCGGCCTGTGCGGGCCGCAGCGTCATCGCCGCGAGCGCGCCCGCCTGGTCTTCAGAGGCCCCGGTTTTCCAGTCATCGCTGCCCCACTGCCGCCGATTGACGTCCACCCCTGAGATCGCGTCCTGAAACGCTTCTTCGGTACGGCCGAGGCTGAGGTGGGCAACCAGCAGTTGCTCGTAGACCGTACCGAGAGGGCTCGGGCCGTTGACGGCTTGCAGCAGCTCGGCCGCTTTGCGCAAATGGCCGATGTCGTCGGCGCCCGGCGCATGCAGCCGCCCGCCGAAGCCCCCCAAAGTCATGTGTGCCCGCGCCAGTTTGATGGGGTCTTGCACCCCTTGCGCTTGATAGATCTTCAGCGCCTGGGCAGCGGCCTCATAGCCTTGCCGGTACTGCCCCTGCGCTTCCCATCCATCGCGCTGGCCCAGCAGGGCATCGGCGTAAGCCACGCTGTTCGCACCATGGTTCAGCAGCGCCATGCGGACACGTTCGGATGTCAGCTGCGTGGAGAGCGCATTCAGACCGAGCTGCTGGGTCAGGGTGGCCAAATCCGCCAGCAAGCGTTCGCGGGCCTGAGGCTGCTCCTGCAGTGCACCGAGCACTCGCTGGGCACCCCGTTCTATCAGCTGGCGCACGGGCATTTCGCGTTCGCGGATATCGGGTTGTGGAGAGTGATTGGGATTGAACAGGCCCACCACGAATCCGTACATCGCGTCCGAACGCGCGGCTTCCTGCCGCGCTTGGTCAGCGGAACGCAGCGCCCATACCGTCGTTCCCAGCAGGGCAGCGATCGCCAATACACCTGCCGCTACCGCCGTGCGATGGCGGCGCAGAACTCGTCCTGCCACATAGCGCCAGGACGGAGCGCGCGCCAGCACCGGTAAGCCGGCCAGGTGACGCCGCAAATCTGCGGCCACGGCGTCCATGGTCGGAAAGCGCTGTGCAGGCTGTTTGGCCAAGGCCTTGAGCACGATGGTGTCCAGGTCGCCGCGCAATGCCTTGCGCAGGCCCGGCGTCTGGGCCTGGGTGGATGGCGGCGGCGGCAGCCAGTCCAGCACCGCCTGCTCCAGGGCATGGCGCGATGCGGGCGCAGCGCCCGCATAGGGCCCTTGCCCACTGAGCAGCCGATAGGCCAGCACGCCGAATGCGTAGACATCGCTCGCAATGCCCGGCTCCTCGCCGCGCACTTGTTCCGGCGAGGCGTACTCGGGTGTCATCGGCCGCTGGCCCAGCTGCGTCAGCGCGGGGTCGCGGTCGGCGCTTTCATCGGTGGCGAGCAGTCGTGCAATGCCGAAGTCCAGCAGCCGCAGTTGCCCATCGTCTTGCACCAGGATGTTGCCGGGCTTGATGTCCCGGTGCAGTACCAACTGGCTGTGCGCATATTGCATGGCATCGGCGATCTGCAGCAGCAGGCCCACGCGCTGCGGCACATCGGCCTGCCGCTGTGCGCACCAGGCCAAGATCTCTTGACCCTGAACCCGCTCCATGGCGAGCCAGGGCAGACCTGTCTGGCTAAGGCCGGCGTCGAGCAGCCGTGCGATGCCGGGGTGACTCAAGCGCGCCAGGATGTCGCGTTCGCGCTTGAAGCGCTCGGCCCATTGCGGCGAGGGGCTGTGCGGTAGTTTCAACGCGACCTCGCGCAGGAAGTCGCCCTCCCGGCGTCGCGCCAACCAGACGCTGGCCATGCCTCCACGCCCCAGCTCTTCCAGCAAGAGCCAGGGGCCGACGACCTGGCCGGCCCGGAGCGCCTGCCCAGGCGGCTGCTCGGCGCGGGTATCAGACGGCGCGAACGCCGGCAGGCTAGCGGCCAAGCTCAAGAAACCGACCTCGGCGGCCTTGGCTTCATGGCGCAACAACTCGGCGATCAAGCCGCGCCATCGCTGTTGACCCGGTGGCAAGCTGTCGAGAAAACCCGCGCGCTTGTGCTCGGGCAAGGCCAGCGTCTTGTCCAGCAGGGGTTCGATGTCGCCCCAATAGGCCAGATATTCAGCGCTCATAGGCCTCTTACTCGTCTTTCAGCAGCGACCAAAGCAGCGCGCGTGCCTTTTGCCAGTCGCGCTGCACGGTACGTCGGGCCTGACCCAGGATCTCAGCGCATTCGGCTTCTTCCAGCCCGACGAAATAGCGCAGCTCCACCAGCTTGGCCAGACGCGGATCGCTGGTCTGCAGCGCCAGCAAGGCCTCGTGAACCTCCAGGTACTCCTCATCGCGGCGCGCAAGCGTGGGCAAGTCGTCCAGCGGCACATGTGTGGCATCGCCACCGCGGCGCTGAGTCAGGCGGGCGCGCGCATAGTCCACCACGATGGAGCGCATGGTGGTGGCCGCATAGGCCATGAAGTGAGCGCGCTCCATGCTGGAATAACCCAGCTGCCGCGACAACTTGAGCCAACTCTCGTGCACCAGGCCGGTGGTGTCGAGCAGCGTCAGGGGTCCGCTGCACCGCAGTCGATGACGGGCTAGCTGTTTTAGTTCGCGGTACAGCGTTGCTTCCAAATCCGGCCTTGGGGCTAGCAGTCGCGGATCTAGCTGAGTCACGTGTTTGTCCAATAGACGGGGCGAAAATTGAAGTCGGCAGACTATAGGCGATGCCGATGCGGCGACCCTGACTGCCCCACGACTTGGCTCGCTGGCTCAGGCAGGCAACGATCGGCGCCATCAGCGAAAATGCGCCCATGCTGTCCCGCCACCAAGACCCCATTGCCGCCATTGCCACCGCCCCCGGACGGGGTGCCGTGGGCATCGTGCGCGTCTCGTCGGCGCAAGACCTGGCCCCACTGGTGATGGCGATCTGCGGCCGCGCGCTGAAACCGCGCGAGGCCAGCTACCTGCCCTTCAGGGCCGCCAACGGCGACGCCATCGACCAGGGCCTGGCCCTGCTCTTCCCCGCCCCGCATTCCTACACCGGCGAGCATGTGCTGGAGCTGCAGGCGCATGGCGGGCCGGTGGTGCTGCAGCTGCTGCTGGCACGCTGCATGGAAGCAGGCGCAGAGCTGCGCCTGCGTCTGGCCGAGCCGGGCGAATTCACGCAGCGTGCCTTTCTGAACGGCAAGCTCGACCTGGCCCAGGCCGAGGCGGTGAGCGATCTGATCGACGCCAGCACCGAGGCGGCGGCGCGCAGCGCCAGTCGCGCGCTGGCCGGTGCCCTCTCCGGCGAGGTGGGCGAGCTGCGCGACGCCCTCATCAAGCTGCGCATGCTGGTCGAGGCGACGCTGGACTTCCCCGAGGAAGAGATCGACTTCCTGCAGCAGGCCGATGCGCAGGGCCAGCTCGCGCGCCTGCACGCGCGCCTGGCCGCGGTGCTCGACCGCACCCAGCAAGGCGCGCTGCTGCGCGAGGGCATCAAGGTGGTGCTGGCCGGCCAGCCCAATGTGGGCAAGAGTTCGCTCTTGAACGCCCTTGCCGGTGCCGAGCTGGCCATCGTCACGCCCATCCCCGGCACCACGCGCGACAAGGTCAGCCAGACCATCCAGATCGAGGGCGTGCCCCTGCACATCAGCGACACCGCCGGCCTGCGCGAGACCGAGGACGAGGTCGAGCGCATCGGCGTGGCGCGCAGCTGGGATGCGATCGCCGATGCCGACGTGCTGCTCTTCCTGCACGACCTCACGCGCATCGGCCAGCCCGACTACGAGGCCGAGGACAAACTCATCACCGAACGCCTGGCGGGCGTGGACGCCAGCCGCATCCTGCAGGTCTTCAACAAGGCGGATGTCTTGCACGGGCAAGACCTGGCCCCCGGTTCATTGACCCTCTCCGCCAAGACCGGCGCCGGCCTGGCCGAGCTGCGCCAGCGCCTGCTGCAGCAAGTGGGCTGGCACGCCACGCCCGAGGGCCTGTTCATCGCGCGCGAACGCCATGTCCAGGCGCTCAAGCGCACGCGCGAACATCTGCAGCTGGCCCAAGAGATGGCCACGCAGCCGCCGCCCGCGCTCGACCTGCTGGCCGAGGAGCTGCGCCTCTCGCACGACGCGCTGGGAGAGATCACCGGTGCCTTCACGGCTGACGATTTGCTGGGCGAGATATTCAGCCGGTTTTGCATAGGCAAGTAAGCAAGAAGGTAGCAACAAAAGCGCACCGAATGTCTCCGACCAAGAGCACCACCCCAGTCCTGCCTGCTCGCGAGTCCCTCACCGTCGAGTTCAAGAGCGACCGCTCGCGCCTGCCCGACCGCGAGCTGATCGAGGCCATCGTCTGCCTCGCCAACGCCGAGGGTGGCGAGCTGTGGCTGGGTGTGGAGGACGATGGCACACCGACGGGATTGCACGCCGAGCACCAAGAGTTGATGGGCCTGGCCGGACTGGTGGCCGCGCGCACCTCCCCTTCGCTCGCAGTCACGGTTACGCCGGTGCAGTTTGGGAACGTTGTCGTCGTCCACATCGCCGTGCCCAAGGCGCAGGGCGAGGTGGCCACTACCGGCGGCGTTTACCTGCGCCGCCGCCTGAAGGCCGATGGTCAACCCGAGTGCGTGGCCATGCTGCCGCATGACCGGGCCAGCCGCCTCAGCAGCTTTGGGCTGATGGATGCCTCGGCCCAGATCGTGGCTGGTGCCACTCTGAGTGACCTGGACCCGCTGGAGCGCGAGCGGCTGCGCCAGAGCGTGCAGCAGTATGGCGGCGACCGCGTGCTGCTGGAGCTGGATGATGAGGCGCTGGACGGCGCCTTGGGCCTGACCGGCCGGCTGCCCGATGGCGGCCGCGCGCCGACGCTGACGGGCCCGCTGTTGATCGGTCGTGAGCCGGCATTGCGCGAATTGGTGCCCACACATGAATTCGCCTTTCAGGTGCTGGCGCGCGAGGCCGTGGGCTTCAACGAGTTCCGTCGCTTCCCTCTGCTGAAGGGCCTGGACTGGCTGGAGACGAATTTCCGGCCCTATAACCCGGAGCGCGAGATCCAGGTGGGGCTGTTTCGGGTGCCGGTGCCACGGGTGGACCTGGGCGCCTTCCGCGAGGCCGTGGCCAACGCCTTGTTGCACCGCGACTACCACCGCTTGGGCGCAGTGCATGTGCGTCTTGACGACGCTGGCCTGACCATCAGCAACCCGGGTGGCTTGATGGATGGCGTGACCTTGGCCAACTTGCTGACCACCGAGCCGCGGCCGCGCAACCGCACGCTAGCCGACGCGATGAAGCGCATCGGCGTCGTCGAACGCTCGGGCCGCGGCGTGGACAAGATCTACCGCGGCATGCTGCGCTTCGGCCGCCCGGAGCCAGACTACCGGCGCACCGATGCCAGCAACGTGGTCTTGAAGCTGGCGACGGTCGACGCGGACGAGGCTTTCCTGAAGCTGGTGGTGGAACAGGAGGGCAAGCTCAAGCGCGAGTTGCCCATCGACAGCCTGATCGCGCTGGCAGCGCTGCGCGAGCTCAAACGCCTGAGCACCGATGAGCTTGCAAGGCATATTCAACGCGAACCAGCGCAGGCCAAACGCACGCTGGAAAGCCTGGTGGAGGCCGGCTTGGCGCAGGCGCATGGCGCGGCGCGTGGGCGCAGTTACACACTGGCGCTGGGGGTGTACAAGGCCGATGGCGACAAAGCGGCCTACACGCGCCAGCTCGGCTTCAGCAGCCTCCAGCATGAGCAGCTGGTGCTGAGCTACGCGCGGCAGCATGGGCGCATCCAGCGGGCCGATGTGATGGACTTGTGCCGCCTCACCGAAGGTCAGGCCAAGGATTTGCTTAAGCGCCTGAAGGCCCAGGGCAAGTTGCAGCTGGAGGGGGCGGGACGCGCTTCAGCCTATGTGCCGGGGCAAGGGGCTGAGGGGACTGGAGGAGATCGCAAGGAATCCCAGGGGTGAATCGGATGGAATCGGATGGAATCGGATGGAATCGGATGCCTCTTTGAGGCCGTCCATCCGAACGGCATGCCTATGAATCAAGCACTTGGTGAAGCTTGGGGAGGCCTACGGCCCGCCAATTGGCCGCCGCCGGTGGGGCACTGACCGAGCAGCAGCTCGTGTAAGCTCCCGCCGCAGCACCTCCGCCAGCGTGCCGAACGCCGGCGCGATGCGCGCCTCGGGCACGCAGGCATAACCCAGCAAGAGCCCGGGCTGGGCCAGTGCCGGGTCGCTGTAGTAGCTGCTGAGCGCGCGCACCGCGATACCGGCGGCGGCGGCGCTGGCTTCGATGCGGCGATCGTCGCTGCCCGCGGGCAGTTGCAGCACAAGGTGCAGGCCGGCGTTGTCGCCCAGCACCGGCAGGGCGGCGCCGAAGTTGGACTGCACCGCCGCCAGCAGGCATTCGCGCCGCTTGCCGTAGAGCGTGCGCATGCGCCGCACATGGTTGCCCAGATGGCCCTCGCGGATGAAGTCGGCCAGCGTGGCCTGCTGCTGCAGCTGGCCCTCGCGGTAAAGCTCGGCCGAGGCCTTGGCAAAGGGCGCGGCCAGGGCCTTGGGCACCACCAGATAGCCCAGGCGCAGGCCCGGGAACAGGGTCTTGCTGAAGCTGCCCACGTAGAGCACGCGGTCGCCGCCGTCCAGACCCTGCAGGCTGGCGATCGGGCGGGTGCCGAAGCGGAACTCGCTGTCGTAATCGTCCTCCACGATCCAGCTGCCATGTTGGCGGCAATGCTCCAGCAGCTGCTGGCGGCGCGCCAGGCTCATCACCATGCCCAAGGGGTATTGGTGCGAGGGCGTGGCCAGCACCAGGCGCGGTGCCGCGGGTGCCGCGCCCTTGAAGCGGCCCGGCCAGCTCAGGCCCTCGGCGTCCACCGGCTGTGCCAGCGTGCGCAGGCTCAGCGATTGCAGGGTGCTGCGCAGGCCCCAGTAGCAGGGTTCTTCCAGCCAGACCTGGTCGCCCGGGTCGGTGAGCAGGCGCGCCACCAGGTCCACCGCCTGGTGGCTGCCGCTGGTGATGATGATCTGCTCTGCCGTGCATTGCACCGAGCGCGCCACGCGCAAGTGTTCGGCCAGGGCCTCGCGCAGCTCGGGCAGGCCGCCGCCGGGCGCGTAACTGAGGCGTTCGGGCCGGTTGGCCTCGTGCCAGCGCCGGTTGTGCAGGCGCAGCCAGGTGCGCACCGGGAACTCGGTCACGTCCGGCACGCCGGGCATGAAGGCGCCCCATTGGCGCGCCGACACGCCGGCCTGGGCCAGCAGGGCGCTGCCGCGCCTGGAGAGCGCCGGGGCGGCCGGCGCCAGGGCCTTGTGTGCGCCGGCGCGGCCCAGGCCCAGCGGCGGCTCGCGCTCCACCTCGGCCACATAGCTGCCGCTGCCGGCGCGGGTGATCAGGCAACCCTGGGCCAGCAGGTTGTCGTAGGCGTCGATGACGGTGTTGCGCGCCACGCCCAGCTGCTGGGCCAGCCAGCGGGTGGAGGGCAGCTTGCTGCCCGCGGCCAGCTGGCCCTGCAGCACCGCGCGCAGCAGCAGGTCGTGCAGCTGGCGGTTCATGGCGCCCTCGCCATGCAGATGCTGCAGCAGCCAGTCGGCCAGATTGCTGTCCTTCATATGCCCCATGGCTCCGAAAAGTGGCTCTATTAGAAATCACAAACTGGTACTTATGAATTGAACCACTATGGCGCATATTTCGGCATCGTCCAAGGAGCCCCCATGTCCCATTCCGAGCAAGATTCCAAGCACCTGAACAGTGACTGGCAGGCGCGCCGCCTGGCCGCCACGCCGCGCGGCGTGGCCGTGCTGCAAAACTTCTACGCCGAGCGCGCGCTCAACGCCGAGCTCTGGGACGTGGAGGGGCGCCGCTTCATCGACTTCGCCAGCGGCATCGCGGTGCTCAACACCGGCCACCGCCATCCGCGCGTGCAGGCCGCCATCGCGGCGCAGCTGGAGGCCTTCCACCACACCGCCTACCAGGTCGTGCCCTATGCCGGCTATGTGACGCTGGCCGAGCGCATCAATGCCGCCACGCCGGGTGATTGGGCCAAGAAGACCGCCTTCTTCACCACCGGCGCCGAAGCCGTGGAGAACGCCATCAAGATCGCCCGCGCCGCCACCGGCCGCAGCGGCGTGATCGCCTTCGACGGCGCCTTCCATGGCCGCACCATGATGGGCATGGCGCTGACCGGCAAGGTCCAGCCCTACAAGGCGGGCTTCGGCCCCTTCCCGGCCGAGACCTACCACGCTCCCTTCCCGAGCGCGCTGCATGGCGTGAGCGTGGAAGACGCGCTGGCCGGCGTGCAGCGCCTCTTCAAGTCCGACATCGACCCGCAGCGCGTGGCGGCCTTCATCTACGAGCCGGTGCAGGGCGAGGGCGGTTTCAACCCGGCGCCCGAGGCCTTCATCGCCGGCCTGCGCCGCATCGCCGACGAGCATGGCATCCTCCTGATCGCCGACGAGATCCAGACCGGCTTTGCGCGCACCGGCAAGCTTTTTGCCTCGCATCACCACGGCGTGCCGGTGGACCTCATCACCTTCGCCAAGAGCCTGGCCGGTGGCATGCCCCTGGCGGGCGTGTGCGGCCGCGCCGAGCTGATGGACGCGCCCGCCCCCGGCGGCCTGGGCGGCACCTATGCCGGCAACCCGCTGGCGGTGGCCGCCGCGCATGCGGTGCTGGACGTGATTGCCGACGAGGGCCTGTGCGAGCGCGCTGAAGCGCTGGGCCAGCGCCTGCGCAGCTGCCTGGAAGGCCTGCGCGCCAAGGTGCCGCACTTGGCCGAGGTGCGCGGCATTGGCAGCATGCTGGCGGCCGAGTTCTGCAACCCCGCCAGCGGCGCGCCCGATGCCGACTTCACCAAGCGCGTGCAGGCCCTGGCCCTGCAGCGCGGCCTGATGCTGCTGACCTGCGGCAGCTACGGCAATGTGATCCGTTTCCTGCACCCGCTCACCACCCCCGACGCCGTGTTCGACGAGGCGCTCGCCATCCTCTCCGACGCTTTGCTCAAGGCCTGAACCGCATGAACGCCCCCCTGACCACTCTGCAACGCGACCGCGCCCTGCTGGACGGCCGCTGGGTGACGGCCGACGACGGCCGTACCTTTGATGTACACAACCCCGCCAGCGGCGAGCGCCTGGGCCAGGTGCCCCTGATGGGTGCGGCCGAAACCGCGCGCGCGATTGCCGCCGCCGAGCGCGCCTGGGGCCCGTGGCGCCGCCGCCCCGCCAAGGAGCGTGCCGCGCTCTTGCGGCGTTGGCACGAGCTGGTGCTGGCCAACGCCGAGGCGCTGGCCGAGCTGATGACCAAGGAGCAGGGCAAGCCCCTGGCCGAGGCGCGCGGCGAGGTGGCCTATGCCGCCTCCTTCATCGAGTGGTTTGCCGAGGAGGGCAAGCGCCTCTACGGCGAGACCATTCCCAGCCCGCTGGCCGACCGCCGCCTGCTGGTGGTGCGCGAGCCCATCGGCGTGTGCGCCGCCATCACGCCCTGGAACTTCCCGCTCGCCATGATCACCCGCAAGGTGGCGCCGGCGCTCGCGGCCGGCAACCCCATCATCGTCAAGCCGGCCGAGGCCACGCCCTTCTCGGCGCTGGCGCTGGCGGTGCTGGCCGAGCAGGCCGGCCTGCCCGCGGGCCTGCTGCAGGTGCTGACCGGCGACCCCAAGGCGATCGGCGGCGAGCTCACCCGCAACCCCACGGTGCGCAAGCTCAGCTTCACCGGCAGCACCGCGGTGGGGCGCCTGCTCTATGCACAATCGGCCCCCACCATCAAGAAGCTCTCGCTGGAGCTGGGCGGCAACGCGCCCTTCATCGTGTTCGACGATGCCGACCTGGACGCCGCGGTGGAGGGCGCCATGCTCTCCAAGTACCGCAATGCCGGGCAGACCTGCGTGTGCGCGAATCGCATCTATGTGCACGAGCGCGTCTACGAGGCCTTTGCCGACAAGCTCGCCGCGGCGGTGAGCCGGCTGGTGGTGGGCAATGGCCTGGAGGCCGGCGTCCAGCAGGGGCCGCTGATCAACGAGGCGGCGGTGCGCAAGGTCGAGGCCCATATCGCTAACGCCGTGAGTCATGGCGCGCGCGTGCTGGTGGGCGGCGCGCGGCACGAGCGCGGAGGCAACTTCTTCCAGCCCACCGTGCTGGCGGACGTGACGCCTGCGATGGCGGTGGCGCGCGAGGAAACCTTCGGCCCGCTGGCGCCGCTGTTCCGCTTCAGCAGCGACGAGGAAGTGATCGCCCAGGCCAACGACACCGAGTTCGGCCTCGCCAGCTACTTCTACAGCCGCGACATCGGCCGCATCTGGCGCGTTGCCGAGGCGCTGGAATACGGCATGGTGGGCATCAACACCGGCCTGATCTCCAACGAGGTGGCGCCGTTTGGCGGCGTCAAGCAAAGCGGCCTGGGCCGCGAAGGCGCGCGCCAGGGCATCGAGGACTATGTGGTGACCAAGTACATGGCGATGGCCGGGCTCTAGCCAGGGGGCCAGGCGCTGGACGCGGCCGCATCGAATTGCGCCGAACAAACCATTTGTTGCAGCCATGAGCGCGGCCGATGGATGAGTTCAAAACATGTCAGTAGTCAGTGCTGCGCACTTGAATTGGAATGCCGGGGCTGGCCAGACGCAGTCGCCAGCGCCCCTCCAACTCAGGACCCGCGATGACTCATGACGCTTTCGATCCCAAGCCGGCCGCCACGCGCCGCCAGCTCCTGCAACTCGGCGCCGGCCTGCTGGCCGGCTTGCCGCTGGCCGCGCAGGCGGCGGGCACCTTCTTCGTGCCCGACGAGGCCCGCCCGCAAACCCGTGTCTGGATGGGCTGGCCCGCCAGCACCGGCATCTGGGGCAGCGCCCTGCTGCGCAAGGTGCAGGACGACATCGCGCGCCTGGCGCGCACCATCGCCAAGTACGAACCCGTCGTCATGCTGGCCAGCGGCAGCAGCAACGCCGCCAATGCGCGCACCCGCATAGGCGCCACCAACTATCCCGTCACCATACTCAGCCATATCCCGGTGGACGACTGCTGGCTGCGCGACAGCGGCCCGGTGTTCCGCATCAATGGCGCAGGCGGCCTGGACTGCATAGGCCTGAACTTCAACGGCTGGGGCAATCAGCAGACCTGGCGGCGCGACGGCTATGTGGCCGAGCGCATCGCCGCCCACTTGGGCCTGCCCATCACCCATGCCGAGATCGTGGGCGAGGGCGGCGGCGTGATCCATGATGGCGACGGCACCCTGATCGCCAACGAGAGCTGCTGGGTCAATGCGAATCGCAATCCCGGCGTCGCGCGCCCCGACATCGAGGCCGAGCTGCTCTACCTCTACGGCGCCAGCAAGATGATCTGGTGCCCAGGCATCAAGGGCCTGGACATCACCGATGACCATATCGACGCCACCGCCGCCTTCGTGGCTCCGGGCCGCCTGGTGTTGCACAACCCACCCGCCAACGACAGCGGCATCTGGGCCCAGGACGCGCGCCGGGTGCGCAGCATCCTCGCCGCTGCCACCGATGCACGCGGCCGGCACTTCGACATCACCTTGTTGAACCAGCCCACGCGCGGCCGCCTCAGCGGGCCGGATGCCCTGCTCACCTACATCAACTACCTGGTGCTCAACCAGGCGGTCATCACGGTGAATTTTGGCGACACCATCAGCGACTCCGACACTTTTGCCAAGCTCTCGGCCCTCTACCCGGGCCGCACGGTGGAGATGATCAATCTGGACAGCCTCTACACCGGTGGCGGCGGCATCCACTGCGTGACGCAGCAGCAGCCGGTGGTGTAAGCCACGCCTCTGGGCATTTGAGAAAGGCGGCGAGCTGCTGGGATGGTGCGCTCAGAAGCTCATCACCAGCGAGCTGGCCAGCAACTGGTTGTGGTGGCGGAACTGCTGGCTGCGCTGGTTCAGGAACACCGGCAGGTCGGCGCGGTCCAGCCGGTACTCCAGCTTGAGCTGGGTGAAGGCATTGAGCTGGTAGCGGCCGCCCAGCGAGAGCGCCATGCGGTTAGCGCCGCGCTCGGCGTCGCCGCTTGCATCCGGGCCCAGGCCGTTGCGCGCGTCGGCAAAGCTGTAGCCCAGGGTGCCGCCGCCGTTCTTGCGGTTGTTCAGGTAGTCCAGCCTTGCCACCAGCTCCAGGCGCTGGCCCAGCTTGTAGGCCGCCATGCCCGAGAGGCCCCACCAGCGGCTGTCGCGCAACTCGCCGCTGATCGGGTCGGCGCTGATGGCCGCCTTGCGCTGCATGCCAAGGCTGGCCTGACCCGACAGCGTCCAGTCGCCGCGGCTGTAGAAGCCGTCCACCTCGAAGGCATGCACCATGGTGTCGTCGGCCGCATAGGGCTGGCCCGTCACCGGGTTGCCCGCTGGATCGGTGGCACGCCAGTTGGCGAGCTTGCCATGCACCCCGGCGAAGCCCCAGCCATTGAATTCGCGCTTGTAGTCGTAGAAGTCCACGCGGTAGGCCAGGGCCGGGGTCTTCTGGCCATTGTTCTTGCGCGAGCTGTTCACATTGGCCAGCAGGGCCTTGAACAACCAGGGGTTGCGCTGCAACTCGACGCCGGCACCGGTGTAGACGGCGGGCAGGGTGAAGTCGAACAAGAGGTTGTGCGTGACCAGGCGGTTCTGGTTGGCCTGCATGATTTCGTGGCCCGACCAGTCGGGGATCTGGCCGCCGATCAGGCGGGTCTGCAGATCGTCCAGCGGCAGCGAGAAGCTGGCCTCGTGAATGATGGACTGGCCATCGATGGCCACGCCACCGCCGCCGCGATTCGGCGCCAGCGTCAGGCGCAGCTTGGAGCCGCCTTCGAACTCCTTCTGGAAGTCCAGCATGGCCATGCCGAAGGCGCCGTTGTCATAAGCGTACTCGCCGTTCTGCGAGGAATTCAGGAACTGGAAGCCGCTGCGGTTCTGGCCCTGGCTGTAGACGAAGCTGGGGTCGATCAGGCCGCTGATCTTCAGGCCCTTGTAGCCCAGGGTTTCCTGGGCTTCTTCCAGCGCCTCGCTGCGCACGGTGGTGCGGCTGAGCTGGCGCTGCTGCTCGGGCGTCAGGCCGGGGGCCTCAGCCTGCTTGGCCTGCAACTCCTGCAGCTGGGCCTGCATCGCGGCCATGGCCTGCTGCATGGCCTGCAGCTGGGCGGCCAGTTCGGCGGCGCTCTGGGCCTGGGCCGGTGCACCGAACATCAGGGCCAGCAGGGGTGCCAGCGCAAAGGGAATCGAGTTCATCTTCATGGCTATGCCTCTCGGACAGGAGTGAGGTGGGCAAGGCTGCGCCCTGCCCGCCCGGCATGGCGCCGGGCGGGATGAGGAGCGACCCAGGAATGTTGGGCTTAGAGGCCCGACTTGAAGGCGGTGTAGGCGCGCGACATCATGCGGCGCAGCTCGTTGTTGACGGCACCCTGCACGCCCATGCGCGCAATCTCGGCGTCAGTTGGGAAGACCGAGGGGTTGCTGGCGATCTCGGGGCGCACATGCTTGCGCGCCTCGCGATTCGGGTTGGCGTAGAAGAGTTTGTTGCTTAGCGAGGCATGCACCTCGGGGCGCAGGATGTAGTTGATGAATTTGTGCGCATTCGCGGCATGCGGTGCGTCGGCCGGTATCACCATGGTGTCGAAGAACAGGATGCCGCCGCTCTTGGGCATGGGCGCCTCGATGCGCTGACCGCTCTTGGCGTCAAGGGCGCGCTGGCGGGCATTGTTGAGGTCGCCCGACCAGCCCATGGCCACGCAGACCGAGCCCGACACCAGGTCGTTCAGATAGCCCGAGGAGCTGAACAGCGTGATGTGGGGACGCACCGCATGCAGCAGCTCGGTGGCGGCGGCATAGTCGCCGGGGCGCGTGGTGTTGAGCGGCTTGCCCAGGTAGTGGAAGACGGCCGGCAGCACCTCGGAGGCCGAGTCCAGATAGGACACACCGCAGTTCTTCAGGCGCGCCACATACTCGGGCTTGAACAGCAGGTCCCAGCTGTTCTCGGGCATGGGCAGGTCCTTGAGCGCGGCCTTCACCTTGTCGACGTTGTAGCCCACCGTGGTGTAGCCCCACAACCAGGTCACCATGTACTGGTTGCCCGGGTCCAGCTTGGCCACCTGGGCCTGCAGGCCAGGATCCAGGTTCTTGAGGTTGGGCAGCAGGGCCTTGTCCAGGGGCTGGAGCAGGCCGCCATCGGCCTGCATCTTGGCCCAGCCGGTCGAGGACATCACGATGTCGTAGCCGGTGCGGCCGGCCACCAGCTTGGTGTGCAGGATCTCGCTGCTGTCGAAGGTGTCGTAGCGCACCTTGATGCCGGTTTCCTTTTCGAAGTTGGCAATCGTGTCGTCGGCGATATAGGACGACCAGTTGTAGAAGTTCAGCACCTGCTCTTCGGCCCGGGCGTTTGGCAGCAAGGCCGCCAGGCTCAAGCCGAGCAGGGCTGTGCGCCAGCACGAGCGTTGCATGGTTCGTTTCATGTGGTCTCCTGTACCGTTTTTCTTGACGCTGATGGAAGGTGGGAATTCAAGCGGCCGAGCGCAAATCGGGGCGGACATGCCGGCCGTCGCTGCTGAGCAGGGTCTTGTACATATCGGGCCGGCGGTCGCGGAAGAAGCCGAAGCTCTGGCGGTCTTGCCTGATGACCTCCAGATCGAAGCGCTGCAGCAGGATGGTTTCATCGGTCCGATTCGCCTCGGCCAGCTTGGCGCCGGTATGGTCGGCGATGAAGCTGCTGCCGTAGAAGTTGCCGGTCAGGCCCTGCTGGCGCTCGTTGCCATTGCCCAGGCCGGTTTCGCTGCCGATGCGGTTGGCGGCCACCACCGGCACCATATTCGCCGCCGCATGGCCCTGCATGGTGCGCTGCCAATGGCCGGCGGTGTCCATCTCGGCGCTGTGCGGCTCGGAGCCGATGATGGTGGGGAAGCACAGCAGCTCGGCGCCCATCAAGGCCATGCTGCGCGCCGTCTCGGGATACCACTGGTCCCAGCAGATGGCCACGCCGATGCGGCCGAAGCGGGTGTCCCAGACCTTGAAGCCGGTGTCGCCGGGGGTGAAGTAGAACTTCTCGGTATAGCCCGGCCCATCGGGGATATGGGTCTTGCGGTAGACGCCCAGCACGCGGCCGTCGGCGTCGGCCACCGCGATGGAGTTGTAGGCGGCGTTGCCGGCGCGTTCGAAAAAGCCTATCGGCAGCACGATGCCCAGCTCGCCCGCCAGGCGCGCAAAGTGGGCGATGCGGCTGTTGCCCTCGAAGGGCTCGGCCAGGTCCAGGTGGCGCCAATTCTGGTCCAGGCAGAAGTAGGGCATCATGAACAGCTCGGGGCATAGCACCAGATTGGCGCCCTGCGCGGCGGCCTGGCGTATCAGGCGTTCGGCGCGCGCCATATTGCGCTGGAAGTCCCAGTCGCCCGAGGCCATTTGCACGGCGGCGACGGTGATGGTGCGAGAACTCATGGCGTGCAGCTCCTTGTGTTTCAGCCGGGCAAGCGGCACACCGCCAGGCGGTTGCCCAGCATGGGTTGCTGTTGGGTCGAGCAATGGGTGGCGCCGCCGCCCAGCGAGATCGCGCCGATGGGCAGCAACTCGACGCGGCGATCCGGGAAGGCCTGGGCAAACACCTGGCGCGCCAGCTCGTCCTGCGCCACGTTGAAGGCGGTGGAGATCACCGCGCCGTTGACCAGGATGTAGTTGGCGTAGATGTCGCAGAAGCGCGCACTGCCGTAGTTATGTGCACCGCGCGGCACTGGCAGATCCAGGATCTCGAAGCGGCGGCCGTGCGCATCGGTGGCCAGCTCCAGCGCGCGCCGGTTCTCCTGCATGGCGCGGTAATAGTCGCCCTGGTCCGGGTCGGCGGCATTGAAGAGGATGCGCGCCGGCGCGGTGAAGGAAGCGATGCCGTCCACATGGCCGTCGGTCTCCACCTCGGCCGGGTTGCCGGGCAGCCAGATGATCTTTTCCACCCCCAGCATGCGGCGCAGCTCGGCCTCGATGTCGGCGCGCGTCATGCCGGGGTTGCGATTGGGATGCAGCAGGCAGCTCTCGGTGGTCAGCAGCGTGCCCTGGCCGTCCACATAGAAGGAGCCGCCCTCCAGCACCATCTCGGACTGCACCAGGGGCACCTGGGCCAGCGCCGCGATATCGGCGGCCGCGCGCTGGCAGCCCTCGTAGGGCCGGTATTTCTCGCCCCAGGCGTTGAAGCGAAAACCCACCGCCCGCTGCGTGACCTGGTTCTCGTCCACCAGAAAGATAGGGCCGCAGTCGCGCAGCCAGTTGTCCTCCACCGCCATGGCCACCACGCTGACCTGTGGGCCGCACAGCTCGCGCGCCTTGGCCGCGAGCGGGGCGTGGGCGGCGACGATGCAGCGCTGGTAGCCGGCGATGGTGCGCGCCAGCAGGCCAAAGGCGCGGCAGACGGCGTCGTAATGCTCGCCCCACAGCTCTTCGCGCTTGCTCAGCACCGGCCAGCCCAGCCAGGTGGCGGCCATGGGTTCCCATTCGGCGGGCATGCGCAGGCCGGCGCGGCGGCAGTCGAAGTCGTTCAGGTTCAAAGCTTGTGCCTCATGACGGTTGGCGTGTGGGGTATGAGGGTTACTTTGATTTGAATTTGATGAATGGAAAAGCGACATTTATTGGGTCAACTGATCTGCTGGGCTCATATGTCATACGCCAGACTCCCTTCCTTCAAGTTCCTGCTTGGTTTTGAGGCGGCCGCCCGCCTGGGCAACTACTCGCGGGCGGCGGACGAGTTGTGCGTCTCGCAGTCGGCCATCAGCCACCAGATCTCGCAGCTGGAAGAACAGGTCGGCCAGCCGCTGTTCCGCCGCAAGGGCAGGGGGGTGGAGCTCACCGTGGCGGGCCGCCTGCTGCTGGACAGCGTGAGCAAGTCGCTAGAGCAGCTGCGTGGCGGGCTGGCGCGTATCGAGACCTATCTGGACGAGAACCTGGTGACCCTGGTGTGCCCGGCGCCCATCGCCCAGGGCTGGCTGCAGCCGCGCGTGGAGCAGCTGCTGCAGGAGCATGCGCTGCTCTGCCCCATCATCTCCATCGACGAAACGGCACGCTATATCGACGAGATGGACGTGGACATCGCCATCACCCATGAGCCGCTCAAGCAGCAGGGCGTGTTCGAGGTGCCCCTGCTCAGCGATGAGCTGGTGGCCGTGTGCAGCCCCGAGATAACCCAGAACATCAGCGGCCTGCTGTGCCTGGAGGGCGACCTCACCAGCGACCGCATCGGACCCTTCATCCGCGAGCATTTCAGCGATCTGCGCAAGCTGGCCATCTACGACGATGCCCGCCTGGTGCTGGACGCCGCCTTGCGTGGCCGCGGCCTGGCCCTGGTGTCGCGCCTGCTGGCCGACGATGGCTTGCGCAGCGGGCGCCTCAAGCGTCTGGCCCCCTACCCCTCGCTGCCCTTGGGCACGGTGTGGATTTCACGCGCCGAGGGCGAACCGCGCCTGCCCCTGGTGCGTGGTGTGTTCGACAGCCTGCTGCGCTACTCGCAGGCAGACTGACACCGACATGAGCCAGTTCGATCGGTAAGCCCAAAACAAATCAGTTATGCGAATGGGTTACATCCGCAAGAATGCGAATCCCTGGTAGTAACCCTGATTCACATGAACACAAGACGCGCCCTGCTGGGCTTGGGCAGCCTCGGGCTGATGAGCGGATTCCTGAGCGCCTGCGGCGGTGGTGGTGGCGATGACAGCGCGCCCGCGCCGAGCCCCGCCCCCGCCCCCGCTCCCAGCGCCTGGCGCATGCCCGACGAGGGCGAGCCGCATTGCGCCACCTGGATGGCGTTTGCCGCCAGCGAGGCCGTCTGGGGCGCCGAGCTGCGCCGTCCGGTGCAGCAGGCGCTGGCACGCATTGCCAATGCCATCGCCGCCTTCGAGCCGGTGAAGATGCTGGTCGGCGCCGCGGACATGGCGGCGGCGCGCGAACTCTGCGGGCCGGCGGTGCAGCTGATCGAGCATGAGATCGACGACCTCTGGATGCGCGACAGCGGCTGTGTCTTCGTCAAGAACGGCCGCGGCGAACGCGCCGCCGTGAACTTCAACTTCAACGGCTGGGGCAGGAAGCAGGGCCATGCCCGCGACGCCACCGTGGCCGCCCGCATGGCTGCGCTGGCCGGTGTGCCGCTGCTGGGCAGCAGCCTGGTGCTGGAGGGCGGCGGCATCGAGGTGGACGGCCAGGGCACGGCCATCATCACCGAGAGCTGCGTGCTCAATGACAATCGCAACCCCGGCGTCAGCAAGGCCCAGGCCGAGGCCGAACTCAAGCGCCTGCTGGGGCTGGAGAAAATCATCTGGCTGCCCGGTGTTGCCGGCAAGGACATCACCGACGGCCACACCGATTTCTATGCCCGCTTCCTCAAGCCCGGCGTGGTGGTGGCCGCGCTGGAGCGCGACAGCGCCTCCTTCGACTACCCGGTGACGCGCCGCCACCTGGAGCTGCTGCGCGCCGCCACCGATGCGCAGGGTCGCGCGCTGCAAATCGTGACGCTGGAAACCCCCAGCCAGGTGAGGCCCGCCTTTGCGCGCAAGGACTTTGCCGCCGGCTATGTGAACTTTCTGCTCACCGACAAGGCGCTGTTCCTGCCCGAGTTTGGCGACGCCGCCGCCGACCGCGCCGCCCGCATGGCCCTGGCGGCCCAGCTGCCCGGCCACCAGATCGTGCAGCTCGACATCGACGCGATTGCCGCCGGCGGCGGCGGCATCCACTGCACCACCCAGCAAGAGCCGGCATAGACTGCATCCACCTCCAGGAGCCACCCATGAGCCCCTTGTTCTCACGCCGCCGCCTCATGCAGGCCATGAGCCTGGCGCCCCTGGCCGGCCTGCCGACAGCCGCCCGGGCCGCCGAGGGCTGGCATATGCCCGACGAGGCCGAGCCGCACGCCGCCACCTGGATGTCCTTCGGCCCCAGCGAGGAGGTCTGGGGCCAGCGCCTGTTGCGCCCGGTGCAGCAGCATCTGGCCGGCATCGCACGCGCCATCGCGGCCTTTGAGCCGGTGCATATGCTGGTGCGCGAGGAGCAGGTCGAGCTGGCCGCGCGCCTGTGCGGCAACAAGGTCAGGCTCGAAGTGCAGCCGGTCGATGACCTGTGGATGCGCGACACCGGCCCGGTGTTCGTGAAGAACGCCGCTGGCGGGCACGCCGGGGTGGACTTCAACTTCAACGGCTGGGGCGGCAAGCAGGCCCATGCGCAAGACGCCGAGGTGGCCGAGTTCGTGTGCGAGCAGACCGGCGTGCCACGGCTCAGCGCCGAGCTGGTGCTGGAAGGCGGCGGCATCGAAGTCGATGGCCAGGGCACGGCCATCATCACCGAGAGCTGCGTGCTCAACCGCAATCGCAACCCGGGCCTGACGAAGGCGGCCTGCGAGGCCGAACTCAAGCGACTGCTGGGTCTGGAGAAAATCCTCTGGCTGCCCGGCATTGCCGGCAAGGACATCACCGACGGCCACACCGATTTCTATGCCCGTTTTTGCTCGCCGGGGGTGGTGGTGGCCGGCCTGGACGAGGACCCCAAGTCCTACGACCACGCCGTCACCCAGCGCCATCTGGAGATCCTGCGCCAGGCCAGCGATGCACGCGGACGCAAGTTGCGCGTGCTGGTGCTCAAGGGGCCGGAGCGCGTGCGCCCCGAGCTCGAGTCGCCCGAGTTCGCGGCCGGCTACATCAACTTCTATGTCTGCAATGGCGCGGTGATCGCGCCCCAGTTCGGCGATGCGCGTGCCGACGCCAACTGCAGCTCGGTGCTGCGCGAGCTATTCCCCGGGCGCGAGCTGGTGCAGCTGAACATCGACGCCATCGCCGCCGGTGGCGGCGGCATTCACTGCACCACGCAGCAGCAGCCGCGTTGAGCCGCGCCCGCCCTATTCCGCCAACTCGGGCGCGCGCAAGGGCAGCAGCACCGTCACGCATGTGCCCTGGCCGGGCTGCGAGCTCACGCTCACCGAGCCGCCCAGGGTCTTGCTGCTGAGCGTCTGCACGATCGCCATGCCCAGGCCCGTGCCGCCCTTGCCGATCTTGGTGCTGAAGAAGGGCAGGAAGATCTTGTCGAGCGCCTCCTGGCTCATGCCGCGGCCGTTGTCGCGGAACTCGATGCGCACCTTGTCGCCCTCCTGGCGGGCCTGGATGCGCAGCTCGCCGGCCTGGCCCTCCTCGAAGGCATGCAGGTAGGCGTTGTTGATGAGGTTGATCGCCACCTGGCCCAGCGGCCCCGGATAACTGTCCATCGCTATGCCCGCCGGGATGTCGAGCAGCAGACGCTGCGGGCGCCGCTTCAGCGTCGGGGTGAGGGTGCCGACGATCTCCTGGATCAGCTCGTGCAGGTCGAAGTGGCGGCGCTGCTCGCTCGCCTGGTCAGCCGTCACCTGGCGGAAGCCGCTCAGCAGTTCCACCGCACGCTGCAGATTGCGCAGCACCAGCTGGCTGCCGCTGCGCACCTGCTCGACGAAGTGCTGCAACTCGCTGCGGCGCAACCCACCGGCGGCGATGCGCCGCTCGAACTCCACCGCCTGGGCCGACAGGGTGCTGCTGGCGATCAGGCCGTTGCTCATCGGCGTGCTGAGCTCGTGCGAAACGCCCGCCACCATGGTGCTGAGGGTGGCGCGCGCCTCGGTGCGCGACAACGCCTCCTGCACCTCGCAGAGCTTCTCCATGGTGGCTTCCAGCTGGGCGCTGCGTTCGCGCACGCGCTGCTCCAGGGTGTTGTTGAGCTCCAGGATGCGCGCCTCGGCCTGCTTGCGTGTGTTGACCTCCATCATCATGCCGACGATCTGCAGCGGTTTGCCGGCGCGGTCGCGTCGGATCACCTTGCCGCGCGTGGCCACCCAGGTCCAGCCCTCGGTGCCATGACGGTGCCGGTATTCGACCTCGTAATGGTCGGTCTCGCCGCGCAGATGCGCGCGCAGCACAGCATCGACGGCGGCGATATCGTCCGGGTGGCAATCCTGCTTCCAGTGGTAGTCCGGCCCGGGTTGCCAGTCGCTCGGACCGTGGCCGGCAATTTCCCGCCAGCGCTCGCTCACTGCGGCCTTGCGGGTCTCGAAGGAGTAGTCCCAGGTGCCGACGCCGGTGGCGGCGATGATGTTCTGCAGGCGTTCGCTCTCGCTGAGCAGGCGGCTCTGCGCCTGGGCCGCCGCGCGGCTGCGCCGCTGCGCCCACCAGAGGCTGGCGCTCAGCAGCAGGGTGGCGGCCAGGCCGGCCGCGAGCACCAGGCTCGCCACCTGCGGCGGCGCACCGGCGATGAAGCCGGGTCGAGGCTGCAGGCGCACGTTCCAGGTGCGCCCCGCCACTTCCACCGCATGTGCCTCGGCCAGCGGGCCGATGTCGGCATTGCCATGCACATAGATGGGCGGCTTGTCGGGCTGGTCCGCCGCATGCACCAGCAGGTCCAGCTGCAGGCGCTCGGCCAGCTGGGCGGCGCGCCGGAACAGACTGGGCAGCTCGATCACGCCGGCCAGGTAGCCGATCGCGCTGGGGTGCTCGCCTGGCGCGCCCCGGGCATAGACCGGCGCGGTGATGGCAAAGCCCGTCACTGGCCGGGCGTCGGGCCGGCGATGGATCACCGTGAAGGTGAGCGAGGCCACCGGCCGGCCGCTGGCGCGCGCCTCCAGCTTGGAGGCCATGCGCAGGGCATCGAAGGCCAGGTCCAGGCCGATGGGCGAGGCATTTTCGGGCCAGCCGAACAGCACCGGCACATGTTCGGGGCGCGCGCGCACCGGCACCCAGCTGTCGGGCGTCGGGCCGGGTTCGATCACGCGGTAGTCGGCCAGGCCCAGGGCGCGCGCCTGCGCCTCGAACTGCGCCAGCCGCGCGTGTGGCACGATGGGTTGCCACTCCAGCAGCATCAGCCCGGGCAGGCCCTCGGCGAGCTTGGCGGCATAGCGGTTGAAGGTCTCGCGCTGCAGCGTCGGCTGCTGCGACTCCAGCATCAGGCCGGCGCCACGCACCGCCTCGACGGTGCGCGCCAGGTCTTGCGTGAACGAGTCCACCACCTGGCGCGCCGCGGCGCTGCGCAATTCCTTGAAGCGCAGCCGCTCGGCATCGCCGACGGCGGCATAGCCCAGCAGGCTGGCGATGCCACCCACGGCCAGGGTCAGCGCGACCAGCAGGGCGTCGCGCTTGCGCTCGAGTCGGTGCGGCCAGCTGGCGGGCATGGCAGACGTCGCTGTCCAGCCTTGCCTAACGTCCGTGCGGCCACTGGGCCTTCTTGGTGGGCGCCTTCACGCCCTTGCCCTGGGCGGCCCAGAGCTTGTAGGCGCTGGACGTGAGCTCGCGCTTCATCAGCTGCACCAACTCGCCTTGGCCGAGGCCATGCTCCATCAGCACCTTGTTGTAGGGCGGACGGTCGGTGAACGCGGTGGCGATGATGCGCTGGATCTCGTCCGGGCTGAGGCGGGGTATGGGCTTGGCCATCAGGGATGTCCTTCGAGGCGGGCGGGGGCACGGGGGTCTTGCATGACCCGATTGTCCGCCGGATCAGGCGATCCTGGCCTCGCTGACCATCTTGGCTCGCCCGCCCTGCTTGGCCTGGTAGAGCGCCGCATCGGCGGCCTCCAGCAGGCTTTGTGCCGCCACCTGGGCCTGCCCCAGGCGCGCCGCCACGCCGATGCTGAAGCTCAGCGTGGGCCGCACCGGCGAGGCCGCATGTTCGATCGCGGCCAGGCGCAGGCTGTCGAGGCAGCGCTGTGCCACCACCTGGGCGCCGGCCAGGTCGGTGTCGACCAGCAGCACCACGAACTCCTCGCCGCCATAGCGGCACACCGACTCGCCGCCCCGGCCCACGCAGGAGCGCAGCAGGGTGGCAACGCGGCGCAGCGCGTCGTCGCCGGCCACATGGCCGTAGCGGTCGTTGTATTGCTTGAAGTGGTCGATGTCCACCAGCAGGATGGCCAGCGGCTGGCCCGAGCGTGCGCTGCGCAGCCATTCCTGCTGCAGCGCCTGGTCGAACAGGCGGCGGTTGCCCACGCCGGTGAGACCGTCGGTGGTGGACTGGCGCGCCAGCAGCTCGTTGGCGCGTTTCAGGCGCAGCTCCTGGCGCTTGCGCTCGCTGAAGTCGGTGACGATGCAGACGAACAAATGGGTGGTAGCGGTGCGCACCTCGGCCATGGTGAGCTGCAGCGAGAGCTCTTCGCCACTGCGATGGCGTGCGCTCACCTCGCGCGGCTGGCCCAGCAGCGACTGCGGCGCCAGTTCACTGAGGCCGCCGCTGAACAGCATGCTCAGGTGCCCGCCCTGCAGCTCGGCGGCGCTGAAGCCGAACAGCTGCTCGCAGCTGGGGTTGACCTCAAGCACATGGCCCTCGGCATCCAGCGTCAGGATGGCGTTCATGGCCGACTGGATGATGGCGTGCAGATGCGCCTGGCTGGCCGCCAGGCGCTGCTGCTCGTGAATCAGGTCGCTCACGTCCATGCGTACGCCGACGATGCCGCCCGAGGGGGTGCGGCGTTCGAACACGCGCAGCCAGATGTCGTCGTGCACGTTCTGCAGCAGCGGCGTGCTCTGGCGGCCGCGCCGGCGCTTGCGCTCGGCCAGCCACTCTTCCTCGCGGCCGACCGCCTCGGGAATGCCCTGGCGTGCCAGCGAGGCGCGCACCATGTCCTCGAAGCCGGCCTTGCGCTGGAACTCGCGCAGCATGTGCGGATAGATCTCGACCAGGCGCTGGTTGAATGCCACCAGGCGATCGGCTTCGTCATAGATCTCGACGCTGGCGGGCAGGGCGTCGATGGCCTCCTCCAGCGTGCGCCGGGCGCGCTCGGCCCTGGCATGGGCGCGCCGCAGGGTGCCCAGGGCCGCCGCGGCCAGCAGGCCGCCCAGGGCCAACAAGCCCATCAGCAACCAGGGCAGCCAGCCCGCATCGGCCCCGCCCAGACTGAGCGCCAAGGCCGCCGCCTGCCCCAGCAGCAGCAGGGCAAAGGCCAGGGCAGGCCAGGTGCGGACGAAGGAGAAGCGGCTGAGCATCCAACGACGGGCTTATGGTTTGCCCGCATGCTAGTCAGCCGGCCCCGACTGCGTATCGGGCCGGACCCTTCCCTCTTTAGGGGGGGGTCAGGTCTTGCGCGTCGGCGGCAGCTTCATATGGCGCGACAGCTCCAGCTTGGCCAGCGAGTTGCGATGCACCTCGTCCGGGCCGTCGGCAAAGCGCAGCGTGCGCTGGTGCGCCCACATCATGGCCAGCGGGGTGTCGCCGCTGACACCGGCGCCGCCATAGACCTGCATGGCCCAGTCGATCACCTGCAGGGCCATATTGGGTGCAACGATCTTGATCATCGCGATCTCGGCCTTGGCGACCTTGTTGCCCACCGTGTCCATCATGTAGGCGGCCTTGAGCGTGAGCAGGCGCGCCTGGTCGATCATGCAGCGCGCCTCGGCGATGCGTTCCTGGGTGACGGTCTGCTGCGCCAGGGTCTTGCCAAAGGCCACGCGCGAGACGGCGCGCTGGCACATCAGCTCCAGCGCGCGCTCGGCCGCACCGATCGAGCGCATGCAGTGGTGGATGCGGCCGGGGCCCAGCCGGCCCTGGGCGATCTCGAAGCCGCGGCCCTCGCCCAGCAGCAGGTTGCTGGCGGGCACGCGCACGTTCTTGAGCGCGATCTCCATATGGCCGTGCGGCGCGTCGTCGTAGCCGAACACGGTGAGCGGGCGCACGACGGTGATGCCTGGCGCGTTGGCCGGCACCAGAATCATCGACTGCTGCTCGTGGCGGCCGGCCTCGGGGTTGGTCTTGCCCATCACGATGTAGACGGCGCAGCGCGGGTCGCCGGCGCCCGAGGACCACCATTTCAGGCCGTTGATCACATAGTCGTCGCCGTCGCGCTCGATGCTGCATTCGATATTGGTGGCATCGCTGGAGGCCACCGCGGGCTCGGTCATCAGGAAGGCCGAGCGGATCTCGCCGCGCAGCAGCGGCTCCAGCCAGCGGTCCTTCTGCGCCTCGCTGCCGTAGCGCTCGATGGTTTCCATATTGCCGGTGTCGGGGGCCGAGCAGTTGAAGACCTCGGCGGCCCACCAGACGCGCCCCATGATCTCGCACAGCGGCGCGTACTCGAGGTTGGAGAGGCCTTCCGGCGCGCGTGCCGACTTGGGCAGGAACAGATTCCACAGCCCGGCCTGGCGCGCCAGCGGTTTCAACTCCTCGATCAGCTTGGTGGCCAGCCAGGGATTGCCGGCGCGGCGGTTCGCCTCGATCTCGGCGTGCAGGCGCGCCTCGTTGGGGTAGATGTGCTGGTCGAAGAAGGCCAGCAGACGGGCCTGCATGGCCTGGACCTTGGGGCTGTAGTCGAATTCCATGGTGAAAAGACCTTTCAGACGATGGGCGTCAGCTCGCTGATGCGCAGCTGCGGTTGCAGATCGGTATAGCGCGCCACATGCGCGGCGAGTTGCGCGCCGGCCTGGGCCATCGCGGCCTGGGCCTGCTCCAGGCTGGCGAAGTAGGCATTGGTGGCGGCCACCGGCTCGCCGGCGCGCGGCCCCTTGGGGTGCATAAAGCGTTCGGCCTCCAGGCGCGTGAGGCCCAGCGGGGTGAGCAGTTCGCGCGTCAGCGCCATATGCTCACTGGCGTAGATGGCGTGGTCAAAGCGGGCGCCGTCGCGCCAGACATAGGTGCCGGTGATGCGGATCATGCTTGTTGTTCCCCTTCGTCTCGGAGTGCGCGGTAGCGCAGGTATTGCTGGTAGAGCGCTTCCATGGTGGTGTGGCGTTCTTCCACATGCAGGGCGCCGGTGGGCGCGAAATTGCAGACGCGCAGCAGCCAGTCGTCGGGCGCCGTGCCCACGTCCAGCACATTGATGCAGGCCGGGCTCTGCACCAGCGAGCCATACAACAGGCGCTGGCCGCCGCTCAGGGCATGCGAGAGGATGGCGGCGTTCACCACGCCGTGCAGCACCAGCAGGGCGCAGTCCCAGCTGGGGTCGGCGCGCAGCCGCGCCAGCGCCGGCAGCACGCGGTCCAGCAGCTCGCCCACGCTTTCGCCATTCAGAAAGCGCGTGTCCTCGCCCAGCCGGGCATGGTGCAGGCCGGTGAAGGCGGCCTGCAGATCGGCCTGCGGGATCTCGGCCAGGCGCCCGCCGCGTATCTCCTGCAGCTCGGGCCAGGTCTGCGGGGTCAGGGCTTGCGCGCACGCGCCGAGCTGCTGCAGCACCAGGGCGGCGGTCTGCACGGTGCGCGGCAGGCCCGAGACGATGACGCGGTCGAAGCGCACGCCCTCGCGGGCGAACTGCTCGCCGGCGGCGCGTGCCTGGGCCTGGCCCAGTTCATTCAGCGCGACCTGCTCGGGCAACACCGGTCGGCCGGTGCTGGCGTCAAAATAGCTCACCGCGCCGTGGCGCATCAGGTAGATGCGGCGGCGGCGCTGGCCGGGGGCGGTGCTGGAACTCATGGCCGCAGTGTGGCGCAAGCCGCGGCGCGCGCATGTCACGCAGGCGGCAGGCTGTCGCCGGGGCGGCAGCGCTTGATCGCTGCGGGTTCAGGTTCTGAGCAGCTTCTCTTCGGCCAGCGCCAGCGCCCCCGGCGTGCCCGAGAGCACCAGGGTGTCGCCGCCCTGCAGCAGCAGCTGGTCGTCGGCCTGCACCACCGCGCCGCCGGCGCGCTTGACCGACACCACCGCCACCCCGGTGGCATGCAGGGCCAGCTGGCCCAGCGCCTGGCCGGCATAGACGCTGGCGATGGGCAGGGTGACCGAGCGCAGGCGCGCCTGCTCGCGCTCCTCGGCGGTGTCGTCGTCGCTGCCGTGGAAGTAGCCGCGCAGCAGGCCGTAGCGCGCATCGCGCGCGTCGCGCGTGAGCCGGATCACGCGCCGCATCGGCACGCCCACCAGGGCCAGCGCATGGCTGGCCAGCATCAGCGATCCCTCGATGGCCTCGGGCACCACCTCGGTGGCGCCGGCGGCGCGCAGGCGTTCCAGGTCGGCATCGTCGATGGTGCGCACCACCACCGGCACATGGGCGGCATGGGCGCGCACCAGCTGCAGGATCTTCAGCGCCGAGGGCGTGTCGGGGTAGCTCACCACCACCGCGCTGGCGCGCGACAGGCCGGCCGCCATCAGGCTTTGCAGGCGCGCGGCGTCGCCGAACACCACGCTCTGGCCGGCCGCAGCGGCCTGGCGCACGCGGTCGGGGTCCAGGTCCAGCGCCATATAGGGGATGTGCTCGCCCTCCAGCAGGCGCGCCAGGTTCTGGCCGCTGCGGCCGTAGCCGCAGATGATCACGTGGGCGTCGGCCTTGATGGCCTTCTTGGCGATCGTCGTTAGCTGCACCGATTGCAGCAGCCAGTCGCTGGCCGAGAGCTTCATGACGATGCGGTTGCTGTACATGATGATCAGCGGCGTGGCCAGCATCGACAGCACCATGCTGGCCAGCACCGGGCTGAGCCATTGCGGCGCGATCAGCTGCTGCTGGGCGCCCAGGGTCAGCAGCACGAAGCCGAATTCACCCGCCTGCGCCAGGTAGAGGCCGGTGCGCAGCGAAACCCCGGTTGGTGCCAGGAACAGCTTGGCCAGCGCGCTGACGAGCAGGAATTTGGCGAAGGTGGGAGCCAGCGTCAGCAGCACCACCAGCGGCCATTGCGCGCTCACTGCGCGCCAGTCCAGCTTCATGCCTATGGTGATGAAGAACAGCCCCAAGAGCACGTCGTGAAAGGGCCGGATGTCGGTCTCCACCTGGTGCTTGAACTCGGTTTCGGCAATCAGCATGCCGGCGATGAAGGCACCCAGCGCCAGCGAGAGCCCGGCATGCTCGGTCAGCCAGGCCAGGCCCAGGGTCACCAGCAGCAGGTTGAGCATGAACAGCTCTTCGCTCTTGCGGCGCGCCACCAGGGTGAGCCACCAGCGCATCACCTTCTGGCCGCCGGCCAGCAGCAGGGTCAGCAGGGCCACCGCCTTGAGGGCGGCCCAGGCCAGCGAGCTGGCCATCTCGGCGCCGCCGCTGTTCAGCGCCGGGATCAGCACCAGCAGCGGCACCACCGCCAGGTCCTGGAACAAGAGCACGGCGATGACGCGACGGCCATGCTCGCTCTCCAGCTCCAGCCGTTCGGCCATCAGTTTCACCACGATGGCGGTGGAACTCATCGCCATGGCAGCGCCCAGCACCAGCGCGCCCCGCCACTCCAGATCCCAGGGCAGGCCCAGGGCCGCGAACCCGCGATCCAGCATCAGCTGGCCGGCCAGAGTGCCAAGAATCGACAGCGCCACCTGCAGCAGGCCCATGCCGAAAACCAGGCTGCGCATGCTGCGCAGCTTGGGCAGGTTGAACTCCAGCCCGATCACGAACATCAGGAACACCACGCCGAACTCGGCCAGGTAGTTGACGCCCGCGCTGCGCCCCGAGAGCTCCAGCGCATTCGGGCCTATCAGCACTCCCACCACCAGATAGCCCAGCATGGGCGGCAGCTTGAGCGAGCGGCATGCCACCACCCCCAGCACCGCGGCCACCAGGTAGAGCAGGGTCAGATCCAGCGAGTTCATCATGTGCCGATGGTAATGGCCGTATGTGGCGGCCGCGGGCCATGATCCAGCGCAAAGCAGCGACCCTATGCGCATGCCGCATGGGCACATGTGCACTCGGCTTTGGCATGCGCGCGGGCTTCGAGATACCGTTCGCGCCACCAAAAATTACGGAGCAGTACATGCCCAACCTGTCTTTCGTCTCGCCCACCCGCAACAGTCCCTGGGGCACCTATCTGTCCCAGATCGACGCCGTTGAACCCTACCTGGGTCATCTGGCACGCTGGGTCGAGACGCTGCGCCGCCCCAAGCGCGCGCTGATCGTGGATATCCCCATCGAACTCGACAACGGCACCATCGCCCACTATGAGGGCTACCGTGTGCAGCACAGCCTGACGCGCGGCCCCGGCAAGGGCGGTGTGCGCTACCACCCCGATGTGACGCTGGAAGAAGTGATGGCCCTGTCGGCCTGGATGACGATCAAGAACGCCGCGGTGAACCTGCCCTATGGCGGCGCCAAGGGCGGCATCCGCCTGGATCCCAAGACCTTGTCGATGAAGGAACTGGAAAAAGTTACGCGCAGGTACACCAGCGAGATCGGCATCATCATCGGCCCGCAGCAGGACATCCCGGCCCCGGACGTGAACACCAACGGCCAGATCATGGCCTGGATGATGGACACCTATTCGATGAACACCGGCGCTACCGCGACCGGCGTCGTCACCGGCAAGCCCATCCCCCTGGGCGGCTCGCTGGGCCGCGTGGCCGCCACCGGCCGCGGCGTGTTCGTGATCGGCCGCGAGGCGATGCGCCGGCTCAACATCCCGATGGAAGGCGCGCGCGTGGCGGTGCAGGGCTTCGGCAATGTGGGCTCAATCGCCGCCAAGCTGTTCGCAGCCAACGGCGCCAAGATCGTGGCGGTGCAGGACCACACCGGCACCATCCTGAACACCCAGGGCATGGACATGCAGAACCTGCTGGACCATGTGGCCCAGACCGGCGGCGTGGCGGGCTTTGCGGGCGCCGACCACATCGCCAACGAGAACTTCTGGGACGTCAAGACCGATGTGCTGATCCCGGCTGCGCTGGAAGGCCAGATCACCGCCGAGCGCGCGCAGCGCCTCTCGACCCGCCTGGTGCTGGAAGGCGCCAACGGCCCGACCACGCCCGACGGCGACCAGGTGCTGGCCGACCGCGGCATCGTGGTGGTGCCCGACGTGATCGCCAATTCGGGCGGCGTGACGGTCTCCTACTTCGAATGGGTGCAGGACTTCTCGTCCTTCTTCTGGACCGAAGACGAGATCAATGTGCGCCTGGACAAGATCATCACCGGTGCCTTCAAGGGCATCTGGGAGACCTCCGAGCAGCACCGCATCTCGCTGCGCACGGCCGCCTTCACGGTGGCCTGCACACGCGTGCTGCAGGCCCGCGAAGAGCGCGGCCTGTATCCCTGAGATAGGAGCGAGGCGGGTCCCTGCGGACCCGCCGACCCCTATCGAAGGCCCGGCGGCCTGCAAGCCGCTGGGCTGAGATGCGACCGCTGCGGGTCCCTGCGGACCCGCCGACCCCCATCGAAGGCCCGGCGGCCTGCAAGCCGCCATCTTTGGCCTTGCTTCATGCACGCTGCATAGACTGCGCAGGCCGCTATGCCCCGTCCCAGCCGCGCATGCCTTTCCCGACCCTTCATCACATCCGCTGGCTACGCCGTCTGGCACTGCCCTGGCTGTTCAGCCTGGCTGCCGGACCCTGCCAGGCCGCGGCCGCCGAGCCGCCAACGCAACTGGACAGGGTGGAGGCCAGCGGCGAGGCGTGCATCGAGCGTGAGCAGAAGACGGTGTCGCAGCTGCTCAAGATGCGCCAGGCCTTCGACACCTACCGGTCGCTGGCACCCGAGGCCAAGCTCTATGTGCGGCTCTACCCGCGCCGCGCCGAAGCCGATCTCGCCGACCTGGCGCTGGAGTTGCGCAGCAGCGCGGGCCGTCAGCCGCTGCTGCTGGACGAGTCGCAGCGCTTCGAGATCGATCCGGCCTGGGCGGCGCTGCCCAGCGATGCCAGCGTGCGCAGCAGGTTGGCCGATGGCCGCCTCGCATGGCATCCGGATGTGCGCACGCCCGGCCTGCCGCCCAATGCCCGGCGCCTTGGCGACCTGCGCCTGGAATGCCATGTCGACATCTACGGCGCGGACACCTTGATACGCGGCGTCAAGCTGCCCGCCTTCTATGTGGCCAGAACGCTGACCGACATCTGCGCAACGCTGAAGGCCGGCCTCTACGGGCATTTCGCCGATAGACCGGTGTTTGCCATCACCCTGGTGCATGGCCAGCGCCGCATGAGCCTGCCCTATGAGCAGTTGCACGGCAGCCTGGCGAGCCAGGACAGTCCCATGTTCGGCCTGGTCGACTGGGGCTATTGGCTGCGTGACCGTGTCTACTTTGCGCCGCTGGAGGACCAGAGCTGGCCGGACGACAGTTTGCTGGTCTTTGAGGACATGGATGAGACGGTAGCTCCAGCCGCCAAGGGCCTCGCACCATGAGGCGCGGCATGAGCGGTGCGCTCGCGTTCGCGCTGGTGTTGGCGGGCTGCACCACCGTGGGCAATGGCGCGATGCGGGCGCTCGATCAGCAGCAGCTCGCGCAGTGGGTGCAGCCGGGCCGCAGCAGCCGTGCCGAGGTCGAGCAGCGCCTGGGGCGCGGCAAGGTCTTGCGTTTCGAGTCCAGTGGCTGGGAGACCTGGCACTACTACGACAAGGACGGCCTGCCCAAGTTTCTCGACTTTGTGCCCGTGGTGGGCACGCTCACGGCGCGGGTCGACAGCGGCGCCAAGGAGCTGGTGCTCTTGTTTGACGCGCAGGGCACGCTGCGCAAATACGCCTGGCGCGAGCAGGGCATGGGCCTGAAGCCCTTGTTCTGAGCGGGCCGGCCGGGGCCGTCCGGGCAGGGGCGCTTGCTACACTGCCGGCCATGACTCTTCCCCAGCATTTCGATGCCGCGCGCGCGGTGAACCTGGGTCGCGAGACCCTGCAGATCGAGGCTGCCGCCCTGCTGGCGATGGACCCTCGCTTGGGCGATGCCTTCGCGCGGGCGGTGCAGCTGGCGCTGGCCTGCAGCGGGCGCGTGGCCGTGATGGGCATGGGCAAGAGCGGCCATGTGGGCCGCAAGATCGCCGCCACCCTGGCCTCCACCGGCACGCCGGCGCTGTTCGTGCATCCGGCCGAGGCCAGCCATGGCGACCTCGGCATGGTCACGCCCAAGGATGTGGTGCTGGCGCTGTCCAATTCCGGCGAGAGCGACGAGCTCAACGCCATCCTGCCGGTGCTCAAGCGCCTGGGTGTCCACATCATCGCCATGACCGGCGGCGCCGAGTCCAGCCTGGCGCGCCACGCCGATGTGGTGCTGGACAGCCGCGTCGACCAGGAGGCCTGCCCCTTGAATCTGGCCCCTACCGCCAGCACCACCGCGCAAATGGCGCTGGGCGATGCGCTGGCCGTGGCGCTGCTGGACGCGCGCGGCTTCAAGCCCGAGGACTTTGCGCGTTCGCACCCCGGCGGCGCGCTGGGTCGCAAGCTGCTGACCCATGTGCGCGACCTGATGCGCAGCGGCGACGCGCTGCCGCGCGTGCGCGCCGAGCTGCCCTTCACCGAGATGATGCGCGAGATGTCGGGCAAGGGCCTGGGCGTGGCCATCCAGGTGGACGACGAGGACCGCGTGCAGGGCATCTTCACCGACGGCGACCTGCGCCGCCTGATCGAGCGCGGCGGCGATCTGCGCACGCTCAAGGCCGGCGCGGTGATGTCCAAGAACCCGCGCACCGTGCGCGCCGATGCGCTCGCGGTGGACGCCGCCGACCTGATGGAAGCGGCGCGCATCACCCTGGTGCTGGTGGTGGACGAGCAAGGCCGCCTGCAAGGCGCCATCAGCATCAACGACCTGATGTCCGCCAAGGTGATCTGATGGCGCTGCTGCAGCCGGCCCTGCGTTTTCCGCCCGAACTCCTGCTCAAGGCCCAGGGGCCAGGTCTTGCCATCAAGGCAGCGATCTTCGATGTGGACGGCGTGCTCACCGACGGCCGCATCTATATCGGCGAGCAGGGCGAGGGCGTGAAGGCCTTCAACACCCTGGACGGCCATGGTCTGAAGCTGCTGGCGCAGGGCGGCATCATCCCCATCATCATCACCGGGCGCGATTCGCCGGCGGTGCGCCGCCGCGTCGCCGATCTGGGCCTGCCGCATGCCGCCTATGGCGCCAAGGACAAGCTGGCGGTGGCCCAGCCGCTGCTCGATCAACTCGGGCTGGACTGGCCCGAGGTGGCCGCGATGGGCGACGACTGGCCCGACCTGCCGCTCATGACGCGCGCCGGCTTTGCCTGCGCGCCGGCCCAGGCCCATGCCGAGGTGCGCGCGGTGGCACACCATGTCACCGCGGCCGCGGGCGGCCATGGCGCGGCACGCGAATGCTGCGACCTGCTGCTGATGGCCGCCGGCCGCTATGCCGCGCTGCTGCAGGGCCATCTCAGCACCCTGGATGGGGGCGCGGCTTGAAGATGATGACGCCGACGGCGCGCCTGGCCCCCGCCGCGGCGGCCGCGCCGCGCCTGCGGCAGCCGCTGATCTGGCGCCTGCAGGCCCTGCTCTCGGCCTATCTGCCGCTGCTGATGATGGCGCTGCTGGCGGCCGGCACCTGGTGGCTGGTCAAGCACACGCCCACGGCCGACGGGCCGATGGAGCCGGTGCCGGCCAGGCATGAGCCCGACTACCAGATGAAGGGTTTCGAGATGCAGCGCTTCGCGCCCAGCGGCGCGCTGCGCGTGCATCTGCAGGGCGCGGCGATGCGCCACTACCCCGATACCGACACCATCGAGCTCGACGGCGTGCGCCTGCAGGCCTTTAACGAGAACGGCAGCCGCACCGAGGCGCAGGCGCGGCGCGCACTCAGCAACAGCGATGGCAGCGAGATCCAGTTGCTGGGCGAGGTGCGGGTGCAGCGCTATCCGGCCAAGTCAGCGGCCAAGTCGGATGCCGGCGCCGTGCCCGATCTGCAGGTACAAGGCGAGTTTCTGCACGCCTTCGTCAATACCGAGAAGCTGCGCTCGCACCTGCCGGTGCGCATCGCCACGCGCGGCGGCGAGATGCGCGCCCAGAACTTCGAGTACGACAACCTCAAGGGCCTGCTGAGCTTCAACGGTCCCAGCACGGCGCGCTTCGATGCGCCGGGGCTGCGCGGCGGCAAGGCGGCCAAGCCATGAGCCTGGTGTTCATCACCGGCGCCTCCAGCGGCCTTGGCCAGGCCATGGCCCTGCACTACTACCAGCAGGGCTGGGCACTTGCCCTGGTGGCGCGGCGCGGCCGCGAGCTGGCCGGCTGGGCCGAGGCGCAGGGCCTGGACCCGGCGCGCTGGCGCGTCTACCCGGCCGATGTCAGCGATGTGGCCGCCATCACCGCGGCCGGGCGCCAATGCATCGCCGAGCAGGGCCTGCCCGATGTGGTGATTGCCAATGCCGGCATCAGCATCGGCATGGACAGCGCGATTGCGGAGGATCTGGCGGTGCTGCAGCGCATCTACGCCACCAACAATATCGGCCTGGCCGCGACCTTCCAGCCCTTTGTGGCGGCGATGAATGCGCGCGGCAGCGGCCGCCTGGTGGGGGTGGCCAGCGTGGCCGGCATTCGCGGCCTGCCGGGGCACGCCGGCTATTGCTCCAGCAAGGCGGCCGTCATCAGCTATTGCGAAAGCCTGCGCGGCGAGTGCCGGCCCTATGGCGTGCGCGTGGTGACGATCGCGCCCGGCTACATCGCCACCCCGCTGACGGCCAAGAACCGCTACCGCATGCCCTTTCTGATGCAGCCCGCGGACTTCGCGGCGCGCGCCTATGCAGCCATCGAGGCCGGCGCCAGCCTGCGTTTCATCCCCTGGCAGATGGGGGTGGTGGCGCGCCTGATGCGGCTGCTGCCGAACGTGCTGTTTGATCGCTTGCTGGCCGGGCGGCCACGCAAGCACCGGCAGGGTGAGTAGGGCGCGCTTGCTCGCGCTGGCCCTGCTGGGGCTGAGCCAACTGGCCAGCGCGCAGGACGCGGGCCCGCGCGCGCTGCGCCTGCGCGCTGGCGACGCGCCGCCGCGCATCGACGGCCTGCTGGACGACCCGGTCTGGCAGCGAGCGCCGGTGTACGAGCGCTTTGTGCAATTCCTGCCCGAGGACAAGCAGCCGGCGCGCTGGCGCACCACCGTGCAGGTGCTGGCCGATGCGCAGGCGCTGGTGTTTGGCATCCGCGCCTATGACGATGCACCCGCGCAGATCCGCGCGCCGCTGACGCGCCGCGACCAAGTGCGGCGTGATCAGGACTTCGTCTCGGTGGTGCTGGACCCGGTGGGTCAGCGCCGCGCCGCGCAGTTCATCCGCATCGGCGCCGGCGGCGCGATTGCCGATGGCGTCTTCACCGCCGAGGACGACGCCGAGGACTTCGCGCCCGACTTCGATGTGCAGGTGGCCACCCAGCGCCTGCCCGACGGCTATAGCGTCGAGCTGCGTTGGCCGCTGGCCGCCCTGCGCTATCCCTATGCCGGAGGCGCGCCCTGGCGCGTGATGGTGACGCGCAGCATTCCGCGCGAAGACAACGTGCTGCTGGTGAGCGCGCCCCTCACCAAGGACGCGCTCAGCTTCATCGCCGAGCTGCAGCCGCTGCTGGGCCTGGACGAGCTGGTGGACGAGGTGCGCGAACGCAGCTTTCTGAGGCTGCGCCCCGAGCTCACCGCGCGCGGCACGCGCAGCCAGGGCCCCGACGGCGGGCAGCGCGAGCGCCTCCTCAGCCTGGGCGGCGAGCTGAAGTGGCGCCCGCGCGCGGACTGGGTCATCGACGCCACCCTCAACCCCGATTTCTCGCAGGTGGAGCTGGACACCCCACAGCTCGCCGGCAACACCCGCTTTGCACTCTTCGTGCCGGAAAAGCGCCCCTTCTTCCTGGAGAGCAGCGACGTGGTGGGCCAAACCGTGCCCGATGACAGCGGGCAGGCGCGCGGCCTAGCGGCGTTCTACTCGCGCGCCGTCACCGATCCCGACTGGGGCCTGCGCGCCACCTGGCGCGGCGCCGCCGCTGAGGCCACGCTGATGAGCTTGCGCGATGCCGGCGGGGGTCAGGTCTTGCGCTCGCATGCCTATGGCAGCGAATTCCGCGCCCAGGATCTGCGCTCGCAGGCCAGCTTCGCGCGTGCGCGCATGCAGGCGGGCGCCTGGGGCGTGGCCGCGCTGGCATCGCTGCGCGACTATGGCGCGGGGCGCAGCAACCGCGTGCTGGGCAGCGACTTTGCCTGGCGCGTCGGCGAGGAAGACCTGGCGCGCGGGCATCTGCTGCTGTCCAGCACCAGTGCCGGCTTCGATGCGCAGGGGCAGCCGCAGCGGCAGGCGGCCGAGCAGGGCCACTATGCCTGGCTGAGCTGGCGCCATCGCGACGCGGCGTGGAGCGGCACGCTGGATCTGGAACGTCTGAGCCCGCGCTTCGCCAATGACAACGGCTTCGTCAGCCAGACCGGGGTGGAGCGCATCAGCCTCAATCTGCATCGCCGGCTCGGCACGCAAGACCTGGCCCCACTGGGTGAATGGTCGCGCTTCCAGGCCTATGAATTCGAGTGGCAGGCCAAGCTGGTCGAAACCCGCACGCTCGCCGACGCCGCCTACGGCGTGCGCGGCGGCGAACGCCTGGAGCAGCGCCTGCAACCCGGGCTCTGGTTCTCCGGCGCGCGCAACTTCGAGCTCTGGGCGCACCTGGGCCTGGACCGGCAGCGCGCCCAGAGCGCCGGCCGCCTGCATGCGCCGCGCACCCTGCTGCTCGGCGCGCAGGCCAACCCCTGGCCTTGGTTGGGCCTCATCAGCGCCGAGCTGGAGTGGGGGCGCCGCCTTGACGTGCAGGCCGATCGCCTGGGCGCCGGCGCCAGCCTGATGCTGGAGGCCAAGCTGAAGTTCCCGCTCGGCCCAATGTGGTGGCTGGAGCTGGACCCGCACCTGGCGCATGCCCATGTGAAGGCGCCCGGCGGGCGGGGCGGCGTGCACGAACTGGCCTGGCAGACGCTCGCGGTGCTGCACCTGAGCGCGCGCGACTCGGTGCGCGCGGTGCTGCAGCGTTCGGCATTGCGGCGCGAGGCCGAGGCGGGCTTGCCCGGCCAGGATGAGCGCGGCCGTTTGCTGTCCCTGATGGTCCAGCATCGCCAGGGGCTGAGCCGCGTGTTCAGCCTGGGCTGGACGCAGTCGCGGCCCGATCATCTGCGGCGCAACACCGAGCTGTTCGCCAAGCTGGCCGCCGATCTGGAGCTTTAGGCAAGACGCCAGAAACGAGAAAGGCACCCGAAGGTGCCTTGTCTTGTGCGTCAGCGCCGCAGCGCTGAGGACGGATCAGTAGCCGCCCGAACGGCCACCGCCGTAGCCGCCACCGCCGCCACCACCGTAGCCGCCGCCGCCCGAACGGCCACCGCCGCCGAAGCCGCCGCCACCGGAACGGCCGCCGCCACCACCACCGTAGCCGCCACCGCCGCCGCCACCACCGTAGCCGCCGCCGCCGCCCGAACGGCCACCGCCGCCGAAGCCGCCGCCGCCGGAACGGCCACCGCCGCCACCAAAGCCGCCCGGACGCTCTTCACGAGGACGTGCTTCGTTCACCACGATCGCACGGCCTTCCAGAGCCTGGCCGTTCATGCCGTTGATGGCGCTTTGCGCCTCGGCGTCCGAACCCATTTCCACGAAGCCGAAGCCCTTGGAACGGCCGGTTTCGCGGTCCATCATGACCTTGGCCGAGGTCACGGTGCCAAATTGACCGAATGCTTCTTGCAGCGATTCGTCACGGACGCTGTAGGCGAGGTTGCCTACGTAAAGCTTGTTTCCCATGGGGAAGCCCTTTCAATACCAAATAACCATGTGGAGCTTCAACCCATCGTGAACCATTCAAGCGAAGGCGCGGCGTCCGAACACAGGTAAACGATTATGGGTGAGAGATCCAGTGATCCGTAAAGCGCCCAGCGCTGAGTGTTGTTTTTCAGCTTCTGAGGAAAACCCGTAAGTCAAGCCCGACGCTGCGCCTGGGCGCCGCCCTGACGCAGGCCGGGGCCTCGCTATCATGCCGGCCAGATGCAAAAACTCTCCCTGCACGCCCTGAACCGGGTGTTCGCCAGCCTGGATGCCGTGCGCAACGGTCCGGCGCTCTATGCCCTGCTGAGCAGCTTCTGCTTTGCCGGCCTGCTGCTGGCGATGGCCGAGGCGGCGCTGGCCCGCAGCGACGGCGCCTGGGGCCTGGTCTGGGGGGTGGGCGCGGTGCTTGTCGCCTTTTACGGTGTCAACCTCACCGGCCTGCTGCTGATGGACCAGGCCCTGGGGCGGCCGATCCGCGATGTGCAGGACGCCATGCCGGTGGCGCTGGGCGCGGCGGCGCGCGTGCTGGTCAATCTGCTGCTGCTGCTGCTCGGGGCCGCCCTGGTGCTGGGCCTGCTGTTGGCGGCGCTGTGGCTGGTGCGCCTGCCCGGCGTGGGCCTGTACTGGTTCACCCTGCTGGTGCCGGCCGGCGTGCTGCTGCTGGGGGTGGCAGCGCTGGCGGTGACGGTGCTGGTGGGGCCGCTCACCGGCCCTTCGATCTGGGCCGACCAGGGCGTCGAGAACACCTTGCGCATGCATGGCCGGCTGCTGCGCCACCGCCTGCTGGAGGCCGCAGTGCTAATGGCCGGTGTGCTGGCCCTCACCGCCCTGGTGAGCGCGATGGTGAGCTTTGTGGTGATGGCCGGCGGCCGCAGCATGGCCCTGATCTCGCCCTGGGCGGCGGGCGTGCAGGTGCCGCCGCAGCAGTTCATGGCCGGGCTGTTCGGCTATGGCCTGCGCGCCCTGGGCTCGGCGGGCGCGCCGGTGACGGTCACGCCCGCCGGCCAGGCCGCCATGGTGGGCGGTGGCGCGGTGTTTGCGCTGGCCCTGGTGCTGCCGGCCCTGATCTATCTGCGCGGCTGCTGCGCCGTCTACCTGGCCCTCAACGCGACGCCATGGAACGAGCAGGAGGGCGTCTGAGCATGCCGGAGCAAGCGCCGCGCATCGCCAGCCTGGTGCCCTCGATCACCGAGCTGCTGGTGGCTCTGGGCCTGGGCCCCTACCTGGTGGCCCGCACCGGCTTCTGCATCCACCCGGCCGCCGCGCTGGCCGCGGTGCCCAAGGTGGGCGGCACCAAGGACGTGAACCTGGCCAAGCTGCGCCGGCTCGCGCCCAGTCATGTGATCGTCAATGTGGACGAGAACCGGCTGGAAACCGCCGAGGCGCTGCGCGAGTTCGTGCCGCAGGTGCTGGTCACCCATCCGCAGGGCCCGGCCGACAACCTCGCACTGCTGGCGCAGCTGCGCGCCGCCTTCGGCCAGCTGCCCGGGGTGGAGGAGCGCGCCGAGGCGCTGGCGACGGCCCTGCGGCAGGAGCTGGCCGCCTGTGCCGCCACCGCCTGGCCAGGCCAGCGGGTGCTGTATCTGATCTGGCGCGCGCCCTGGATGACGGTGGCGCGCGACACCTACATCGCCCGCATGCTGGCCCAGGTGGGCTGGCAGAGCTGGCCCGATGCCCTGGGCGGCGAGCAGGGCGCGGCGCGCTATCCGCTGCTGCGCGGCGACGAGCCCTGGCTGGCGCAGATCGAGCGCGTGCTGCTCAGCTCCGAACCCTATCGTTTTGGCGCCGAACACCTGGCCGAGGCGCAGGCCCTGTGCCCGCAGGCGCGCGTGCAGCTGGTGGACGGCGAGCTGCTGAGCTGGTACGGCGCGCGCGCCGCTCAGGGATTGGCGTACTTGCGGGGGCTGGCCAGCGCATAACATCAAGACTATGGACATCTACAAGCCCCTGGTCGCGCTGCTCGCCATCGTCAATCCGATCGGGGTGGTGCCCTTCTTCATCCACTTCACCCAGACCTTCACCAAGGAGCAGCGCCAGCACACCATCCGCGTGAGCGCCTTCTCGGCCTTTGTGGTGATCGCGGTGAGCGCGGTGGCGGGCCTCAAGGTGATCGAGTTCTTCAGCATCACCCTGCCCTCCTTCCAGGTGGGTGGTGGCACCCTGCTCTTGATCAGCTCGCTGCAGATGCTCAACGCCCAGCCGGCCGAGGCGCGCCAGGCCGATGTGAGCGAAGGCTCCAGCAAGGTCGATGCCGGCGCCAGCATCGCGGTGGTGCCGTTGACCATCCCGCTGCTCACCGGCCCGGCCACCATCTCCACCATGGTGATCTATGCCGAGAAGACGCGCCACTGGTGGGAGCTGGCGGTGCTGGTGGGCTATGGCGTGGTGGTGGGCCTGGTGACCTATGTGGTGTTCTCGGCCTCGGGCCGCATCGCCCGCGTGCTGGGCCAGACCGGCATCAACATCATGACGCGGCTGATGGGCCTGATCCTGGCGGCGTTGGCGGTGGAACTGCTGGCCGATGGGCTGGTGAAGCTGTTCCCGGTACTGGCCTCGCACCTCTCAAATTGAGGGCGCGGCGCGATGGCCTTTGATTACATCATCGTCGGTGCCGGCACGGCCGGCTGCCTGCTGGCCAACCGGCTCTCGGCCGACCCGTCCAAGCGCGTGCTCTTGCTGGAGGCGGGCGGCAAGGACGATTACCACTGGATCCACATCCCGGTCGGCTATCTGTACTGCATCGGCAATCCGCGCACCGACTGGCTTTACCAGACCGAGCCCGATGCGGGCCTGAACGGGCGGCGCCTGCGCTACCCGCGCGGCAAGGTGCTGGGCGGCTGTTCCAGCATCAACGGCATGATCTATATGCGCGGCCAGTCGCGCGACTACGACGGCTGGGCCGAGGCCAGCGGCGATGCGGACTGGTCCTGGGGTCAGGTCTTGCCTTACTTCAAGAAGCACGAGAACCACTGGCGTCTGGACGCGGCCCAGGGCGTGAGTGACGATTTCAGTGCCCTGCACGGCCATGGTGGCGAATGGCGGGTGGAGCGCCAACGCCTGCGCTGGGAGGTACTGGACGCCTTCGCCCAGGCCGCCAGCCAGGCCGGCATCCCGGCCACCGACGACTTCAACCGCGGCACGAACGAGGGCGTGGGCTATTTCGAGGTCAACCAGAAGGCCGGCTGGCGCTGGAACACCGCCAAGGCCTTTCTGCGCCCCACCTGCCTGGGCCGGCCCAACTTCGAACTCTGGACCGGCGCCCAGGTGCAGCGGCTCACGCTGCAGCGCGAGGATGACGGCCGGCTGCGCTGCAGCGGCGCCGAGGTGCGCACCCCGCAGGGGCTGGAGACGGTGAGGCTCAATCCGGGCGGCGAGCTGCTGCTGGCCGCCGGCGCGATCGGCTCGCCGCAGATCCTGCAGCTCTCGGGCCTGGGCCCGGCCACGCTGCTGCAGCGCCATGGCATCGCCGTGCAGCAGGCGCTGGAGGGCGTGGGCGCCAATCTGCAGGACCATTTGCAGATCCGCGCGGTCTTCAAGGTGCAGGGCGCCAAGACCCTGAACACCCTGGCGGGCAGCTGGTGGGGCAAGGCCAAGATCGGCCTGGAATATGTGTTCAGGCGCAGCGGGCCTATGAGCATGGCGCCCTCGCAGCTGGGCGCCTTCACGCGCAGCTCGCCGGACAAGCCCTGGCCCGATCTGGAGTACCACGTGCAGCCGCTCTCGCTGGATGCCTTTGGCGAGCCGCTGCACGGCTTCAATGCCATCACCGCCAGCGTCTGCAATCTCAACCCGACCAGCCGCGGCACGCTGCAGATCCAGTCGACCGACCCGGCCATGGCGCCGCTGATCGCGCCCAACTACCTCAGCACCGACGAGGATCGGCGCATTGCCGCCCAGAGTCTGCGCCTGACGCGCCGCATCCTGGCCCAGCCCGCCATGGCGCGCTACCGGCCCGAGGAATACAAGCCCGGCGTGCAGTTCCAGAGCGATGCGGACCTGGCGCGCCTGGCCGGCGACATCGCCACCACCATCTTCCACCCGGTGGGGACCTGCAAGATGGGGCGCGCCGACGACACCAGCGCAGTGGTGGACTCGCATCTGCGCGTGCGTGGCGTGGCCGGCCTGCGCGTGGTGGATGCCAGCGTGATGCCCACCATCACCAGCGGCAACACCAACTCGCCGACCCTGATGATCGCCGAGCGGGCGGCCGACTGGATCAAGGCCGGGCTTTGATCAGGCGCAGAAGCGCTCTTCCAGATAGCTCAGCAGGGTGCGTATGGTCTGCGCCTCGCCACCCACCGGGCGGCCGGGGCGGGCCACATCGTTCCAGGCGAACAGGTCGATGTGCAGCCAGTCCTGCTCTGCGGGCACGAAATACTCCAGGAACAGCGCCGCATTGATGGCGCCGGCCAGCGCGTTGCGGCCGGTGTTGACGATGTCGCCAATGCTGGAGGCGATGCCCTCCTGATACGGCGCCCACAGCGGCATATGCCAGAGCGGGTCGTCCAGCTTCAGGCCCAGATCCACCAGCTCGCGGCCGCTGTCCATATGCCTGGTGAACAAGGCCGGCAACTGCGCGCCCAGGGCCACGCGGGCGGCGCCGGTGAGGGTGGCCAGGTCGATGATGAGCTCGGGCTTGTGCTCGCTGGCATAGGCCAGGGCGTCGGACAGCACCACGCGGCCCTCGGCATCGGTGTTGCCAATCTCGATGTGCAGGCCCTTGCGGGTCTTGATCACATCGCCGGGGCGGTAGGCATTGCCGGCCACGGCGTTTTCCACCGCCGGGATCAGCACCTGCAGGCGCAGCGGCAGCTTCAGCGCCATGATGAGCGCGGCCAGGCCCAGGGCATTGGCGGCGCCGCCCATGTCCTTCTTCATCTGACGCATGCCCTCGGCGCTCTTCAGGTCCAGGCCGCCGGTGTCGAAGCACACGCCCTTGCCCACCAGGCTCACCAGCGGATGCTGGGCCTTGCCCCAGTTGATCTCGATCAGGCGCGGCGCACGCGCGGCGGCGCGGCCCACGGCGTGGATGGCGGGGAAGTTCTGCTTCAGCAGCGCGTCACCGACGATCTGCTTGAACTTGGCGCCATGCTGCTTGGCGATCATGGCAGCGGCCTGCGCCAGTTCCTCCGGGCCCATGTGCTCGGCCGGGGTGTTGACCAGATCGCGTGTGGCGGCGATGGCGGTGGCCAGGGCCAGGCCGCGTTCGGCCTCGGCGCCGGGGGCCAGCAGCAGCGTGGCGGCTGGGCGGCTGCGCGGCTTGTAGAGGTCGAACTGGTAGGCGCCCAGTTCCCAGGACATCGCGGCCTGTTCGGCCGGAATCGCCAGGCCTTCCTCGCTCAGGCAGTACTGGCCCTCGGGCAGGGCCTTGGGCAGGGCCGCCAACGCGAAGGGGTGCGCCACATGGGCAATGCCGGCGAACACCTGGCCCAGCTTGCCGTCGGCGCCTGGCACCAGGGCAAAGCTGTCGGGTGCGCCGCTGAAGCCGCAGGTGGCGAGCCAGTTCTGCGTCGGCTTGGGCAGCTTGGGCGCCAGCGCCTTGAAGGCGGCGCGGTCGACGGCAATGATGGGGGTGGCGCGGGCCACCGAAGTCTTGAGTTGTACGGTCATGTGTGGGTGCGGCTTAGCCAGGCAAGGCCCACATTGTCGCCGCAAGGCCTCAGCAACTGTGCTGCAGGCGCGAAAGCAGGGCTTGGGCCGCCGGGCCGAAGTCGCGGGCCGGGCCGGCGTCTCGCAGCGAGTCCAGCAGGCGCTGGGCCGTGGCCAGTTGCGGCGTCAGGGGGCCGCAAAAGCGCAGCTGCTCGCCCACGCCCACCAGCAGGGTGGGGAAGGTTTCCACATCCAGATCGCCCACCAGCTCGGCATCGTCCTCGATGTCCACCCAGACGAAGCGGTACTGGGGATACAGGCTGCGCAGCTGCGCAAAGGTGTCGTGGTAGCTGCCGCACAGCTGGCACCAGCCGGCGCAGAGGCAGGCCACCAGCGTGGTGCTGGCGGGGTCCGGGTGCTGGGGGTTCTTGGGCATGGGGCGCAGCTTAGCCAAAAAATCTCAGGGCGCCGATCGGCACCAACTTGGTGCAAACTTTTTGAAGAAATGTTGTCAACCGAGCTTCCAGCACTGGCGTTGAACCTGGCAACGGATCGGGATTGGAGAAGAAGCTCCCGGGCGTTTACCAAAAGGTCTCAAGCCATGATGATGAAGTCCCAGCATCGCACCGAACCCCAACCCCGTCGCATTCCGATGCCGGAATGGAACACGGACAAGGGTCGCAAGCACGAAGCGTTTGAATCCGGCAGCCTCGGCTGCGACCGCCGCAGCCTGGCGCGCGCCATCCGCTTCGACCGCAAGCGCTGAGCGAGCCCTCGCTCGGCCCCCCGCAGAGCGCCCTCGTGGCGCTCTTTGTCATTCTGAATCGGTTTCTTCTTCTTCTTCTTCGTCCAGCGGTGCCAGCAGGCGCTCCAGTTCCGGCGCGCTGAACTTGGCCAGACCCTCGCCACTGTCGCTGCCCAGCAGACCTTCGGCCAGGGCCCGTTTGCGCTGCTGCAGCTCCAGCATGCGCTCCTCGATACTGCCCTGCACCACCAGCTGGTGCACAAACACCGGCTGATCCTGGCCGATGCGGTGCGCGCGCGCGCTCGCCTGGGCCTCGACCGCCGGGTTCCACCAGGGGTCGATATGGATCACCGTGTCGGCCGCGGTGAGGTTGAGCCCCACGCCGCCGGCCTTCAGGCTGGCCAGCATCAAGGGCACCTCGCGGGCTTGGAAGCGTTGCACGATGGCGCCGCGCTGCGCGGCCGGCGTGGCACCGGTGAGCTTCAGCAGCGGCAGGCCCAGGGCCCGGAACTCGGCCTCCAGCAGGTCCAGCATCTCGGTGAACTGCGAGAACAGCAGCAGGCGCCGACCCTGGGCCAGCAGATCGGGCACGCGCTCGCGCAGCCAGGCCAGCTTGGCGCGCTCGACGCCCGCCGGCAGCTGCACCCCCTTGAGCAGCAGCGGGTCGCAGCAGACCTGGCGCAGCTTGAGCATGGCGTCGAGCACCGAAATCAGGCTGGCCGACCAGCCCTGGCGCGCCAGGATGCGCCGCACCATATGGTCGGCGCCCACGCGCACGCTCTCATACAGCTGCTTCTGCCTGCCCTGCAGCGTGACGCGCTGCACCAACTGGGTCAGTGGCGGCAGTTCGGCGGCCACCTCTTGCTTGAGCCGGCGCAGGATGAAGGGGCGCACCCGCGCGGCCAGTAGGCGGGCGCGCCGGCCCTCGCCGTTCACCTCGATGGGCTTGCGCCAGATGCGGGCGAAGCCGCGCGCATCGCCCAGAAAACCCGGCATCAGGAAGTCGAACTGGGCCCACAGCTCGCCCAGATGGTTTTCCAGCGGCGTGCCGGTCAGCACCAGGCGGTGCCGCACCTGCAGGCGCCGCAGCGCGCGGGCGCTGCGGGCATGGGCGTTCTTCACCGCCTGGGCCTCGTCCAGTATCAGCAGATGCCAGGGCTGGGCCGAGAGCGGCCGCAGGTCGCGCCACATCAGCCCGTAGGTGCACAGCACCAGATCGGCCTGGCCCAGCCGGGCATACAGCGCCGCCCGCTCCGGCCCATGCAGGACGACGACGCGCAGGCCCGGCGTGATGCGCGCGGCCTCCTGGGCCCAGTTGAACAGCAGCGAGGTGGGCAGCACCACCAGGGCCGGCCGGTCCAGCCGCCCCGCGAGCTTTTCCAGCCACACATGGGCGAGCGCCTGCGCGGTCTTGCCCAGGCCCATCTCGTCGGCCAGGATGCCGCCCAGGCCCTGCTCGCGCAGGTATTGCAGCCAGGCCAGCCCCTGCAGCTGGTAGGGCCGCAGGCGCAAGCCCAGGCCGGGCGGTTCGGGCACGCTGCGCGGCGCCCCCACCGCGAGCAGACGCCGTGCCATCGCGCGCAGGCCGGCATCGCCGCTGATCTGCCAGCGGTGCTTGGGCGCCTCGTCAAGCAGCGCCAGGCGCGTCGCATCCCAGGCGCTCAGGCGCAGCGGGGCCTTGCCCAGCCTGGCGCTGCCCAGCAGGTCCAGCAGCGCCGCCATGATGGCCTTCAGCGGCCCCGCCGGGGCATGGACGCGCCGGCCGCCGGGCGCGCGCAGGCTGACGATGGCCTCGTCGTCCATCGCGGCGATGGCGTCGGCGTTCAGCCAGCGCTTGTCGCGCCGCAGCAGGTTGGCGATCAGCGGCGCCAGGTCGAGGCGCTCGCCGCCGGCCACCTCGATGCCCAGGCTCAGCAACCAGGAGCCCTGGCTCCGCGCCAGGCCCAGGCCTTCGACCTGAGGCGCCTGCTCGTCGGCGATGTCCAGATGCCAGGCATCGACGGCCAGGCTTTCATGCGCAAACCCGGGCGCCACCCGCACCTGCCAGCCCAAGGCTTGCAGCGCCGGCACGGTGTCGGCCCGGAAGTCGCCGAAGAGTTCCTCCTGCATCAAGGTCCAGCAGGGGGCCAGGTCTTGCCCCAGGGTGGGATGGCGCCATTGCAGCATCGCCGGGTCCACCGGCTGCACACCCAGCGCCAGCCATTGCGGCCAGCGTGCGTCGTCGGCGGCCAGGCCCTCCAGCCGCAGCAGGCTGAGGCGATCGCCGCGCGGCCCCAGCTTGCCATGCGCGCGCATGCCCAGCCAGCCTTCGCCGCGACCCAGGGTTAGCAGGGTGAGGCGTGGCGCGGTGGCAGGGGGGACGTCAACAGGCATCGCGGCATTGTCCATGGCCGTGCTGCCGGCAGATGGCAGACTGCCGGGCATGAGAATGCTTGTACGCAGCCTGCTGCTGCTCCTGTCCCTGCTCCTGATCGGCGTCATCAGCCTCGTGCTGCTGGCCCTGCAGGCCGAGCCCTTGGTGAGCAACCCGCTGCAGGTGAATGCGGCCGAGGTGCAACGCGCGCGCGCCGTGCTGAGCCGCAACGACCCGCGCAGCGACCCGCAAGAGGGCCTGCGCGTGGCCAGGCTCAGCGCCGGCGAGCTGGAGCTGCTGGTCAATCAGCTGGCGCAGAGTGTGAGGCCGATGGCGGTGCGGCTGCGCCTGCGCACCGGCGGCGCCGGGCTGGAGGCCAGCCTGCGCCTGCCGCTGCTCTGGCCGGGGCCCTGGCTGAACCTGCGCGCCGAGTTGCTGGAAGCGCCCGGCTGGCCGCTGGTGAGCCGGCTCCGGCTCGGCCGGCTGCCGCTGCCGGACTGGTTGTCCGAGCGCCTGCTGCGGGGCCTGATGCAGCAACTGATGGAGCAGACCGGCAGTGCCGTGCCGGCGGAGATGCTGCACCAGATCAGCTTTGCGCCGGATCGCCTGTTGGTGGTTTACGAATGGCGCAAGGACAGCCTGGACCGCCTGCTGGGCGTCTGGGCGAAGCCGGCCGAGCAGGCGCGCTTCAAGCTCTACCAGCAGCGCCTGGTGGCGGCAACCCAGGCCTTCGCGCCCGGCAGCGCGGTCTCGCTTGCGGCCCTGCTGCCGCCGCTGTTCGAGCTGGCGGCCCAGCGCAGCGCCCAGGGCGAGGACCCCCAGCAGGAGAACCGCGCGGCGGTGCTGACTCTGGCCCTGCACGCCAGCGGCCAGCATTGGAGCAAGCTGATACCGGCGGCGCGTGGCTGGCCGCGCGCCACACCGCTCACCGTCACGCTGGCCGGCCGGGACGATTTTTCCCAGCATTTCCTGATCTCGGCGGCGTTGGCGATCGAGGGCGGCGGGCCCATGTCCAAGGCCATCGGGGTCTACAAGGAACTGGCGGACGCGCGCGGCGGCAGTGGCTTCAGCTTCAACGACATTGCCGCCGACCAGGCCGGCACGCGGCTGGGCCTGCTGGCGATGGAGCATGCCAGCCAGCTGCAGCAGCGGCTGCGCCGGCCGCTGCCGGAGAGCCACTACATGCCCGCGGTGGCCGACCTGCCCGAGTTCCTCAGCGAGGCCGAATTCCAGCGCCGCTATGGTGGCGTGGGTGGTGCCGGCTATCTGGCGTTGCTGGCGCAGATCGAGGCCCGCATCGCCGCGCTCGAGCTGTTTCGCTGAGGCAACAGTGCGGCCCTCGGCCGCGTGGAAACCCCAAGTGCGTGCATCGGCGGCTAAACCTACATTGGCCTCACTCGACGCGAGCGTTGTGCGAATAGCGCTTGCCTACGGGGGCTGAGGAGACAAACACAGCAAAGCAATTCGAACGAATTCAGTGACACTGTCACAGTTCACGGGCACCGGACGGTGCCCGTTTTTATTCGTGGCGCCGAACCGAAAATGCTGGAACTTGTGACCGTGGCGCTGGCCTCGCTGCTGGCCGGATTTGTGGATGCCGTCGTCGGTGGCGGCGGCCTGGTGCTGGTGCCGGCGCTGTTCAGCGTGTTCCCCGCCGCCCCGCCCGCGACGCTGTTTGGCACCAACAAGGGCGGCGCCGTCTGGGGCACGGCCTGGGCCACGCTGCAATACGCGCGTCGCGTCAGCCTGCCCTGGCAGGCCCTGGCGCCGGCCGCCGCCGCCGCGCTGCTGGGCAGTTTTGCCGGGGCCTGGACGGTCACCCTGGTCAGCGCCGGCGGCCTGCGCCGTAGCCTGCCCTTCATCCTGCTGGGCGTGCTGCTCTACACCCTGGTCAGGAAGGACATGGGGCGTCACCACGCGCCGCGCTACACGGGGCGTGCAGAGGCCCTGGTGGCCAGTGCCATCGGCCTGCTGATCGGTTTCTACGACGGTTTCTTCGGCCCGGGCACCGGCAGTTTCTTCGTGTTCCTGTTCGTGCGCCTGCTCGGTTTCGACTTCCTGCATGCCTCGGCCAGCGCCAAGCTGCTCAACACCGCCACCAATTGCGCGGCCCTGCTGCTGTTCGCGCTCAAGGGCCATGTCTGGTGGCAGATTGCCGCCGTGATGGCGGTGACGAATGTGCTGGGCAGTCTGATCGGCACCCGCATGGCCCTGGCGCGCGGCGCGGGCTTTGTGCGCGGCATGTTCGTGCTGGTGGTGAGCGCGCTGATCCTGAAGACCGGCTGGGACGCCTTCCTGCGCTGATCCCCTAAGGAGCTTGGCGCCGCAACCAGCGGCAGGCGCTACCATAGGGATCACTTATGACTACGTCAGCCACCATGCCGGTCGATCCACAATTGCGCGCGCTTGATATCGAGATCCCCACCCAGCCCGAGGTGTTGGTCAAGCTATCGCTGCTGATGGCGGCCGAGGACATCGATCTGCAGGCGGTGTCGGCGCTGGTGGAAACCGATATGGCGCTGGCGGCGGCGGTGCTCAAGGCCGTCAATTCCTCGCTCTACGGCCTGCGCGGCCGGGTCCAGACGGTGCACCAGGCGCTCACCTATCTGGGCATGCGCGAGGTGGCTGCCATCACCTTCGAGATGGGTTTGCGTGCCGCCTTCCCGCCCGCCGCCGAGTTGGAGCCGGTCTGGTCGCGCGCCTCGCAGCGCGGCCTGCTGATGGGCCGCATGGGTCAGATGCTGGGCGTGGACCCCTGGGCCGCGCATTCGGCCGGCCTGTTCGAGGAATGCGGCAAGGCGGTGCTGTACCGCCATGCGCCCGGCCATTACCCGGCCATGCTGCGTGCCGCCACCAAGGACAGCGATCTGGTGCAGCTGGAGCACACCGCCTTCGGCGTCAGCCACGACGCCCTGGGCGCGGCGCTGTGCGAGAGCTGGGGCCTGGCCCCGGCCGCGGTGGCGAGCGTGCGCCACCATGTGCAGGTGCAGGCCGAACTGGCCATGCCCGAGAGCCTGCAGCGCCGCAGCATCTGCGCCATCTCCACGGTGGCCTGGGCCTTGCTGAACGCGCCCGATGAGGTCGAGGCGGTGGCACGTACGATCGCACCGCTGGCGCAGCTGGACGAGACCCTGGTGCTGCGCGCCGCGCGCCGCGTCAGCGAGCAGCTGCTGGAAGCGCAATCGCGCGGGCGCGACACCCAGTAGGGCCGTTCACGCTGCCAGGCTGAGGCGGTCGCGGCCGGCATGCTTGGCGATGTAGAGCGCCTCGTCGGCCGCCTGCAGCAGGCCCTGCGGGCTCAGGTAAGGGTGCTGGGCGCCATAGCCGGCCAGGCCGATCGACACCGTCACCATCTGATCCACCGGGCTGGCGCCATGCGGCAGGGCCAGGCCGCGCCAGTCCTCGCGCAGCTGCTCCAGCAGGCCTTGCGCACTGGCGGTATCGAAGCCGGGCAGCAGGCAGGCAAACTCCTCGCCGCCCAGGCGCGCCACCAGATCGGTGTCGCGCTTGAAACGCTCGCCCAGCAGGCGCGCAAAGCGCTGCAGCAGCTCGTCGCCGGCGGCATGGCCATGCAGCTCGTTGTAGGGTTTGAGGTGGTCCAGATCGAGCACCGCCAGCGCCAGCAGGCTGTGCTGGCGCTGGGCGCGCTTGAACTCGCGGCGCAGCGCGTCGTCGAATTCGCGCCGATTCGCCAGCCCGGTCAGCGCGTCGGTGCGACTCAGCATTGAGAGCTCGCGCTTCTTGCTTTCCAGCGCCTGCTCGGCGGCGCGCAGCGCCTGGCTCTGGCGCTCGATCTCGGCGCGCAGGGCCTGGGCCTGCTTGTGTTCGCGCCTGAGCTGCTCGCCCATGCTCGAGTGCACATGGGCGATCGCATGGTTGAGCTCTTGCAGCTCGGCGCTGCGGCCGCCCTGTTCGTCGAGCCAGGCAAACTGGCTGGGCGGCTGCGTGGGGTCGAAGGATTGCGCGTCGGCACTGAGGCGGCGCAGATGGCGCAGCAGCATGCGGTCCACCACCACCACCGCCGCCGCCACCAGCACCAGCACCAGCAGCAGATGCTGCATCAGCATGGCCCAGGCGGCTTCCTGGCTGAGGGTGTGGCGCAGGCTGGCGGCCTCCGACAGCACCCGCACCGAGCCCATCAGCTCGCCCTGCCCGCCCTGCGGCAGCTTGAATTCGCTCTGGGCACTGCCCTCGTCATGCACGGTGCTGCCCGCCACGAAGCGGCGCCCGTCGTGCGCCTGCAGCTCCACGCCATGCACGCCCTGGCGCGCCAGCATGCTGCGCAAGAGCAAGTCGGTCAGCTCGGGCTGGGCGCTGGCCAGGCTCTTGGCCAGGGGCTCGGCATAGAGCAGGGGCAGGGTGCGCATTTCATGCGCCAGCTGCTCGGCATGGCGCGCAGTTTCCTGCTGCAGCTGCAGCCCGCCCGAGAGCAGCGCCACCACCAGGCCCACCCCCGCCAGGATCAGGCTGGTGCGCGATCTTGCGGAGGCGCTGGATGCGGGGCTGTAGGACATGAAGAGAGGCGGACCGGACTCGATAGGGTTGGGCTCGCGTCACGCGTGAGCACTGACTTCATTGTGTGCGCGCAGCGCGCGGCCGGGTAAGCGGGAGAACACCAGTGCGCCCGGAAGCGCTACATTGCCTCTGAAGCTAGCGGCTGGGAGGTGCGCGGTGGTGCAGCGTGAAATCGCCTTGGGATGTGGCCTGGCCTTGGCGACGGGGCTGGCGGTGGCCGATCCTGGCTACTACCTGCTCACGCCCTACGACAACGCAGGCCAGACCCTGCTGGAACTGCGCTACTGGACCGTCAAGCCTGGCGGAGGCCGCCCGGCCAAGCTCTGGCCCGAGCTGGGCCTGGCACATGGCTTCGGATCGCGCTGGACCACCCGCCTGCTGGCCAGCTACATCGGCACCGAGGCCAGCAGCTTCAAGCTCAGCAGCCTGAGTTGGCAGAACCAGTTCATGCTCACCCAGGGGCAATACCCCTTCGATCTGGCCCTGCATGCCCAGCTCAGCCAGCTGCATGGCTACGAGCCCGGGCCGGCGCTCGAGTGGGGGCCGGTGTGGCAGAGCGAGTGGGGGCTGTGGCAGATCAACCTCAACGCCCTGTTCGAGCATGGCTATGGCGAGGATGCCGACGGCGGCACCCAGCTCAAGCTGCAATGGCAGCTGCAGCGCCGCCTGGCCCCGAACCTGCGCCTGGGGCTGCAGGGCTTCAGCGAACTTGGCAATTGGCGCGCTTGGGATGCCCGTGCCAAGCAGTCGCACCGGGTCGGGCCGGTGTTGCGCTGGGCGCTGCCGGTCGGGGAGCGTCAGGCACTGAACTGGCAGTTCGCCTATCTATGGGGCTCGACCTACGGCAGGCGCGGCGACATGTTCTCCGCCCATTTGCAGTTCGCCTTCTAACCTAACAACTCGCTGGTCGGTACGGGCCGGGCGGCATACTGCCGCCATGTCCCCGCACCCCGACCCCAGCAGCGCCGCCTCTACCGAACCCGAACTGCAAGCCGTCTTCGATGCCCTTTTGCTGATGGGCGGCAGCCGCGGTGCGGCCGGGCTGGCGCTGTGGCTGCAGGCCCAGGGCGAGATCGCCAGCGCCGAGCGCTTCGGCCAGGCGCGCGTGCAGCTGGCGCTGCGCCAGCTGCAGCAGCAGGGCCGCATCCAGCTGCTCGGCGGCCGCGTCTATGGCGTACCGCCGGGGGCGCAGGCCGAGCGCCTGCAGGCGCTCTTGCTGCTGCCCGCGGCGCGCCAGTATTGGCAGCGCCTGCTCTATGTCTACAGCGATGGACAGGTGCATGCGCGCCAGCCCATGCAGTGGATAGGGCTGCGCTCGGCCGACGAGGCGGTGCGCATGCTGCGCCTGTTCATGCATTCGGGCGTGGACCTGGCCGCCTACCAGGCCCAGCTGCGCGGCCCGCTGCTTGAGTTGAGCCATGCGGAGGTGCAGGCCGAGGCGCTCACCGAGCCCTGGATGCCGGACGCGCTGGCGGCGCTGCCGGCCGAGCTGAGCGAGACCCTGCTGCGCCAGACGCTCAAGACCCTGAGCGCCGACGATCCGCGCCGCGGCCAGATCCGCCAATGGCTGCTGCAGCAACAGCAGCTGGCGCAGGCGCCGCAGTCCCTGGGGGCGGAGGCGCGCGCCCAGCTCACCGAAGCCCGCCTGCAGGCGCTGGACCTGGCCGGTGCGCGCGCCCTGCTGCAGGGCGCGCCGGGAGAGTCGAGCGGGCCGGAGGCGGTGCTGGTGCAGGCCGCCGAGCGCCTGGCGCAGGGCGCCTGGGCCGAGGCCGCGGCCCTGTTCGAGCAGGCCCTGAAGGCGCGCCGCCAGGCCAGCGGCCAGCGCCGCGGCCTGCTGGAGCGCGAGCTGGCGCGGCTCTACCTGGTGAGCCTGCTGGCGCAGCCCGAGCCGCTCGCCTGGGCGCAGGCGCGCAAGTTCTGCATCGCCGAATCGGGTTCGCGCAAGCCATCGGCGCATGAATGGTGGGGCTTGTGGGCGCATGCGATCGGCGTGCGCCTGGGCGAGGAGGGCCTGGACGAGCCGGCGCTGGCCTACATCCCTGGGCTGGAGCAGCGCACCCATGCGCTCGACCAGGCCTGCGACCGCCTGCTGCTGGCCGCCTGGCTGGGCCGTCCGCCCGCGCCGGGCTGGACGCTCGCCGCCGCCGCGGCCCTGCTGCAGCGCCTGCAGGCGGCCGAGCAGCATTGGCAGGCCCGCCTGCTGGCGCAGGCGGTGGCGCGGCTGGAGCTTGGCGAGCTGACGACTGAGTTGCGCGTCCATGCGAGCCCCGCCAACTGGCTGGGCGGCCCGCGCGAGGCCTGGCGCGATGCGCTCGCCGCTATCGCCCAGCTGGCCGAGGCCCAGGCGGCGCAGACCGGCATCAGCGAGCTGGCCTGGCAGATCGAACTCGACGCCCAGGGCCGTGTGCAAAACATCCTGCCCTTCGAGCGCAGCCGCGGCGCGCGCGGCCAGCTGAAGCTCAAGCCCGTGACGCTTTCCAAGCTCAAGAAGCAGGGCCAGAGCAGCAGCGCGCGCGACAACGCCGTGCTGCGCCATATCGAGCGCAGCATCTACAGCGCCGCCAACAGCTACGAGCTGGACGTCAGCCAGGCCGCCATCGCCCTGGTCGGGCATCCGGCGCTGATGTTTGCCGATGCCCCCGGCCAATGGGTGGAGCTGGTGGAGGCCCTGCCCGAGCTGGAGGTGCGCCAGGGCGGGGACGGCGCCTACGCCTTCCACATCCACCCGCCCCTGCTGTGCAGCGAGCCGCCCAGGTTGAGCGTTTGGTATGGCAGCCGCCATGAGGCCGAGGTGGAGAAGCGCAACAGCCTGCGTGTGCTGCGCGACGGGCCGGCCCATGCACGGCTGCTGCGCATCAGCCCTACCCAGCGCCGCGTGGCCGAGCTGGTGAACCAGGGCTGGACCGTGCCGGCCAAGGCCGGGGCCGAGCTGGGCGCGGCCCTGCAGGTGCTGAGCGGGCATTTCCAGCTGCACAGCGATGCCGCTGCCGGCCGCGCGGTGGCGGGCGACAGCCGCCTGCGCGCGCGCCTGAGCCCGCTGGGCGAGGGCCTGCAGCTGCAGCTGGTGGCCCAGCCCTTCGGCGGCTTCGGACCCGCGGTCACGCCCGGCGCCGGCCGCGCGCGCCTGTTGTGCATGCACGAGGGCCTGAGCCTGGCGACCGAGCGCGACCTCGCTGCCGAGGCCGAACATCGCCGCGCGGTGCTGGAGGCCATGCCCTTTCTGGACCCCGAGCTGCCGCCCGACCTGCCCTGGCTGCTCAGCGAGCCCGAGGAGGCGCTGCGCGCGGTGGAGCTGCTGCCCGGCCTGCCCGGTATCGCCGCGCTCGACTGGCCCAAGGGAAAACCGCTGCGCGTCACCGCGCTGGCCAGCAGCGGCGTGCGCGTGCAGGTCCACAGCGCGCGCAACTGGCTGGCCCTGCAGGGAGAGGCCCAGCTGGACGAGCAGCGCGTGCTGGGCCTGCAGGAGCTGATGCAGCTGGCGCGCGCCTCGCGCAGCCGCTATGTGCGCCTGGCTGAGGGCGAGTACCTGGCCTTGAGCGAACAGCTGCGCCAGCAGCTGCGCGACCTGGACGCGCTGGCCGTGGCCAAGAAGGAGCAGCTGCAACTGCCGCCCGCCAGTGCCAGCTGGCTGGACGAAACCCTGGCCGAGATGCAGCTGGCCGGCGACGCCCCCTGGCGCGCGCGCATGGACGCGCTGGCCGCCGCCGCCGCGCTGCAGCCCGCCGTGCCGGCTGGCCTGCGTGCCGAGCTGCGGGGCTATCAGGAAGAGGGTTATGCCTGGATGGCGCGCCTGGCGGCGGCCGGCCTGGGCGCCTGCCTGGCCGACGATATGGGCCTGGGCAAGACGGTGCAGACCCTGGCGCTGCTGATCGCGCGCGCCGAGCAGGGCCCGGCCCTGGTGCTGGCGCCCACCTCGGTCTGTGCCAACTGGCTGGCCGAGGGCGAGGTGTTCGCGCCGGGCCTGAAGCTGGCGCTCTACGGCAGCGCGGGCGAACGCGCCGCCCAGATCGCCGCGGCCGGCCCCGGCGATGTGCTGATCGCCTCCTATGCGCTGGCGCAGAACGACGCCGAGCTGTTCGCCGCCAAGGACTGGGCCAGCCTGGTGCTGGACGAGGCCCAGGCGCTCAAGAACGCCGCCACCAAACGTGCCAAGTCGGTGGCCGAGTTCAAGGCCGGCTTCAAGCTCGCGCTCTCGGGCACGCCGGTGGAAAACCGCCTGGCCGATCTCTGGTCCATCATGCAGCTGATCAACCCTGGCCTCTTGGGCACGGCGGCGCAGTTCGCCGAGCGCTTTGCCAACCCGATCGAGAAGCAGCAGGACGCGGCCGCGCGCCAGCGCCTGCGCCGCCTGGTCTCGCCCTTCCTCTTGCGCCGCACCAAGGCCCAGGTGCTGCAAGACCTGCCCCCGCGCACCGAGATCGTCCACCTGGTGCAGCCCGGCAGCGAGGAGCGCAGCTTTCTGGAAGCGCTGCGCCGCGATGCCCAGGCCAGCGTGGCCGCGGCCGCTCAGGCTCAGCAGGGCGGCCCCGCCATCCAGGTGCTGGCCGAACTGATGCGCCTGCGCCGCGCCGCCTGCGACCCGCGCCTGGTGGCGCCCGAGCTGGGCCTGGTGGGCGCCAAGCTGGGCGAGTTCGAGGCTTTGGTGCGCGAGCTGGTGGACGGCGCCCACAAGGCCCTGGTGTTCAGCCAGTTCACCGACTACCTGGGGCTGCTGGCCGAGCGCCTCGACGCGATGGGCGTGCGCTATCAATACCTGGACGGCAGCACGCCCGCGGCGGCGCGCGCCCAGCGCGTGGCGGCCTTCCAGCGCGGCGAGGGCGAGGTCTTCCTGATCAGCCTGAAGGCCGGCGGCTTCGGCCTGAACCTCACCATGGCCGACTATGTGCTGATCGTCGACCCCTGGTGGAATCCCGCCGCCGAGGACCAGGCCATGGGCCGTGCCCACCGCATGGGCCAGCAGCGCCCGGTCACGGTCTATCGTCTGGTCACCGCCGGCTCGGTGGAGGAGCGCATCATCGAGCTGCACCGCGACAAGCGCGGCCTGGCCGAGGGCATTCTGGAGGGGCAGGACGAGGCCAAGGTGCTGGACGCGGCGGCGCTGTCGGCGCTGCTGATGGACAGCGATTAGGGCGGGTGGCAAGATGCCCTCACCATGAGCCAGAGCTACGGCAGCGAGGCGCCCCGCGCGCACAGCAATACCCAGCAGCGCGCACCCGCGCGCTGGCTGGTGGTGATCGAGTCGGGCGGCTATATGGTGGCGCGGCTGTTCCTGGAGAGCCGTGAGCCGGTGGCCGAATTCGATGCCAGCACCGAAGAGACCGGCCACATGATCCAGGGCCTCGCGGCCAGCAAGACCGCCGGCGCACCCGAATGGGACAAGGCCCTGGGCGGCCACAGCGCCGCGGAGCGCGCCGCGGCGGACGTGTATCTGCTACCGGTTTAGCTCTGAGACCGGGGCGCTTCCTTTACTACTCCACCAGGATGCCGCGATGCTTGAGCGTCAGGTGGATCTTGTCGGCCAGGGTTTCCTTGTTGAAGGGCTTGACCACATAGCCGCAGGCGCCGCCCTGGGCGGCGCGGATGATGTCGTCCTTGCGGCCCTCGGCCGTCACCAGCAGCACCGGGATCTTGCGCACCGGGTCCTCGGCGGGCTTGGCCTTGATCGCCTCCAGCAACTGGAAGCCGTTCATCTCCGGCATGTTCACGTCGCTGAGCACGAAGTGGATGGCGTCCCCCGACTCCACCGACAGCTCCAGCTGGCGCAGCGCATCGCGGCCATTCTCGGCCTCCAGGATTTTCCTGAAGCCGATCTCGCGCAGCAGGCCCGAGATGATGCGGCGCATGGTCGAGAAATCGTCCACCACCAGGAAGCTGAACTCTTCGCGTTTGACTGAGGTCACCATGGCAAGACAATCCCGTGCTGGATGAGCAGATCGTAGCGCGTCAGCTGCCGTAGGCGAGCTGCTCGTCCGGCCAGGCGGGGTTGATGAGCGCATAGAGATCATGGTCGCGCCAGGCGCCGTTGATGAACAGATAGCGCTTGCTGTGGCCTTCGTGCGCAAAACCCAGGCGCTCCAACACCCGGCGGCTGCGAAGGTTCTCCGGGCGCACGCCCGCCTGCAGGCGGTGCAGGGCGATGCGCGGGCCGAACACCTCGTCGCGCAGCGCGCTCAGCGCCTCGTGCATCAGGCCCCGGCCCTGAACCTGGGCGCACAGCGAGTAGCCCAGGATGGCGCTCTGGAACGCCGCCCGCGAGACCTGTGAGACCTGGCATTGGCCTATCACCCGCGTGGGCTGCTGCTGGCTGCATATCCACCATCGGTAGGCCGTGCCTTCGTCGAAGGCCAGGCTCGCCTGCTGCATGCGCGCCGCCACCGCCTCGGGCGCATAAAAGCAGGGCGGCGTGGGCGGGTCCCAGGGCGCGAAGTGGGCCTGGTTGCGCAGGTAGAAGTCGCTCACCGCCGCGCTCAGGCCGACGTGCGGCGCGCGCAGCAGCAGGCGCGGGGTGTGCAGTTCGGTGCGTGCGCCGCCCGTCATCATCATCGTCATCATCATTGCAGCTGCGCCTTCAGAAAGGCCAGCAGGCGCTCGCGCGAGGCGGCCAGCGCGGCGGCATTGCCGCCCACATGCACGCCCTGGCCGGGATGCACGCCATTGGGCACGTCCTTGCGCAGCTTGACGGGTGCCTGCGAGTCAAAGCCGTGGTAGGCCCCGGCGTAACTCTCGATGGCGATCTGGGCCGGCGGCGCTGCCACGGCTGCGGCTGCGGCTGCGGCCAGGGCCTCGCAGGGCTGGGCGGGGGTCCAGTCGTCGGCCGCGCCCACCAGCAGCTGCAGTGGCGCACTGGGCTGGTAGCCGCGCCTGAGCTCGGCCTCGCAGCCGGGATAGAAGGCCACCAGCGCGCGCGGCCTGGGCTGCGCCTGCGCCACCTCGGCATGCGCCAGATTGCTGCTGGCCAGCACCGTGCTGCCGCCGTTGGACCAGCCGATCAGCGCCAGCCGGCTGGCATCCACATCCGCGCGCTGCCCCAGCCAGGCGAGCGCGCCCAGCGCATCGAGGCGGCGATTCGCCATCGTTACCGCGCGCGTGCCGATGCGCTGGGTGCAGAGTTCGCGCTCGCCGCGCGTGCTCAGCGAATCTAGCACCAGCACATGCCAGCCCTGCTCGTTCAGCAGGGCGCTGTAGTCGCGCATGCGGCGCGACAACTCGCCGCGGCCGTTGTAGGGCCCGCCGCAACCATGCAGCAGCAGCACGGCCGGCCGGCGGCCGGCGGCTTCGGCGGCATACCAGTGGCCGCTCAGGGGCAGGGCCTGGCCCCGATGCTGCTCCAGGCTGGGCACGGAAACCCTCACGGCGGGGGCGGCCGCGCAGGCGATGGTGGCGGCCGACAGCATGGCCGCGAGCAGTACTTGGTGGATGGCTCTCATGGCGGGCGATTATTCCCCGTCGGCGAGCCCTGCCGGCGGCAGGGCCGCGCTTGGCGAGGCGGCCACGCGGGCACAGAATCGCCAGGCGGGCGCGCTTGCCCGTGCAGCGCGATCGGAGGCGGATGATGAGCACCCCGGCACAGCACCCGATGTTTCACCCCGGCATGCGCCAGTTGCAGGACGCGCGCGACACGCGCGCCATCGCCGACCGCCTGGAGCAGGTCACCCTGCGCAGCGCCTTCAGCGACGAAGACCGCGCCTTCATCCAGCGCTGCGCGATGTTCTTCATCGCCAGCGCCGACGCCGACGGCCACCCCGACTGCTCCTACAAGGGCGGCCTGCCCGGCTTTGTGCGCGTCCTCGACGAGCACACCCTGGCCGTGCCCGATTACGACGGCAACGGCATGTACCGCAGCTGGGGCAATGTGCTGCTGAATCCCCATGTCGGCCTGCTGTTCGTCGACTTCGAAACGCCCAAGCGCCTGCGCGTCAACGGCACGGCGCAGGTGTGCATGGACGATGCCTTGTGCGCCGAATTCCCAGGGGCGGTATTCATGGTGCGCATCACCGCCCAGCGCATTTTTCCCAACTGCCCGCGCTATCTGCACAAGCTGCAATGGCTCGAGCCCTCGGTGTACGCGCCGCGGCCCGGCTACCGCCCGCCGGTGCCGGCGTGGAAGAGTTTTGATGCCTTCCGCGATGCGCTGCCGGCGCGGGATCGGGGGGATGGCAAGGCTTGATTGAACGTTGGCGCTCAGCCCTGTGATGGGCGCTGCGTGGGCGATACTGGTCCTGGGTCTTGGCGCTCGTGCAGAAGGCGCCCAACTTGCAGAATGGCCATCGCACCGACCGACCAGGAATTAGCCAGATGCCCAACGCGCCAGTCCTCAGCGTGCACATGTGCTGTGCTCTGCTGGCTGCAGGCCCGGTCGTGCCTGACGAGCAGCAACAACGACAACAACGCTGCCCCACCGAGCTGCGCGTGGGTGTGCTGGACTACGAGCTGGCGCCGCTGCTGCTGGGCAAGGACAAATCGGCGCCGCCGACCGGCAAGCTGATTGACTGGATACGCCAGGCCGTGGCCCGGAGCGGCTGCACGCCAGGGCTGCAGCTGCAGCGTCTGCCCATCACGCGAGGCCGCGAGCTGCTGCTGCGCAACGAGATCGATATCTGGGGCGTGGCCTTCCCCGGCGCCGAGCTGCTGGCCATCAGCGTGTTGCCGATGCAGCAGGACGGTCGGGTCGACGCGCGGCTGGGTTTTTATCTCTCCAGCTACTCGCTCTACGTGGACGCCCTGAGCTCGCAGCAGATCAGCTGGGACGGCCAGACCCTGCGCGGCCCCGAGGGCCTGCGCGTGGGCGTGGCGCCGGTGCCGGCGCTGCGGGCGGTGGTGAGCGAACGCAACTGGACGCCCGAGAACGGCCTGGACACGCAGAACGTGCTCAACAAGCTGATGCAGGGCCGCAGCGCCGTGGCCATCCTGCCCGACATGCTGATGGCCACCCAGCCCGCCGAGGTGCTGGCCCGCCTGCGCAAGCTCTCACCGCCGGTGCTGACGAGCTGGTATTACTCACCGATCAGCAAGGACCTGTTCGCCCGCCACCCGGCCTTTGTGCGCAGCTTCTGGCTGGAGATGTGCAGGGCGGGACGGGCGGAGCAGAGGAGCGGGGTGGGGTGTAGGGAGTAGGGCCGGGCTGGTGAGTTCCTGAGCCCTGCATGCTTGTCGCGCTTCGCGTGTACTGCCCAAAGGACTTCAAATTTAAGGTCTGACCCCGACGGGCAACCCCGACGGGTGCATGACCCCGACGGGTGCAGACCCCGACGAGTGCATAAGGTCTGACCCCGACGGGTGCAAATTTAAGGTCTGACCCCGACGGGTGACCCCGACGGGCGCGGGCGACGGCGAGGGCGTGACCCCGCCGGCGTGCCGGCGCGGGATCGCGCGCCCAAGGGCGGTGGCTGAAATGCAGCCCGCCGTGGGGCCACAGGTGCTGCACCTCGCCCCCGGCCCGCTGCACCAAGGGCTTGGGGTCAGGCCTCAAATCTTGAGTCAAGACCAGACCCCCTGGCCTGCTCATGCCAGCGCTGCCTCTCGCTCAGCCCGCTAGCGCCGTCGTGTCCAGATCGGGAAACCGCTTGCGCAAAGCTTTCAGCCCTTGTTCGGCCCGGCTGCGCCAGCCAGGCCCACGGCTCAGCAAGTCGTCCCAGGTTTCGCTCAGCAGGTCCGCATCGTGTTCGGCCAGGTACTCGATGAGCGATGCAGCCTGGTCAAGGTCCTTGCCCGCCTTGACGCGCATCTCCTGCGGCCGCTCGCCATAGACCAGCAGCTTGTGCAGGGCGTACTTCTCCGGTGGGGGCGCGTTGACCGTGATGGGGCCGCGCTGGGCCAGCAGGGTCAGCTGGATGGGGGCCTCCATCGAGAACTCCATGAACTTCAAGGGCTGCATGGTGACGTTCAGTGCCTTGATGAGCACGGGCGTATCGCCGCCCCGGTGCAGAGAAGTGACGAAGTCGATCTGCAAATCCTGTTCGTCCGATTTGACATAGGTGGTGAGGCTGGCCACCGGTACAAAGCCCATCTTGAGCGCTTCGATTTCGCTGCCCATGTCCATCGTGACGTCCGAAGGGATGGCCACCGAGACGTTGCGGCCGGCGTGCGCAAAGTCCAGATCCGCCGTCTGCGCCGCAGAGGCCCAACGCACACCGAGGTAGTTCTGGTAGGCCATGTAGACATGTGTTCCCACCAGAATGCCGCCGGCCTGGAAGAAGCCTGCATCCGCCAGGCGCTCGATGATCTTGGCGTGAGAGGGCACGATGGCAGGGCAGCCGGCCGCGATGGCCTGGCGTGTGAGCTGGCGCAGATGCGTTTTCGTCGCATCGTCACCCTGGCGATGCTGGGCTATCAAGGCCGTCAGTTCGTCCGACGCAGACCCCAGAAAGATCTGCTTCTGCTTGCCGGTCAGGTCCGGCATCTGGTAGTACCAGTATTCGCGAGCCTTGATGGTCTTCTTGGAAAAACTGCCAGGCAAGGACGCCACCGAGCGGACGTTTTCCAGCAGGCTGGCACTACGCAAGGAGGCATAGGCAGTCTGCGCAGAAGTGGACAGGGCGGAGTACAACATGGCTGGTTATACTGAGAAAAATTCAGTTCAGTATAACGCCGCATCACTCCGAGATCGCCACGAAGCTCAAGCTCCCAAACCCGCCCCTCCCATCCGCCGCAGCGTACGCCAGGCTAAATCTCAGCAAACGCCAGTTGCCGGCCCGATTCAAAGCGCCGCCGCTGCCCGCTCAAGGGGTCGGTGAATTCGATGCTGCGCGCCAACAGCCGCAGCGGTTCGCGGTAATCGGGCTCGGCCTGCTCGGGCCGCAGCTGGGGGTAGATGCGGTCGCCGCGGATGGGAATGCCCAGTGCGCACATGTGTACGCGCAGCTGGTGTTTCTGGCCGGTGCTGGGGCGCAGCTCGTAGCGGGCCCAGGTCTCGCCCAGGCGTTCGATCAGGGCGATCTCGGTCTCGGCGTTGGGCTCGCCCGGCACCTCCTGCATCTGCATAAAGGCATCGGTGCGCTCCTGCAGCCGGCTGCGGTAGCTCAACGGCAGGTCGAGGTCGGCGCGCCAGGGCGCGATCGCCTCATACACCTTGGTCACGCTGCGCTCGCGGAACAGGCGCTGGTAGGCGTCGCGGCTCTCGGGGCGGATGGCAAAAAGCGTCAGGCCGGCGGTCTCGCGGTCCAGCCGGTGCACCGGCGTGAGCGAGGAGACGCCGGTGCGGCGCTTCAACCGCGTCAGCAGGGTCTGCTGCACATAACGGCCCTTGGGCGTGACCGGCAGGAAATGCGGTTTGTCGGCCACCAGCAGCTCCTCGTCCTGGAACAGGATCTGTTCCTCGAAGGGGATTTCGTGCTCATGGGCGAGCCAGCGCCAGTAGTAGATGCGGCGCCCGGCGCGGTAGGGGGCCTCGGGGGGCAAGACCTGGCCCCGGTCGTCCAGCACCGCGCCGGCCGCCATGCGGGCCTGCCAGTCGCTGCGGCTCACCAGGCTCAGGCGCTCCGCAATGAAATCCAGCAGCAGCGGCCAGGAGCCGGCCGGGCAGGCAAGCGCACTGGCGCTGACGCCCTCGCGCAGAGGCAGGTCCAGCTTGGCCGGCCTGGCCATTACTCGATCTGCGGCCCGGCCTTGGCGCGCTCGTCCATATAGCGGTGGATGCGCTGGCGGTCCGCCTCGTCGAGCTGATCGCCGCGCCAGGCGCCTATCCAGGCCTCGCGGTTGGGGTCCTGTGCCAGCTTGCGCACCGCGGCGTCGATTGCCTCGATCTGCCTGCGGCCCTCGGGATTGCGGCTGCAAGCCACCGTGGCCACCAAGGTGCTGCGCGCCTCAGCCAGCGGAATCTTCACGAGCTCGCCCGACGCATCGTTGACGCGCATGAACTCGTCCACCACCGAGGGGTATTCGAGCGTGTAGTCCATGCGCTGCAGCCGCAGCATCGCCAGCACATACATATTGCGTGCGGCGTTGGCCGTCTTGGGCGCACGGCTGCCCTGGGCCTGCAGGATCGCGTCGATGCGGGGTCCGAAGCTGCGATCACGCCCCAGCAGGCCGGTGAGGTCGTTGCGCTGCAGCAGCTCGGCCAGTTGCAGTGGCTGGGCCATGCCCTCCAGGCGCGGTAGGGTCTCGCGCCGCAGGATCACATGGATCTGGCGCGAAAACAGCGGCGGATGCGTGTGGGTGAAGTAGAGCCAGCTCAGGCGCTCGGGCGTGCGCACATGCAGCACCGAGCAGATCGTCTGGCCCTGGCGCACCAGGGCTTCGAAGCGCGGCAGACTGGCATCGAGAAACTCGTGCTGGTACTGCGGCATGCGTGCGATCAGGAGGCGCAGCATGCCGTCCAGCTCGCCATGGCCCAGGTCGGCGGGCTTTTGCGGCGGGCGGCCGCCCGCGTAGCTGAAGTGCGGGGGCAGGTCTTGCACCAGCCAGCGCACCGTGTCGCCCGCCTGGGCTGGGGCTGCGCCGGCCAGGCATGTGAATGCCAGGGCGCTGAGGGCCTTGCCGATAAGGGCGCGCATGGGCAGGGCTCAGTCCCCCTCTACCCACTCGATGCGCGCGCCCAGCGAGCAGATGTTCTCGACGAAATGCGGATGGGCGCGGCGGATTGGCGCGGCATGGCGTATCACCGAGCGGCCCGGGATGCTGGCCGCCACCATCAGCAGGGCGATCGCCACGCGGATGATGTAGGGGCTTTCCACCTCGGCCGCATGCAGGGGCTTGCCGCCGAAGGTGACCATGCGGTGCGGGTCGGAGAGAAAGGCGTGCGCGCCGAACTTGGAGAGTTCGCTGGTCCAGCCCATCGCGCCGTCGTAGATCTTGTTCCAGAACATCACGCTGCCCTCGGCCTTCACGCCCAGGGCCACGAAGATGGGCAGCAGGTCCACCGGCAGATAGGGCCAGGGCGCGGCCTCGACCTTTTGCAGGATGTTGCGGGTAAACGGTTCCTTGACCTTGAGCGCGCCGGTGGTGATGGCGCGCGACCAGCCGTCCTGGTGTTCGATCTTGACGCCGAACTTGGCAAAGGTGCGGTCGATGAGCGGGAACTGCTCGGGCTGCGAGTTCTTCACCTGCACGTCGCCGCCGGTGATCGCGCCCAGCGCCAGGAAGGTCACGATCTCGTGGAAGTCCTCGGCGAAGGTGAAATCGCCGCCGCCCAGCTTCTCGACGCCTGTGATCGTGAGGCGCGAGGTGCCCAGGCCCTCCAGCTTGGCGCCGAGCATCTGCATGAAGGCGCAGAACTCCTGCACATGCGGCTCGCTGGCCGCGTTCATCAGCGTGGAGCGGCCCTCGGCCAGCGCGGCGCAGAGCACGAAGTTCTCGGTGGTGGTGACCGAGGCGTAATCGGTCCAGTGGTCGTTGGCGCGCAGCCGGCCCGGTACGTTCAGCAGCAGGCCGTCGCTCTGGCGCTCCACCACCGCGCCGAAGCGCTCGAACACCTCCACATGGGGGTCGATCTCGCGCGCGCCCAGGGTGCAGCCCTTCACATCGTCCTCGATGCGCGCCGCGCCGAAGCGTGCCAGCAGGCCGGGCACCAGCATGATGGACGAGCGCATCTCCTCGGGCAGGCGGTCGCGCGTCGGGTCGAAGTGCGTGTCCTTGTGGTGCACGTCCAGGATGCCGGTCTTGAAGTCCACCTGCACCGAGCTGCCGAGGCTGCGGAACACCTCGAGAATCTTCTTGACGTCGGTGATCTCGGTGATGCCGCGCAGCCGCACCGGCTCGGCCGTGAGCAGGGTGGCGCACAGGATGGGCAGGATGGCGTTCTTGTTGGCCGACGGAACGATGCGGCCGGCCAAGGGGGTGCCGCCGTGGACGATGAGGTTGGACATGGGGAGGAGCTGGGGCTGCGGGGCGCTGAGCGGGAAGACTGCGCCGATTATCGGCGCAGCGTCAAATCCTCAGCTGCCCGGGTCCAATCGCCGTGCGCGTGCCAGCCGCCAGGCCTCGGCCGGGTCGCCCTCGAACACCTGCTCGGCGGTGGTGGCGGTTTCGTGCAGCTTGGTGTCGATGGCAATGCGCTTGTCGAACACAAAGCATTCGCCCTGCCAGTCGGCCTCGGCGTCTGGCATGGTCTCGAAGTAGTGGAGGATGCCGCCGTCCAGCTGCGCCACCTTCAGGCCCAGCTCCTGCTGCATCCAGCCGCCCATCTTCTCGCAGCGTATGCCGCCGGTGCAGTACATGGCCACGGTCTTGCCGGAGCGCTTCCATGCATCGGCATGGGCCTGCACATAGGCCGGGAAGTCGCGGAAATGGCGCACGCCGGGGTCGATCGCACCCTCGAAGCGGCCCAGCCGCCACTCGAAGCTGTTGCGGTTGTCGATCAGCACCACGTCATCGCGGCGCATCAGCGCGCGCCATTGCTGCGGCGAGACATGGGTGTCGGGCAGGTCGGCCAGGCCGCTCACGCCGGGCAGGCCAAAGGCCACCAGCTCGGGTTTGACATGCACCTTCAGCAGGGTGAAGGGCGAACGTTCGCAGGGGTTGTGCTTGAAGTGCATGCCGGCAAAGGCGCCGGCAAACACCGGGTCGCTTTGCAAGGCCTGCTCGAAGGCCTGCATCTCGGCCGGTTTTGCACTCACCGCGGCGCTGATGCCCTCCTGGGCGACCAGGATGTTGCCGCCTAGGGTCGTGCCCAGCTCGCGCAGGCGCTGGGCTACGCGCTCCGGCTCGGCCAGTGGCACGAAGCGGTAGAAGGAGTTGTGGAGGTAGTTAGCGTCGGCAGTCATCACACGTAAAGCGCCGCATCGAAGCTGGGCTCGGGGCGTGGCCACAGGGCCAGGCCGCCGGCCAGGGTCCAGACCTCGGCATGGCCGGCACGCGCCAGCGCCAGCGCGGCCTGGGCACTGCGGTTGCCGCTGCGGCAAAAGCACACCAGGGCGGCATCGGTCGGCAGGCCCCATTGCGCGGGCGGCTCGCCCAGCAGGCGCGAGAGCGGCATCGCCTGCACCCTTGTGCCTGCCTCGAAGCAGGGGGCCTGGCTGAGGCGCTGCTCGTAGAGCTCGCGCACGTCCAGCAACAGGGTGTCGGGCCGGGCCGCCAGCAGCTCGCTCAAGGCCTTGGGGTCGAGCACAGGCGGGGCCTCGCCGGCACCGGCGGGGGCCTGGGCCGTCGGCGGCGCGGCCGCATCGGCCTCGCGGCTCACGCGCAGGGCCTCGCCGCAGGCGCGGATGCGCGCGCAGGCCTCGGCAATGAAGGCCTCGTCCACCACCGGCCCGAAGGACATGCGTATCGCCGCCGCGCATTGCCATGCCGGCAGACCCATGGCCTCCAGCACGAAGCTGGGCGCGGCCTTGGCGGCGCTGCAGGCCGAGCCGCCGCTGACGCGCACGTCGGCGGCATCGAACAGGTCCAGCAGCAGCTTGGAGGGGGTGCCGGGCACGGCAAAGTTGAGCGTGGTGGGCAGGCTGGTTTCCAGCGGCGCGTTCAGCACCAGCGCCGGAAAGGCGGCGCGCAAGGCTTCCAGCAGGCGCAGGCGGAAGCCCTGCAGGGTGGCGCCGTCGCGCAAGGTCTGACCCTCCTCCAGCGCGGCCAGCACCGCGCCCAGCGCGGCAATGCCCGACATATTCTCGGTACCCGAGCGCAGGCTGCCCTCCTGGCCGCCGCCGGCGATCAGCGGCGTGAACGGTGCGCCCTCGCGCACATAGAGCAGGCCTATGCCCTTGGGCGCATAGAGCTTGTGGCCCGAGAAGGGCGCGTAGTCGATACCCAGGGCCTGCAGGCGCAGGTCCAGCTTGCCCAGGCCCTGCACGCCGTCCACCATCCAGTAGCCGCTGCGGTCCTGCAGGGCCGCAGCAATGCCGTCGAGGTCGCTGATCACTCCGGTCTCGTTGTTGGCGGCCATGGTGCAGACCAGACCGGCGCGCGGCGCATGGGCGCGCAGCCAGGCCAGGTCATGGCGGCCGTCGCTGCCCACCGGAATCGCCTGCAGTGTGCAGCCCAGGTCCAGCAGCTCGTTCCAATGCCTCAGCGCCTCGGGCACGGCCTTGTGTTCGGTGGCACCAAACAGCAGCAGCGCGCCCACCGCCTCGCCACCCGCGGCGCGGCGCTGGCGCAGCGCGTGCAGGGCCGAGAGCACGGCGGTCTGTATGCCCTCGGTGGCGCCACTGACGAACAGCAGCTGCCCGCTCTGCACTCCCAGCACGCGCCGGGCGCGCTCACGCGTGGCGTCCATCAGCGCGCGCGCCTTCAGGCCGGTGCTGTGCACGCTGCTGGGGTTGCCGAAATCCTCCGCCATGGCCGCCAGCGCGGCCTGGCGGGCTTGTGCCAGCACGGGCGTGGTGGCGTTGGCGTCGAGGTAGATGTCCATGGGCAGGGCGCGGGCGTGGCAGCAAGGGCGCAATGGTAATGCGCCCGGCCCCGCCCGGGCACTGCGCTTCAGCGCGGCCGGCGCTGCCGGGCCAGGGCGCCCACGCCGGCCAGGCCGGCCAGCAACAGCAGCCAGCTTTGCGGCTCGGGCACCGCCGCCGCGCTGACCTCGAAGTCCAGCCGGCCCAGGCCCACGCTATAGGCCGAGTCCTGCCATTCGATCACCCAGCCATGGCTGGACGCGGCCACGGCGAAGCTGAGCAGGGTGGCGGTGTTGGAATTGGCGTCGCCGGCCGTCACCCCGTCCTGCAGCAGGGTCTGCGCACCGCCGATTTCGTATACATGCACCTGTGTGCCAAGGCTGCTGTTCTGCCAGGCGCCCAGCGCGAAGCCGTTCAGCTTGACCTGGTAGCCGGGCAGGGCCTGCAGCGTGATGCTGGCATGCGAGCCCGCGTCCTCGCTGCCGGCGTAGACGGCGCCGGGCAGGTCGTTGTAGCCGTCCTTCCACCAGCTCAGGCTCCAGCCGTCCGGGGTGCTGAGGTCGCGGTATTCGATGTGCAGGCCGGCCTGGTCGCCGAAGCCCTGCAGCACCGGCCCGCCCGAGCCGGGGTCGCAGTCTGCGCCCGGTCCGGCGCCGAACCAATCCGAGGCGCATCCCGCCGCGCCATCGAAGTTGAGCACCGTGGCGCCGGCACTGGCGCAAAGGCCGAGCAGCAGGCTGGCGAGCGAGGTCTTCATCATCGTCATGGAGCGACTCCCGTGGACCGAAGGGCCGGCCCAGTCTATGCATCTGGCGCGCCGCGTCCAGCCCCCAGTTTGAAGCCGCCACCTACAATCCCGCAGCCCTCACCGACCTGACCCCATGAGCCTTGCCACCCGCCTCGCCGTTGTGCCCCAGTATTTGCTGCCCAAGCAGGCCCTGACGCGGCTGGCGGGGGCGTTTGCACGTGCCCGGCTGGGCGGCCTCACCACCTGGGCGATCCGCCGCTTCGTGGCGCGCTACCAGGTCAATATGGCCGAGGCCGACCGGCCCCGGCCCGAGAGCTATGAGAGCTTCAACGAGTTCTTCACGCGTCCGCTCAAGCTGGGTGCAAGACCGATCGCCCAGGCCGAGCTGGTGTGCCCGGTGGACGGCTCGATCAGCCAGTTCGGCGCCATCCAGGGCGCACAGATCTTCCAGGCCAAGGGCCACCAGTTCAGCACCACCGCCCTGGTGGGCGGCGATGCCCAGCTGGCCGCGCAGTTCCAGGACGGGGTGTTCGCCAACCTCTACCTGAGCCCGCGCGACTACCACCGCATCCACATGCCCTGCGCCGGCCGGCTCACGCGCATGATCCACGTGCCGGGCGAGCTGTTCTCGGTGAACCCGACCACCGCCGCCGGCGTGCCGGGTCTGTTCGCGCGCAACGAGCGCGTGGTGTGCGTGTTCGAGAGCACCAAGGGCCCCTTCGTGCTGGTGCTGGTAGGCGCCACCATCGTCGGCTCGATGGCCACCACCTGGCATGGCGTGGTCAATCCGCCGCGCCCCGGCCATCTGCGCGAATGGTTCTATGAGGACCAGCGCATCGACCTCGCCCAGGGCGAGGAGATGGGCCGCTTCCTGCTCGGCTCCACCGTGGTGATGCTGTTCCCCAAGGGGCCGCTGGCCTTCAACCCGGCCTGGCGGCCGGGCGGCGCGGTGCGCCTGGGCGAGGTGATGGCGACGGCGCAGGCAGCATCGAAATAAAGGCGCGCAGCGCCGGGCTGGTCTGGCGCCGGCCCGGGTAGTAGAGGGCAAAACCTGTCCCCGCGGGGCACCAGTCGCCCAGCAGCTGCAGCAGCTGCCCGCTGGCCAGGTAGGCGCGCGCCGCGGCCTCGTAGACATAGGCGTAGCCGATGCCGTCCAGCGCGGCGGCCAGGGCCACGCTCTGGTCGTCCACCGTCAATGCGCCCGCCGGGCTGATCGCCAGGCGCTCGGCGCCGCGCTCGAACTCCCAGCGGAACAGCGCGCCGCTGGCAAAGCGCTGGCGTATGCAGGCCTGCGGCGGCAGCTCGCCGGGGTGCGCGGGGGCCGCGCCCCGGGCCAGCAGGGCCGGCGCGGCCACCACCACGAAGCGCTGGGCGCCGCCCAGCGGCACCGCCACCATGTCCTTGGGCAGGCGCTCGGCGAAGCGCACGCCGGCATCGAAGCCCTCGGCCACGATGTCCACCAGCGCGTCCTGGGTGCACAGCTCGACCTGCACGCCCGGATGCGCCGCCACGAAGCGCGCCACGATGGGCGTGAGCAGCAGGCGCGCGGCGCTGCGCGGCACCGAAAGGCGCAGCGTGCCGTTGAGCTCGTCGCGCAGCGCGCCCAGGCCGGTGAAGCTGGCCGCCAGGCTTTGCAGCGCCGGCCGCACCTGCTCCAGCAACTGCTGGCCGGCCGCGCTGAGCGCCACGCTGCGGGTGCTGCGCAGCAGCAGCGGCACGCCCAGCTGGGCCTCCAGGCGGCGCAGCGCCTGGCTCACCGCCGAGGGGCTGAGCCCGAGCTTGAGCGCCGCGCGCCGGTAGCTGAGGGCCTCGGCCACCGCCACAAAGATGCGCAATTGCTGGAGTTCGGGTTCGGCCATGGCGGCATTGTGGCGTCAGCGCAGCAGGGCCTCCAGCTGGCCGAAGGCGCGCAGCGTCTGCAGGCAGGCCTGCGCCACCTCCTGGCCCTTGGTCACGAAATGCGCGGCGAAGTAGCGCTGGTGCTCCTCATGCTCGTGGAAGTGGTGCGGCGTCAGCACCGCCGAGAACACCGGCACACCGCTGTCCAGTTGCACGCGCATCAGGCCGTCGATGACGGCGCCGGCCACGAACTCATGGCGGTAGATGCCGCCGTTCACCACCAGGCCGCAGGCGATGATGGCCTGGTAGTGGCCCGAGCGTGCCAGGCGCTGGGCATGCAGAGGGATTTCGAAGGCGCCGGGCACCTCGAACTCGTCGACATGGTCGGCCGGATGGCCCTGGGCCTGCAGCTCGGCCCTGAGCGCCCGGCGCGCCTGGCCGACGATGTCGCGATGCCAGCCGGCGCTGATGACGGCGATGCGCGGGGTGGCTGATGTGGAAGTGGAAAGCTGATTCATGTGAACCTCGATGGGTTGAAGACAGGAATCAGGGCAAGCACGCAAACGCGCGGCGGCGCCGGGCCTGGCGCGCGCCATGAGCATGGCCAAGCCCGGCGTTCGCCGCGCACTCGCGTTCTCTTTCATCCGGACTGTGACCGTCGGCCCTGGCATCGCACCAGGTCTGCTGACCCCGCGGCCGGGCGGCCGCGGGCGCTCGCGGGCTCATGCGCTTGCGCGCATATACCGCCGGTGGGGAATTCCGCCCCGCCCTGAGAACGCTGCCGGCCCTTGCGAACCGGCGTTGCGATTCTAGGGGGCGCTGTGAAGCGCCACTGCACAGCGCGTGCAGTGCGGCGAGGCTGGCGCGCGGGCCCGCCGGCATCGATGATGCAGCTCGCCAAACAAGGAGCTACGAGCATGAACAACAGGACCACGAGAACCCTTGCGGGTCGACCACTGCCCGCCATCGGCCTGGGCTGCATGGGCATGAGCGAGTTCTATGGCGCCAGCGACGAGGCCGAATCGCTCGCCACCCTGCATGCGGCGCGCGAGCTGGGGCTGCGCCATTTCGACACCGCCGATACCTATGGCGCCGGCCACAACGAGCAGCTGCTGGGCCGCTTCCTGGCGCAGCTGAGCCCGGCGCAGCGCAGCGAGCTGCTGGTCGCCAGCAAGTTCGGCATCCAGCGCCCGCCCGGCACGCTGGAGCGCCATATCGACAACTCGCCCGCCTATATCCGCGCCGCCTGCGAGGCCTCGCTGCAGCGCCTGGGCGTGGAGCAGATCGGCCTCTACTACGTGCACCGGCGCGACCCGGCGGTGCCCATCGAGCTGGTGATGCAGACCCTGGCGGCGCTGAAGACCGAGGGCAAGATCGGCGCCATCGGGCTCTCCGAGGTGAGCGCCGAGACGCTGCGGCGCGCCCATGCGGTGCATCCGGTGGCGGCGCTGCAGAGCGAGTATTCGCTCTGGGAGCGCGGCGCCGAGGCGGCGATGCTGGCGCTCACGGCCGAGCTGGGCTGCGCCTTCGTGGCCTACAGCCCCTTGGGCCGCGCCCTGCTCACCGCCGCCCTGCCGGCCACGCAAGACCTGGCACCGAACGACTTCCGCCGCGCCCTGCCGCGCTTCAACGGCGAGGCCGGCGAGCGCAACCGCGCCCTGGCCGGGCAGCTGGCCGCGCTGGCGGCCGACTGGGGCTGCAGTGCCGCCCAGCTGGCGCTGGCCTGGGTGCTCAACAAGCAGCCGCATGCCCATGTGATCCCGGGCACGCGGCGGCGCCAGCATCTGCGCAGCAACTGGGAGGCGGCGCAGCTGGTGCTCACCGCGGCGCAGCTGCAGGCCCTGGACCAGCTGTTCGCGCCCGGCGTGGTGGCGGGCGAACGCTATGCCGAGCTGGGCTGGGTGGGCATCGAGTCGGCGCGCAGCTGAGCCAGCAGGGCCCCGGCCGCCGCCGCGCCGAGCGGCCGGCCGAGGTGAAAGCCCTGCAGCTGGGTGCAGCCCAGCGCCTCCAGGGCCTGCGCCTGCTCTTCCGTCTCCACCCCTTCGGCAACGATCTCCAGCCCGAGCGAATGGCCCAGCGCGCAGGTGGCGCGCAGCACCGCCGCGGCGTCGGCGCGCGGCAGCGGTTCCACCATGCTGCGGTCCAGCTTCATGGTGCTGATGGGCAGCTTGCGCAACATCGTCAGCGAGCTCTGGCCGGTGCCGAAATCGTCCAGCGAGCACAGCACGCCGGCGCGCTTGAGCTGCTCCAGCTGCGGCAGCACATGGCCCAGGTGGCCGATCGCGGCGGTTTCGGTGATCTCGATCTCGATCGCCGCATGCGGCAGGCCTGCCTGGTCCAGCATGCGCAAGACCTGATTCGCAAAGTCAGCGTCCTCGAACTGCAGCGGCGAGACGTTCACCGCCACCGTTGGCACGTCCGCGCAGGCGGCATGCCAGTCGCGCAGCTGGGCGATGGCGCTCTGCAGGATCAGCTCGCCCAGGGCCTTGATCTGGCCGGTGCGTTCGGCCGCGGGCACGAACTCGGCCGGGCTGACGCGCGTGCCGTCGGGCCGTTGCCAGCGCGCCAGCGCCTCGAAGCCGCACAGCCGGCGCGTGCCGGCGCGGAACTTGGGCTGGTATTCCAGCATGATCTCGCCCGCCTGGATGGCCCGGGCCAGCGCCTGCTCGGCCTGCAGGCGTGCGCGCGCGGCGCGGTTCATGCCCTTGTCGAAGAACACATAGGAATTGCCCGCCAGGGCTTTGGCGCGGTGCATGGCCGCGTCGGCGGCGCGCAGCAGGCTGGGGGCATCGCGGCCGTCCTGCGGGTAGAGCGCCACGCCGGACGAGAGGTGCACGAACAAGACCTGACCCCCGACGCTGAAGGGCTGCTCCAGCAGCGCCAGCATGCGTTCCACCTCGCGCTGCGCACCGGCGGCGTCGGCCATGCCCTCCAGCAGCACGATGAACTGGTCTTCGCCCAGGCGCGCCAGCAAGGCCTGGGCCGGCAGCTCGCGGCAGATACGCTCGCCCAGCGCGCGCAGCAGCTCGTCGCCCAGCTCATGGCCCAGGGTCTCGTTGATGAGCTGGAAGCGGTCCACATCGGCCGAGATGAGGGCGAAGGGATCGCTGCGGGCGGTCAGGCGCTGCAGCTGCTCGACGGCGAAATTGCGGTTCGGCAGGCCGGTGAGCTCGTCGTGCAGGGCCTGGCGGCGCAGTGCCTGGAGGGCCTGCTGGCGTGCGCTGTCGTCGATCATGGCCAGCAGTTCGGCCGGTGCGCCGTCCCATTCGATCTGGCTGGACAGGCCGCGCACATGCAGGGTGCGGCCGTCGTGCGAGAGCCGCGGCCCCTCCCACTCGATACGCGCGTCGGCGCGTGCCAGCACCTGGGCATGGCGCTGTGCGGCCGCCGCCTGCAGATCCACGGGCACCAGCTCGCGCAACAGATCGGCGCGCTGCGCCTGGCCCAGCTCGGCATAGCCGAAGATCGCCAGCGCGGCGCGGTTGGCATAGAGCAGCCGATGCTCGCGCAGCACCGCCAGGCCCTGCAGCGAATGCTCGGCCAGGCGGCGAAAGCGCTCGGCCTGTTCGCGCACCTCGCGGTGCGCGCGCGCCACCGACAGCAGGATCAGCCCCAGGCTCAGCAGCGTCTGCACCGTCAGCCCCAAGGCATGGGTGAGGTGCGCGCGGCTGAGCGGGTCCAGCACCGGGCCGATCGCGTGCACGCCGCCGGAGGCCAGCAGCGACAGGCCCACCAGGCGTTCACCCCGGCTGCGGGCGCCCAGGCCGATCCAGGCCGCACAGAGCCAGGTGCCGGCGGCCAGGATGACGGCGGCCGCCAGCACCGCGTAACTGAGCTGCACGCGTGACAGGCCGGCGATCAGCAGCATCGCCAGGCCCAGTGCCGCGGTCCAGCGCCGCCGCGGCCAGGGCAGGTCGCGGTAGGCGCGCGCGCCGGCCATCAGCAGGTAGAGCGAGGCCATCACGGCCAGCGAGGCTCCAAAGGCCTGGGCATCGCCGCGCGGGCCATGCAGGTCCTCGGGCACCAGGGCGATGCCCAGCGCCAGCCCCACGCCCAGCAGCACGGCACTCCAGCCCCACAGGCGCACATACAGGTAGCGCTTGTCGATCCGCCAGAGCAGCAACAGGGTCACGCCCATCGCCACCTGCATGCAGGAGCTGATCAGAATCAGACTGTCCATCCGGGGCCCTCGCCATCAACCCTCGCTTGTCGCGCCGCTGCTTTGGCGGCGCGCTCGGCCTTATCCTAGGCCATGCGCATGCCCGCCGGGGCAAGAACTGACCCCACCGAAAGGGGGAGGGCTTTGCCGCGACAATAGCGGCCAAGCCCGAACCTCACCGCATTCCTACCATGACCCAGCGCGTCCTGACCGGCATCACCACCACCGGCACCCTGCATCTCGGCAACTTCGTTGGCGCGGTGCGCCCGGCCATCGCCGCCAGCCGCGAGCCCGGTGTGGAGAGCTTTTTCTTCATGGCCGACTACCACGCCCTCATCAAGTGCGACGAGCCCGACCGCATCGAGGCCTCGCGCCTGCAGATCGCCGCCACCTGGCTGGCCGCCGGCCTGGATACCTCGCGCGTGGTGTTCTACCGCCAGAGCGACATTCCCGAGATTCCCGAGCTGACCTGGCTGCTGACCTGCGTCACCTCCAAGGGCCAGATGAACCGGGCGCATGCCTACAAGGGCGCGGTGGACGCCAATGTGGCGGCCGGCGAGGACCCCGACGCCGGCATCACCATGGGCCTGTACAGCTACCCGATCCTGATGGCGGCCGACATCCTGATGTTCAACGCGCACCGCGTGCCGGTGGGCAAGGACCAGGTCCAGCACATCGAGATGGCGCGCGACGTCGCACAGCGCTTCAACCATCTGTTCGGCCAAGGCAAGGAATTCTTCGTGCTGCCCGAGGCCAATGTGGAGGCCGACATGGCCCTGCTGCCCGGCCTCGACGGCCGCAAGATGAGCAAGAGCTACGACAACGTGATCCCGCTCTTCGAGGGTGGCGCCAAGGCGATGCGCGAGGCGGTGGCGCGCATCGTCACCGATTCCAAGCTGCCCGGCGAGCCCAAGGATGCCGACAATTCGCACCTGGTGACGATTTACGACGCCTTTGCCACGCCGGCGCAGCGCGCCGCCTTCCGGGCCGAGTTGCGCGCCGGCCTGGGCTGGGGCGATGCCAAGCAGCGTCTGGTGGAGCTGATCGAGGCCGAGATCGGCCCGATGCGCGAGCGCTACGAGGCGCTGATGGCGCATCCCGAACGCATCGAGGCGATCCTGCAGGAGGGCGCCGCCAAGGCGCGCGCCCTCGCCGCGCCGCTGCTGGCCCAGCTGCGCGAGGCCGTGGGCCTGCGCCGCTTCCAGCCGCTCAAGGCGGCCGCCGCCGCGCCCGCCGCCAAGTCCAAGCCGGCCCTGCCGGTGTTCAAGCAGTACCGCGAGGCCGACGGCAAGTTCTACTTCAAGCTCGCCAGCGCCGAGGGTCAGGTCTTGCTGCAGAGCCAGGGCTTCGAGCAAGGCCGCGAGGCCGGCCAGTGGGTGGCGCGCCTGAAGCGCGAGGGCGCGGCAGCGCTGGCCGAGGCGCCGGTGCAGCGCGGCGAGGGCGTCAGCGCCGAGCAGCTGGCGGAGGCCCTTGCGGCCCTGCTGGCGGCCGAGCAGGCGGGCTGAGAAAGCACGGCTAGAGCGGGCCCTCTTAAATCGACGGGACCCGCACAAACCCGCTGGCGGCCTGGCCGACTCTGTCTACCATCTGCAGATAGCCTTCGCTATCTAGACCAAGCAGTGGTATGAAAAACAGGAGACAAGACCCCATGGCCAGCATTCCCGCCGACAGCCTCGCCCTGCAACGCCTCTACCACTGGGAGCGCACGGCCGCTGAGCGCGTGATCCTGACCCAGCCTCTTGGTGGCGGTGAGGTCCAGACCTTCACCTGGGGCCAGGTGGCCGACCAGGTGCGCCGCATGGCCGCGCATCTGCAGGCCCAGGGCTGGGAGCCCGGCTCGCGCGTGGCCATACTCTCCAAGAACTGCGCCTGGTGGCTGATGAGCGACCTGGCGATCTGGATGGCCGGCTATGTCTCGGTGCCGCTCTACCCGACGCTGGCGCCCGACACGATCCGCCAGATCCTCGCCCATAGCGAGGCCAAGGCCTGTTTCATCGGCAAGCTCGACGGCTGGGCCGGCATGAAGCCCGGCGTGCCGGCCGACCTGCCCTGCATCAGCTACAAGCTCTCGCCCGACGATGCCAAGAAGTCCTACGAGGGCTGGGATGCGATCTGCGCGCGCACCGCGCCTCTGCAAGGCGAGCCGCTGCGCGGCGCCGACGAGCTGGCGACGCTGATCTACACCTCGGGCACCACCGGAGCGCCCAAGGGCGTGATGCACAGCTTTACCAACTTCGCCTGGGCGCTCACCGCCGCGATCGGCCGCGTGCCCATGGGCGCCGACGACCGCCTGCTCTCCTACCTGCCGCTGGCCCATGTGGTGGAGCGCGTGCTGGTCGAGCATGGCTGGCTGCGCGCGGGTTTTCGCGTCTACTTCGCCGATTCGCTCGACACCTTTGCCGCCGATCTGCAGCGCTGCCGCCCCACCATCTTCTTCTCGGTGCCGCGCCTGTGGGTCAAGTTCCAGCAGGGCGTGCTGCACAAGATGCCGCAGGCCAAGCTCGACAAGCTCCTGCGCCTGCCGCTGATCGGCGGCCTGGTGCGGCGCAAGATCATGAAGGCGCTGGGCCTGGACCAATGCCGGGTGGCCGCCGGTGGCGCCGCGCCCATGCCGGTGGCGCTGCTGGACTGGTACCGCCGCCTGGGCCTGGCCATCAACGAAGGCTATGGCATGACCGAGAACCTGGCGATCTCGCACATCACCATTCCCGGCAAGAACCAGACCGGCACCGTCGGCCCGGCCTATGACGGCGTGCAGACGCGCATCGATCCGGCCAGCGGCGAGCTGCAGATGAAGAGCCCGGCGCTGATGCAGGGCTATTTCAAGGAGCCCGAGCTGACCCGCCAGGCCTTCACCGAGGACGGCTGGCTGCGCACCGGCGACAAGGCCCAGCTGGACCCGAGCGGCTGCCTGCGCATCACCGGCCGCGTGAAGGACCTGTTCAAGACCAGCAAGGGCAAGTACGTCGCGCCCGCGCCGATCGAGGACAAGCTGATGCTGCACAGCGCCGTGGAAGCCTGTGTGGTGACCGGCGCCAATATGGGTCAGCCGGTGGGCATCGTGATGCTCTCGGCCGACGGCATCGCGGCCAGCCAGGACCCGGCGCAGCGCGAGCAGCTCAGCGCCGAGTTGAACGCACACCTGAAGTCCATCAACGCCCACCTCGACCCGCATGAGCAGATGGATTGCCTGGTGGCGGTGAAGACCCCCTGGACGGTGGACAACGGCTTCATCACCCCCACCTTCAAGGTCAAGCGCAACCGCGTGGACGAGGTCTACGGCCCGCAGCTGGAGGGCTGGGTCGAGCAGCGCAAGAAGGTGGTGTTTGGCGATTGATTGGGTGATAGAGCGGCCGGGGCGTGCCGCCACGCCCTGACTTGTGTCGCGCTGCGCATGCCGGGGCTACATTGGCCGCATGAGTAGCAGCAGCAGCAATGAAAACTTTCCGGTGCTGGAAACCCCGCGCCTGCGTCTGCGCGAGATCGTGGCCAGCGATGCGCCGGCCTTGTTGGCCATCCATGGCAATGCCGAGCATATGCGCTGGTTCGGCTGCGATGCCATGGCCGACCTGGCCGCGGCAGAAAACCTGGTGCGCACCTTCGCAGGCTGGCGCCAGGCGCCCAACCCGGGCACGCGCTGGGGGCTGGAGCTGAAGGATCAGCCGGCCGGCCTGATCGGCAGCTGCGGCCTGTTTGCCTGGCACCGTGGCTGGCGCAAATGTGCGCTGGGCTACGAGATCGCGCCCGGCCTGGCGGGCCGCGGCCTGATGCAGGAGGCGCTGCGCGCGGTGCTCGACTGGGGCTTTGCCGAGATGGGCGAGCTGCATCGTGTCGAGGCGCAGATCCACCCCGACAACACCGCCTCGCTCAAGCTCGCACGTCGGCTCGGATTCGTGCAGGAAGGACGGGCGCGCGAAGTCGGCTTCTGGGGCGGCCGCCATCACGACCTGCTGCAGCTGAGCCTGCTCAGGCGCGAGTGGCAAACACAATAGCAAGCATGACGAATGTGAACCTGAACCGCCGCCCCGCCACCCGCGCCGACATCCCGGCCATGTCGGCGATACGCATTGCCGTGCAGGAGAACCGCCTCAACAATCCGGCGCGCGTCACCACCCAGATGTACGAGGACTATCTGCACAAGCTCGGCCGCGGCTGGGTGGCCGAGCTGGAGGGCGAGATCATCGCCTTCTCCTATGCTGCCGCCGCGGATGCCTCGATCTGGGCGCTGTTCACCCAACCCGGCCGCGAGGGCCTGGGCGCGGGCAAGCAATTGCTGCGTTTGGCGGCGGACTGGCTGTTCGGCCTGGGCTTCGAGCGCGTGCTGCTGGGCACCGAGGCGAACACCCGCGCCGACCGTTTTTACGCCGCCCAGGGCTGGGCGCGCGGTGCGATGCGGCCGGGCTCGGTGGAGGTGGACTTCACGCTGAGCAACCCCGGCCCACTGCGCATCGCGCCGCTGGCGCCGGCCGAGGCACAGGCGCTGCTGACGGCCTCCGACGCCTATATGCGGGTGCGCTACCCGGCCCTTGACGAGGCCCATCTCGAGACGGCCGAAGCCCTGGGTCGCCCGGGCGTGAGCCTGCTGGGTGCCTGGTGGCAGGGGCAGCTGGTGGCTTGTGGCGCCGCCAAGCGCGTGCAGGACGATGCGGCGGCCGAGCCCTATGGCGAAATCAAACGCGTGTTTGTTGCCGAGGCCTGGCGCGGCCGCGGCATCTCCAAGGCCTTGATGCAGCGCCTGGAGCTGCTGCTGCAGGCCCAGGGCCTGACGCTGGCGCGGCTCGAAACCGGCATACACCAGCCCGAGGCCCAGGCCCTCTACCGCGGTATGGGCTACCGGCCTTGCGGCCCATTTGGAAGTCATGTGGCCGACGCGACCGGGGTGTTCATGGAGAAGCTTCTGTAGGTCCGGCGGCAGCCCCCCCCGCTGCACCTACCATCGGGCGATGACAAATTACCAACTCAGCCTCAGCGACGTCGCCGACGAGGCCACCCGCCTGGCCATCGTGGCGCCACTGCGCGCCTACAACGAGGCGCAGGCCGGGCCCGGGAACTACCAGCCCCTGGTCATCACCATCCAGGATGGCGCTGGCCAGATCGTCGGGGGCCTCTGGGGCAGCACCGGCTACGGCTGGCTCTACACCCAGCTGCTGGCCGTGCCCGAGCATTTGCGCGGCCAGGGCATGGGCAGCAAGCTGCTGCTGCAGGCCGAGGCCGAGGCACGCTCGCGTGGCTGCGTGGGCTCCTGGCTCGATACCTTCAGCTTCCAGGCGCGCGGCTTCTACGAGGGCCTGGGCTACAAGGTGTTTGGCGAAATAGGCGACTATCCGCCGGGCGGCTCGCGCTGCTTCATGAGCAAGCGGCTGGACGGCGGGCTGTGAAAGCCGGCTCGCCCGGGCTAGCATCAGGCGATCAACTGTCACGGGAGCTTTCCATGCAACGCGTCACCGGTATCGGCGGAATCTTCTTCAAGGCCAGGGATGCCGAGGCGCTGCGCGCCTGGTATCAGCGCCATCTGGGCATAGACGTGCAGCCCTGGGGCGGCGCGGCCTTCAGCTGGGCCGATGGGCAGGGCAAGCCCTGCGGCGGCAGCACGATCTGGAACATCGGCGCGGCCGACAACGACTACTACGCCCCCAGCACGGCGCCCTTCATGATCAATTACCGCGTGGCCGACCTGCAGGCACTGCTGGCGGCGCTGCGCGCCGAGGGCTGCCAGGTGCTGGACAAGACCGAGGACTCCGAGTACGGCAAGTTCGGCTGGGTGATGGACCCCGAGGGCAACAAGGTCGAGCTCTGGGAAGCGCCGGCGGGGCAGTGAATCTCAGCAGGACCAGCGCATGGATCTGCAACTGCAAGGCCTGAGGGCCATCGTCACCGGCGGCTCGGCCGGCATCGGTGCGGCCATCGTGCAGGCGCTCGCGGCCGAGGGCTGCGAGGTGGCTTTTTGCGCGCGCGATGCGGGCCGCATCGAGGCCCAGCTGGCGCGCTGCGCGGGCCTGCCCGGGCGTGTCAGCGCGCGCGCGCTGGATGTCACCGATGCCGCAGCCTTTGGCGCCTGGCTGTCCGAGTTCGAGGCGCTGGACATCTTCGTTGCCAACGTGAGCGCGCTGTCCGGCGACTGGGAGGCCGCGCTGCACACCGATGTGCGCGCCACAGTGGCCTGTTGCGAGGCGGTGCTGCCGCTGCTGCAGCGCTCGTCGCATGGCGCGCTGAGCTATGTGGGCTCCAAGGCCGGCTCGCTGGCAGCGCCCAACTCGGCCGCCTATGGTGCTGCCAAGGCGGCGCTGGCGCATTACATGAAGTCCCTCTCGGCGCGCCTGCTGCCAAGTGTGCGCGTCAACACCGTCTCGCCCGGCGATACCCTGTTCGAGGGCGGCATCTGGGGCCGCGCGCGGCGCGAGGAGCCCGAGCTCTACGCGCGCGTGCTGGCGCGCAACCCGATGCAGCGCCTGGCCACGCCCGAAGAGGTGGCGCGCGTGGTGGCCTTTGTGTCGAGCCCGGCGGCGAGCTTTGTGGCGGGCGCGAACTGGTATGTGGACGGCGGCTCGACCGCGCATGTGCAGTTCTAGCACAGGGAACGCAAGGCCTGCGCCACCCGCGCATGGGCATCCTTGTCGATCACCGCGTCATGCGCCATCAGCACGCGCTCGAACGGCCAGGCCAGCAGGCGCTCGGTGCTGCGTCGCACGGCCGCACGGTCGCGCACCAGGGCGCGTACCGTGCGGGGGGCGGCCAGTTGCCGGTGCACACCGGTCAGGTGCGCATAGAGCCGGGCCGGCCAGCCGAGCTCGCCCTGCCAGCATTGCAGCAGGTCGGTGAGTATCAGGCTGGCCGAGGGGCGGTGGAACCAGACGGTTTCGTTGGCGTAGGGGATGCCTTCGAACAGCGTCCAGTCGAGCTCGGGCGCCCAGGGTGCCGTGGCGGCTTCGGGCAGCTCGTGCAAGCTCGCGAGCTCGGGCCGTTTGGCCTGCAAGCCGGGCGCGCCAAACTGCTGCGCCTGGGGGAAGGCGGCCGCGCCATCGGCCAGGAAGAGGTGGTGGGTCTTGCTGGGTGCGACGATGTAACTCACCTCGCCAAGCTCGCGCAGCTGGGCGCGCAGCGCGGCGTTTATGGGTACCGGCGAGTGCAGCCAGAGCCGGCTGCCGGGCAGCTGCACCACGCTCATGCGTGTGCTGATGGCCAGGCCGTTGGCGCGGAATTGATGCTGGACATGCCAGAGCTGATCGGTGATGCGGTGGAGCACGGAGCGGGTCCCTTCTGGTGGCGCAGGCCGCCATGCTCGCGTGCCGGCGCGGCGGCGTATTGAAGAGTTTCGACATTGCGTAGACTGCTGCGCCATGCCTGCCGAGTCGAATTCCTACAGCCGCCTGCTGCTGCCGCATCCCAGCCTGGCGGGCTGTGTGCGCGGCCTGATGTGCCGCAGCACCATGGGCCAGGAACTGCCGCCAGAGCAGCGCTTCAACCACTACCCGGCCACGCCGCTGTGCAGCCTGAACTGGTGGCTCGCGGGCACGGCCGAGCTGCTGGCGCCGGGTGCGCCGGCCTTGCTCACGAGCCCGCGCCAGCGCTTGCCGGTGGCCCTCAGCCTGAGCGGGCCGCAGACCATGCCCAGCATCACCTGGAATCCCGGCCCCGCCCATGGCCTGATGCTGCTGCTGCTGCCGGATGCCTTGCAGCGCCTTACCGGCCTGGCCCCGGCGAGCCTCATGAACCGCAGCGTGGACGCCGCTGCCCTGCTGCCGCCAAGCTGGCTGGCGATGGCCGCCGAGGTGGCTGCCGCGCCCGACGACGCCGCGCGCATGGCCTGCATCGAGGCCTTTCTGCGGCCCTTGTGGCGGGCGCAGCCGGCGCCTGGCTTGCAGCGCTATGCCGAGTGGGCCGAGGGCCTGGCCCTGCATGCGGCGAGCTCGGCAGCGGGGCGCAGCCTGCGCCAGCTGGAGCGGCGCATTCGTGCCTGGGCCGGCCAGCCCTTGCGCGAGCTGCGCGGCCTGGGGCGCGCCGAGCGCACCTTCTTCGCCGCCCTGCGCGCGCCGCAGCCACCGGCCTGGGCCCAGCTGGCGTTGGAGCAGGGCTTTGCCGACCAATCGCATCTGTGCCGCGAGTCGCGCCGCATCACCGGCTGCACACCCGCGGAATTGCGTCGACGCATCGCCTGCGACGAGGGCTTCTGGGCCTACCGGGTCTGGCAGTAGCCGTCAGATCTCGAAACTCTGCGCCTGCGGCGCCTTCAGCGGCAACAGCAGCTCGAAACACGCGCCCGCGCCCGGCGCGGTGCTGGCAGTGATGCTGCCGCCCAGCAGCGAGTTGACGATGTTGTAGCTGATGTGCAGGCCCAGGCCGCTGCCGCCCTGGCCCAGCCGGGTGGTGAAGAAGGGCTCGAAGATGCGCTTCAGGTGGGCGGGGGCGATGCCGCGGCCGTTGTCGCTGCAGCTTAGCAGCACCTGCTCGCGCCCCTGCAGCTCGGCGGCGAGCCGGATATGGCCGCCCTTGCGGCCCTCGAAGCCATGCAGCACGGCGTTGACGATCAGGTTGCTGAGCACCTGGCCGAGCGGGCCGGGGTAGCTGTCCAGCAAGATGCCACCGGGCACATCGAGTTGCAGCTCGTGCTGGTCGTGGCGCAGGAAGTTCTGCAGGGTCAGTGCGACCTCGGTGCAGACCAGCTGCAGATCGAAGCTGCGGCGCTGGTCCGAGCGCTGGTCCAGCGCCAGCTGCTTGAAGCTCTGCACCAGGGTGGCGGCGCCCTCCAGGCTCTTCATCAGCAACTCGGCCGAAGCGTTGATGCCCTCGCAATAGCCGTCCAGCTCGGAGCGGCGCAGGCCGCCGTCGCCGAGGCGCTGCTTGAAGCGTCGGCTGCTGTCGCGCAGGGTGCTGGCCATCATCAGGGCGTTGCCGATCGGCGTGTTGAGTTCATGTGCAACGCCGGCCACCAGCGCGCCCAGCGCCGCCAGCTTCTCCTGCTCCACCAGCTTTTCACGCGTCAGCTCTAGGTGGTGATAGGCCTCGGCCTTGGCCAGCGCCACCGCAGCATAGGCGCCCAGATTGCGCAGCATGTCGAGGTCGGTTTCACGGTAGGCGTCGGGCCGGCTGCTCAACACGCTGATGACGCCCATGACCTGGCCCTTCAGCAGCATGGGCACATAAAGGCCCGAGCGCGCCGGGCTCGGCGCCATGCCGTCCTCCAGCTCGACCTGCTGGGCCTCGCCGAGGGCGCGCACACGCTCGTCCAGCATGCGCACATCGCGGCCCAGCTCGCGCACGATCAGCTCGCGCGCATGCAGGGCGCATTGCGAGGCATGCTGTTCCTGGGCGTCGAGGCTGCGCTTGTAGGGCTTGAAGGCGCGACCGCCCTGGCGCACAAAGTCGAAGCGCAGCAGGCGCTCGTCCCAGTCCACCAGGCCGACGCCGAACACGCTGGCGTCCATCAGCTTGTCGACATGGCGGTAGAGCGTCTCGCAGATGTCCTTGGCGTCCAGCGAGGCGGTGAGCTCGCGGCCGATCTCGCTCAGCAGGGTGATGCTGCGGCGCGCGCGCTCGGCGGCCTCATGCTGCACCTCCACCGCGCGCTTCTCGCGCTCCAGCTGCTGCTGCTGTTCCACCACCTGTTGGGTGCGCGCCTGCACCTGCTGCTCCAGCAATTGCCGGGCGCGCTGCAGCGAGCGCAGGCGCAGCTGGTGCAGCAGGGCCAGGCCCAGCAGCAGCAGGGCGAGGGCCAGGGCGCGGAACCAGCGGCTGCCCCACCAGGGCGGAAGTACCTCCACCGAGAGGCCGAAGGCGCCCTCGCTCCAGACCCCGCCAGCGCCCGCCGCCTTGACAAGCAGGCGGTAGCTGCCCGGGTCCAGGTTGGTGTAGGTGGCCACGCCCTCGCCGGGCTTGCCGTAGATCCATTCCTTGTCGAAGCCCTCCAGCATCCAGGCGTACTGGTTGAGCGCGTGGTCGTAATAGCTCAGGGCGGCGAACTCCAGGCTCACCATCGCCTCGCGGTGCGAGAGCCGCAGCGTACGGGCCTCGTGCAGGGGCCCGGCTATGCCCAGTTGCTGCAGGCTCGGCGGTGTGCTGCCGGAGCCGGACTCGGCCGGCGCCGCGGCGGCTTGCGTATCGCTCGCCAGCAGCGAGCGGTTGAACACCAACAGGTCCGACAGCACCACGCGCGGCGGGGCGAGGTTGTCGCGCAGCAGCTCGGGCTTGAAGACATAGAGCGCCGCCGCGCCGAAGAACAGGCTGCCATCCTCGCTGCGCGCCGCCGCGCCGAAGCTGAACACGCCGTCGAAGGGGCCGCCATGGCTGGGGTAGAGGCGCGCCATATGCTGCTCGGGGCGCAGGCGCACCAGGCCGCGCTGGCCCGACATCCAGAGTTCGCCGTCGACGGCGTCCTGGATCGCATTGATCCAGCCCGGCGGCATGCCCAGGGTGTGGCGCCAGGAGGCCAGGGTCCAGCCCGAGCCGTCCTCCAGCAGCTCGTAGAGGCCCAGGTCGGTGCCTACCCAGATGCGTCCGCGGCTGTCCTGGCGCAGTGCCTGGATGTTCAGGCGCGCCGGGTTGGCGATGCCGGCGCTGGGCCGCAAGGGCTGTTCGAAGCTCTCGCTCTCGGGACGCCAGCGGTGCAGGCCGCCCTTGGTGCCTATCCACAGCCGGCCCTCGCGGTCTTCCAGCAGGCAGTCCACCGTGTCGTGCGCGAGCGCGCCGGGGCTGCCGGTGGCGCGGTAGCTGCGCAGCCGGCCCGTGGCGTCGATGCGGTACAGGCCTGCCGCGCTGCCGGCCCAGACCTCGCCCTGGCGGTCGCGCAGCAGCGAGCTGATCGAGGCGCCGCCCGGTGTGCGGTGGTCCAGCGCGATGCGCTGGTGGCGTTGCAGGCGCGTGTCGTAGCGCGTCAGGCCCTCCTCGCCACCGATCCAGAGCCGCTCGGCACCCTCGGGCAGCAGGGCCTTGATGCGGGCGACGCCGGTGGCGGACGGTGCGATGCGCTCGGCATGGCCGCTCGGCAGGTGCAGGCGGTTCAGGCCGGCGCCGTAAGTGCCTACCCAGGCATGGGCGCGGCCGTCCGGCACGATCGCCATCACGCCCGGCTGGGCCAGGCTGTCGGCCACATCGGGCAGGTGGCGGTAGCTGGTGAAACCCTGGCTCTGCAGGTCTACCAGACTCACGCCATCACCCCAGGTGCCGACCCACAGCGTGCCGGCCTCGTCCTGGAACAGCGCGGCGACGGCGTCGCCGCCCAGGCTGTTCGGCAGCGCCGGATGGTGGCGAAACCATTCGGCCGGCGGCGCGGCATCGCGCAGCCGCAGCAGGCCGGTGCTGCTGCCCAGCCAGACGGTTTTCTCACCGTCCTGGCGCAAGGCGTACACCACGCCCAGCTTGGGCAGCAGGGCGGTATCGGCGTGCAGGCGTGGCGCGTTGCCGCCGAGCTCCCAGATCTGTGCGCCCGCATGCGTGCCGACCCAGAGACGCTGCCGGTGGTCCAGCAGCAGGCTGCGCACCGTGCCGCGCACGGCGTCGCCGCTGGCGGCGGCGGCATCCAGGCTTAGCAGCTCGCGGCCCTCGGCATCCAGGTGCCTGACCTGCGCGCCCTGGCCGACCCAGACACCGCCGCTGCCGTCGGGCAGCAGGGCGCGTGCGGTGGCGCTGGCGTCGCCGCCGACCCGCTCGGCGCGTCCGCTGCTGAGCTCGTAGCGCAGCAGGCCGCCCGCGGTGGCCAGCCAGAGGCGGCCGCTGCCATTCGGGGCCAGCGCAAACACGCGCCGCTGCTGAGCGCTCATCCAGGCAGGTAGCTCGTGGCGGCGGATGCGCTCGCTGCCCCAGTCCAGATGGTCGAGGCCGCGCGCCGTGCCCACCCACATGCCGCCCGCGCCATCCGCCAGCAGCGCCTGCACGAAGGCATGGCTGAGGCTGGCGGCCTGCTCGGGCTCGGAGCCAAACAGCTTCATGCGCCGGCCGTCGTAGCGCGCCAGCCCGGCCACCGTGCCCAGCCACATGAAGCCGCGCGGGTCCTGCAGCAGCGCGGTCACCGAATCGTCCGGCAGGCCCTGCTCGCCGCGCAGATGCTGGAAACGCAGGGTCTGCATGGCCGCGCTCTGCGCCTCTGCGACGGCGGGGGCCAGCAGCAGGCCGGCCAGCAGGGCGAGCAGCCTCGTCAGCGCGTGCAAGCAGGAGGACAGGCGTGCCATGGCCATGTGCGTGGTGCCGCGGCTCGCCGCTGGCAGACTCCCTGGCGTGGCGTGAACAGGTCCTAGGTTACCGTAGACTGATCGCCTTTGGCGAAGGAAAACCACCCATGCTGGGCATCCACGATCTGGGCCTGTTTATCATTTCCGGGCTGCTGCTCAACATCGCGCCGGGGCCGGACTCCGTCCTCATCATGGCGCGCAGCGCCAGCCAGGGCTGGCGTGCCGGATCGGCGGCGGCGCTGGGCGTAGGCGCTGGCACCATCGTGCATATCCTGGCGGCGGCGCTGGGGCTCTCGGCCCTGCTTGCCACCTCGGCCACCGCCTTCGGCATCGTCAAGCTGCTGGGCGCGGCCTATCTGCTTTATGTGGGGGCCGGCATGCTGCTGGCGCGTGGCAAGCCGGCGGCTGCCGTCGAGGCGCCGCCGCCGGCGGCCCTGCCTTATCGCAAGATCTTTGCCCAGGGTTTCTGGACCAATCTGCTGAACCCCAAGGTGGCGCTGTTCTTCCTCGCCTTTGTGCCGCAGTTCATAGACCCGGCGGCCGAGCACAAGGCGCTGGCCTTCATCGTGCTGGGTGCGATCTTCGATTTCAACGGCATGCTGTGGTGCCACTTCCTGGCCTGGAGCACCGCCATGGCGAGCCGGCGCGTACGCCTGGCTGGCCGCTCGGCGGCCTGGCTGAACCGCGCCATCGGCGCGATGTTCGTGGGCTTCGGGCTGCGGCTGGCGTTTGCCGATCGCTAGGGGCTCACCCAATCGGGCGACTGGCCCAGACCCTCCACCATGCCCTGGTGGTGGCTCAGATAGAGCCGGCCCTTGAACCAGCGCTGCCAGTCGCTCGCCTTCAGGCGGTCCAGCACCGGGCCCTTGACCTCGCTGAGATCCAGGCGCACATGCTGGCGCGCCAGCGCATCGTGCAGCTCGCGCAGCGCCTCCAGGCCGCTGAAATCGATGCCGTTCACCGGCGACATCAGCAGCACCACCCGCCTGGCCTCGGGATGCTGGTCCAGATGGCCCTGCACCACGTCGCTGAGATTGCGCACATTCGTGAACAGCAGGCTTTCGTCGATGCGCAGGCCCAGCACGCCGGGCTGGCATTCGACCTGGTAGCGGCCCACATTGCGGTAATGCTCGGTGCCCGGCACGCGGCCGATCAGCGCCACATGCGGGCGCGCGGTGCGCTGCAGCAGCAGGGCGATGGCGCCCAGCACGCCCAGGCCCAGCGCCGGCGTGATGCCCCAGCACAGCACCAGCAGGCTGACGCCCAGCATCAGCAGGCACTCGGGCCTGTCATAGCGCCAGGCCTGCGCGTACGGGCCCAGCTTGAGCCCAGAGAGCACCGCCACCATGATGGTGGCCGCCAGCACCGACTTGGGCAGCCAGGCCAGCGCGGGCGCCAGCAGCAGCATGGCCATGGCCATGAAGAGGGCCACCAGCACCCCGGCCATGCGGGTGCGCGCGCCGGCATCGCTCATCAGCACACTGCGCGAGAAGCTCGCCGCCACCGGCATGCCGCCAGTCAGCGCGGCGGCCAGGTTGGCGGCCGCCAGACCCATCAGCTCACGCCGTGGCGTGACGCGTTGGGCATGGCGCCGCGCCAGCGATTCCGCCACCACCAGACTGCTGACATAGCCCACCAGGGCGATCACCGCCGCGCCCGGCAGCAGCGCCCACCAGAGCTCGGCCTGCAGGCGCGGCAGCGTGAACGGCATGTGCAGGGGCGGCAGCTGGCCCACCAGGCTGACGCCATGGCCGCCCGCATCGCTGCGCCAGGCCAGCGCCATTGCCGCCAGCAGCAGGGCCAGCGGCGCCAGCCGCGCCAGCACCGGGCTCAGACCTTGCCGGGCCAGCACCAGCAGCGCCAGCGCGCCCAGGCCGAAGGCGGCGGTGAGCGGCCTGGCGATCCAGCCGCTGGCGGCGGCGCTTTGCACAATGGTCGGCAGGTCGAAGCCCTGGGCCGGGCTGCCCAGCAGCACCGGCAATTGGCTGGCGGCAATCGTGAGGGTGGCGCCGGTCTCGAAGCCGTGCAGCACCGGCACGCTCAGCAGCGCGGCCAGGGCGTCCAGGCGCAGCGCCGCGGCCAGGGCCAGGATCAGGCCGATCTCGGTCGCCAGCACCAGGGCCGCCTCGCCGGGGCTCACGCCCGCTGGGGCCAGGCCCAGGGTCTGCGCGATCATCAGCGCCAGCACCGCCACCGGACCCACCGCCAGAAAGGGGCTTGAGCCGAAGGCGGCATAGAACAGCAGCGGCAGCAGACTGGCATACAGGCCCACCTGGGCGGGCAGGCCGGCCAGCATGGCATAGGCCAGGCTTTGCGGGATCAGCAGTACGCTCACCACCAGCGCGGCGAGCAGATCGTCCTTGAGAAGGTGCTGGCCGTAGCTGCGCCAGTGGGGCGGGAGGAGGGGCATGCGGCGCGAGTATAGGCAGCGCTTGTGCGCCGCCTCAATCGACCTTGGCGCCCGAAGTCTTCACCACCCTGGCCCATTTGGCGCTCTCGCTGGCAATCAGGGCGGCGAACTCGGCGCTCGTGTTGCCGCTGGCGAGCGCGCCCTGCGCAGCCATGCGTTCCCTGATGGCCGGATTGGCGAGCGACCTGGCCACCTCGCGCTGCAGCCGCGCCACCTGGTCGGCAGGCATGCTGGAAGGCGCGAGCAGGCCGAACCAGGAGCTGGCCTCATAACCTTTCAGCAAGGCGCCGCCGGCCTCGGCGATGGTGGGCAGCTCGGGCACCGCCTCGCTGCGCTGCGCGCTGGTGACGGCCAGGGCCTTGAGCTTGCCGGCCTTGATGTGCGGCAGCGCCGAGGGCAGGTTGTCGAACATCAGGTCGGTGTTGCCGGCCATCAGGTCCATCAGCGCCGGCCCGGAACCACGGTAGGGGAAGTGCAGCATGAAGCTGCCGGTCATGCTCTTGAACAGCTCGCCGGCCAGGTGGATGGAGGTGCCGTTGCCGCTCGACGCCATGTTCAGCCGGCCGGGGTTGGCGCGCGCCACCCGCACCAGATCGGCCACCGAGTTGATGCCGTAATGCTGCGCACGCGCCGGGTTCAGCACCAGCACATTGGGCACCGCCGCCACCAGGGTGATGGGCGAGAAGTCCTTCACCGGGTCGTAGGGCAGCTTGGGGTAGAGCGACTGGTTGATCGCATGCGTGCCCACCGTGCCCATCAGCAGGGTATGGCCGTCGCTGGACTTGGCGACCTCGGCGGCACCCAGGTTGCCGCCCGCGCCGGGCCGGTTTTCCACCAGCACCGGCTGGCCCAGCGCCTTCTGCAGCTCGGGCGCGATGGCGCGTGCCAGCAGGTCGGTGGTGCCGCCGGGTGCGAAGGGCACGACGATGCGCAGCGGCCGGTTCGGCCAGGGGGCTTGTGCCAGCGACCAGGGGCTGATGCTCAGGGCGGCCAGGCCCAGCAGTTCACGGCGCGTCGGCTTGCTCATGCGCACCAGTATCTGGCGCGGTCTCGCCGCCGCGCCCTGGGGCTTCCACTATGAAAACTGTGAATGCTGGGTGGAGTTCTGCCAGCGCGGCGGCCCTGCCACCTGCTGCAGGCTGACGCGTTCGGACGAGCAGGCGGCGTCGAAGTCGGCCTCGATCTGCAGCAGCGCGTCGCTGTCCTGCGCCAGCACGGTGACGATGCCGACCGCGCGGTTGCGGCCCTGCGACTTGGCGGTGTAGAGCGCCATGTCGGCCCAGTTCACCGCCTGCTCCCAGTGCAGCTTGAGCCTGGAGGGCGGCAGCGGGAAATGCGCATAGCCGATCGACACGCTCACCTGCAGCGGGCCGCTCTCGATCTGCACCGGCGTGCTGCCCACGCCGAACAGGATGCGTTCGGCCAGCTGCGGCAGCTGGCTTTGCGGCACACCGGGCGCGAACACCAGGAATTCCTCACCGCCCCAACGCACCACCAGGTCTTCGTTGCGCACCGCCTGGGTGATGCGTTTGGCCACCTCGCAGATCACGATGTCGCCCGCGGCATGGCCATGGCGGTCGTTGACATGCTTGAAGTGGTCGATGTCGACCATCAGCAGGGCGCCCTCGAAGCAATCGGCCTCCTGCTGCGCCATCACGCCCAGGAAGTGGCGCCGATTCGCCAGCTCGGTGAGCGGGTCGCGCTCGCTCTGGATGCGCAGCAGCGCCTGCTTGGCCTTGAGCCTGCGGTTGGCATCGCGCACGCGCAGCAGCATCCAGCCCACCAGCAGCATCGACAGGCCCAGCAGCACCGCCAGCGCCACGCCTACCTGGCTGGCGCGCTGGCGGTTGACGAGCTGCTGCTCCTTGACGGCGTTCTCGCGAGCCAGCAGCTGCAGGTCGCGCTGCTTGCCCTCGCTGTCGTACTTCAGGCGCAGCTGCTGCAGCGAGGCCTCGCGGTTGCGTGCCGCCACCTCGGCGCTGAGCTGGCGCTCCTCGTGGTAGAGACGGATGGCCTCCTTGGCCTGGCCGGCGTCGGCGAAGGCCTGGCCCAGCTCGCGCAGCTCGGCGACGCGCTGCGCGCCTTCGGTCTGGCTCTGGCGCAGCACGTCCACGCGCGCGATCTCCTGCCGGGCGGCGTCGAACTGCTTGAGCAGCACCAGCGCCACCGAGAGGTTGTGGCGCAGCGTGCGTTCAAAGCGCAGGTCGCGGAAGCGCGTGATCACCGGCAGCGCCAGCCTGGCCATCGCCACGGCCTTGGCGGGCTCGCCCTGGTGCATATAGGAGTCGACCAGATTGCCCTGCACCTGCGCCACGTCGCGCGTGGCATCGGCCTCGGTGGCATAGCGCAAGGCCTCTTCCAGCAGCTTGAGCTGCACGGCGGGCTCGTGCCGGCGCGCCGCCAGCGCGGCTTCGTAGATCTTCACCCTGGCCATGGCCTCGGCATCGCCCTGCGCGGTCTGCAGCGCCAGCGCGATGTGCTTGTTCATCGCCTCGGGCTGGCCTTGCAGCTGGTTCAGCAGGGCCAGGTCGCCCAGGCTGAACACCGTCATCAGCTTGTCGTGTCCGGCCTGGACCAAGGCCAGCGCGAAGCTGTTGCTGGTGTTGGCGAAGGCGAGTTCGCCACGGTTGGTCTGGTGGCGCTGCAGGATGCGCAATGCCGCCCAGCTGGCGCGGAAATCGCACATGCCGCTGGCCACGCTTTCGGCCGGCTGGCTGCGCGAGCAGCCGCGCTCCAGACCCTGCAGGCTTTGCTGCGCCAGCTCGCCGGCCAGGTCGCTCTGTGCGCCTTGCTCGGCGATCTCGGCGCGCAGCAGCTTGGCATGGTCTTCGGAGCGGCGCGCCAGCTTCTCGGCCAGCTCCTGCGCCTGGCGGATCTCGCCGATGGCCAGCAGCAAGCGCGCACGCGCCAGTTCGAACTGCCAATGGCCGGACTCGGCGCCACCGCCATGCTTCTCCTTCTGCAGGCGCTCCAGCACCTGCAGGCCGGCCTCGGGATGGTTGGCGGCCAGGCGCGCCACCGGCGCCAGCCGGGTGTCGAGTTCGGCATCGAAGGACTGGGCCTGGGCGCATGCGCACCAGGTCAGTGCAAGCGCCAGGCATGCGGCGCTGCCCGGCCGAGTCATGCCGCCTCCTCGGCCTGCGGCCCCTGCAGGCTGCAGAGCTGGACCCGGCCCTCGTGCCAGGCCGCCTCCATGCGGCCGGCCAGGTCCTGCAGGCTGTCTTCGTCGGAGGCTTCCATGCTTTCGATGCCATAGGCCCGGTTGCGGCCATGCGCCTTGGCCATGTACATGACGGTGTCCACCAGGTCGATGGCGCGCTCCCAGTTGACCGCCAGGTTGTGCGGCGCGAGCGGGAAGCTGGCGAAGCCGATCGAGGCCGTCACGGCGATGGCCTGACTGCCATGTTGCACGGCCTGCTGGCCGATCTGGTCCAGCAGGCGCTGCGCCAGCAGGCGGGCGTCGTCGGCGGCGCGCGAGGCCACCACGATGAGGAACTCCTCGCCGCCCCAGCGCACCACCAGGTCCTGTTCGCGCAGCGTCTGGCGCAGGCGCCGTGCCACCTCGATCAGCACCGAGTCGCCGGCCGCATGGCCATGCACGTCGTTGACGCGCTTGAAGTGGTCGATGTCGATCAGGAACACCGTGCCCGAGAGCCTGCCCTGGTCGGCCAGCAGCTTGATGGCGGCCTGGAAATGGCGTCGGTTCGCCAGCCCGGTGAGCGGGTCGCGCTCGCTCTGGATGCGCAGCGATTCGTTGGTGTTCTTGAGGGCCTGGTTGGTCTTGCGCACGCGGCGGTAGGCCAGGCTCAGCAGCGCCGCCGAGACCAGCACGCAGCCGCCCAGCGCGCCCCACAGCTTGAGCTGCAGGTCGCGCGCCGTGATCTGCTCTTCCTTGAGGCTGTTGTCGTGGTTGAGCAGGGCAATTTCCTTGGCGCGCTGCTCGTCGTCGTAGCGCGCCTGCGCTTCCAGCACGGCCTTGCGGTTCTCTTCGCGCAGCACCAGATCGGAGAGCCGGCGCGCCTGGTGGTAGGCATGGACGGCGCCGCTGAGGTCGCCAAAACGCTCCAGATAGCCACCCAGCTCCAGCCAGCCGTCGGCCGCATAGGTGCTGGCCTCGCGCTGCTCGTCCATTGCAATCGCCTGCATGACCTCGCGCTTGCCCTCGTCCAGCCGGTGCAGACCGATCTTGGCAATGCCGGCGTTGTGGCGCGCCAGCGTCTCGGCGGCCACGTCCTGGGTCTTCGCGGCCAGCGCCAGGCTTTCCTGCGCCAGCTGCAAGGCCTTGGCATAGTTGCCGCGCCTGAGGTGGTAGTCGGCCGAGTTGCCCAGCGCCAGCGATACCAGCGTGTCGGACTTCATCTCGCGTGCCGCCGCCAACGCCTGCGCGTTGGCCTCCGTGGCAATGCGGCCGTCGCCCTGTTCGGAGTAGACGATGAAGCGCGAGGTGTAGACCGAATTCAGCGTCACCGGGTCGGGATCCAGCTGGGCCTCGGCGAGCGCCTGTGCATCGGTGGCGGCGGCGCGCTCCTGTTGCTGGGCGCGGAAGTAGGCGAAGGCCAGATTGCCCAGCGAAATCGCGCGACGCCAGTGCGAGTCCATGCGCTCGGCCAGCTTGAGCGCCGCCAGCCCGCCGTTGATGGCCTCGTCCATCTCGCCGCGGTCACCCATTACCTTGGACAGGCGCAGCTGGGCACGCCACAGCAGGCCGGCCTCGACCGGGCCGGGCCGGTAGGCGGCCAGGCCCGCGAGGGCCTGGCTGGCCGCGGCCAGCTCGCCGTTCTTGGCAAACCGGGTGGCGCGGGCGAGCTTGGCGGCCAGTTGCGCGGCTGGGCGCAGCGCCTCCTTGGGCCATTGCTCCAGCTCCTGCAGGATCTGGTCAAGCCCGCTGCGCTCACCCAGATTGGCCAGCAGGGTAGCACGCAGGCTGAGCGCCTCCAGGCGTTCGGCGCTACCGGCTGGCAATTGCTCCAGCAGGCTCTGCAGGGCCTGGGCATCCTGCTTGGGCAGGGCGATGTCGCGCCGCTCGATCTGTTCCAGTGCCGCCCAGCTGGCGCTGCTGCCGCGCAGCTGGCCGGCCGCCACCGGGGGGCTTGCCGTGACGGGCGCGGCCGGTGGCTGGCAGGCCGGCAGGCCCAGCGTCAGGCCCAGACTCAGCGCCAGGCGCAGGCAAGCAGCACCTGCACCGGGTGCACGAGCTCCTGCGTCAGCCAAGAAAGCCTTGCTCATCCTCTGCCCTATCGACGCACGGCGTGGCATTTCGAATGCCGCGACCCGCCATGCGTTCTCCTCTGCATGCCCGGCGCAGTGTAGTGAAGCCACCGGGCGCGACGCCTAGGGAAGTTCAGCATATCCCGACAGCTGGCCGGCACTCCTGTGCAATATGTCGTCAGATGGCGGGCCGCCACGCCATGGTGGGCGCCAGGCGCTACGGCGCCACGACGGCGAAGAACGCCAGCAGGTTTAGCTTGCAAACCCTGTGTTGTATACGTACTATCCATTGACGTTTGAATTTGTCGTTTTAATGGATAGCAAATGAAGATATCCAAGTCGCAGCAGGACAAGAACCAGCGCCTCGTCCTGGCCGCCGCGGTGGAGCTGATGAGCCGCCAGGGCTACGAGTCCACCAGCATGAAGCAGATCGCGCGCGCCGCCGGCCTGGGCGACGCCACCATCTACAAATACTTCCCCAGCAAGGAAAAGCTGGTGCTGGGCTATTACGAGCTGGCCTTGGGCGAGGCGGTGGCGAGCACGCTCAAGACCAAGGGCCTGGCCGCCTTCGCCCTGCAGGAGCGCCTGCAGCGCCTGGTGGACGCGGTGCTGGAGCGCCTGCTGCCGGACCGCGAGTTTGTTGCGCTCACGCGCCAGCTGGCGCGCCAATCGCCCCTGCTGCTGATGGGCGACGCGCTGCCCGGCAAGCCGCTGCTCAAGGCCACGGTGAGCGACTTCCTGAGCCAGGCCGAGGCCGCCGGCGAGATCGCCGCCTGCGATTTCAAGGGCCTGCTGGCCGGCCTGTTCGCCGACTATGTGTTCGGCCTGCTGGTCTACTGGCTGCAGGACGAGAGCGAGGAGTTCTCCGACACCACCCAGCTCACCGACCTCAGCCTGGGCCTGCTGGTGCTGATGCTGCAAAGCGGCCTCATCAACAAGCTCGGCGAGCTCGGCGGCTTCTTGCTGCGCAACCAGCTGGCGCGCCTGCTGCAAGGCGGCAGCGGCATGCTGGACCTGCTCAAGCTGGCGCGGCGCGGCCTGGGCGCGGTGCAGGAGGCGCGTTCATGAAGGTTTGCAAGATCCCCGTGCCGGCGGCCAGCGTGCTGGCGGCCAGCCTGCACAACGCCGACTTTGCCGACTGCTATCTGCTGCCCGACCCCGAGCCCAGGCACGGCGTGCTGCAGAGCTATCTGAGCTTCAGCGCCCTCACGCCCGGCTGGATGAACGCCCTCATGGCGATGCGCAACCGCGTCGTCGCCCTATTCGGGCTCAAGCAGCTGGGCAGCCTGCCGCCCCAGCAGCGCGACAAGCCGGCCGAGGCCTATCGCATCGGGGACCGCATCGGCATCTTCACGCTCGAAGAACTGCACCCCGAGGAATTGGTGATCGGCGACAACGACCGCCACCTGCATGTGCGCCTCTCGCTGCTGCGCCTGGCCCAACCCGATGGCAGCACGCGGCTGGCGCTCAGCACAGTGGTGCACGAGCACAACCGGCTCGGGCGCATCTATATGTGGGTGGTGGGGCCAGCGCACAGCCTGATCGTGCCGCTGATGCTGCGCCAGGTGATCCGTGCCCAGCAGCGCTGACGCCAAGCCGCCGCGCCGCGGCCGGCTGGCGCGCACCGCGATTGCCGGCGGTGCGCTGGCGCGCGCCGGTGTGGCGCGCCTGGCCCACAAGGCGCAAGACCTGACCCTCAACGAGGCCCAGCGCGGCGCCGCCGAGGCGGCGCGCGAGGCCGAGCTGGGCCGCATCCTGTTTGCCGCGCTGAACCAGCTCAAGGGCGTGGCACTGAAGGCCGCGCAACTGCTCAGCACCGAAGCCAGCCTCTTGCCCGAGGGTCTGCGCGAGCAACTGGCCAAGGCCTGCTACCAGGCCACGCCACTGAACCAGGCCCTGGTGGGCAAGCGCATGCGCCAGGCCCTGGGGCCGGACTGGGAGCAGCGCTTCGCCGACTTCGAGCCGCAGGCCTTTGCCGCCGCCAGCCTGGGCCAGGTGCACCGCGCGCGCCTGCCGGATGGGCGGGCGGTGGCGCTCAAGCTGCAATACCCCGGCATCGCCGCCACGGTGAAGAGCGATATGCGCCTGCTGCGCACCCTGCTGGGCGGGCTGGCGCTGGCGGGGGCCGCCCTGCCGGATGCGAGCCTGCTGGCGCGCGTGCTCGACGATATCGAAGCCACGCTGGCAGCCGAGCTGGACTATGCGCAGGAGGCGCGCGCGCTGGACAGTTTCCGCGCCGAACTCAGGCTGCCGGGCCTGGTGATACCCGAGGTGATGCATGAGCAAAGCGGCGCCCAGCTGCTGTGCATGCAGGCGCTGGACGGCCAGCACCTGCAGGAATGGCTGGCCACAGCGCCCAGCCAGGCCGCGCGCGACCGCGCCGGCCAGCTGATCTTCGACGCCTTCATTCAGATGGTGTTTGTGCTGCGCCGTCTGCACGCCGACCCGCACCCCGGCAACTACCTCTTCATGCCGGATGGCCAACTGGGCCTGCTGGACTTCGGCTGCACGCGCGCGCTCTCGCCCGCCTTTGGCGCCGGGCTGGCGCAGGCCTGGTCGGCGGGCCTGCGCGGGCCGGCGGGGCTGGTGGCGCTGCGCGCGGCCTACCTCGGCCTGGGCCTGATCGACGCCAGCCTGGACCAGGCGCGCTTCGACGGCGAGCTCTACCCGGCGCTGCGTGAGTTGCTGGCCTGGCAGCTCGAACCCTTTGCCCAGCCCTGCTTTGACTTCAGCCGCCGCAGCCCCTTGCCTCGCATGGACGGCGCGCGTCACCGCATCGCCCTGCGCCACCTGCGGGACATGCCCGCCGCGCTGCCCTATTTCGACCGCGCCTACCTGGGCCTGAACCAGCTGCTGACCCAGCTGGGCGCCCGGGTGCGCACCGACAACCCATTCATCATTTACTCGGGAGAAAACTCATGCAGGAACAAGCCATCGCCCTGAAACCGCGCGTCTGGATGGGCCACTGGCTGCTCGGCGTCGCGGCGCTGCACACCGCCTTTGCCCTCGTGGTGTTTGCCCAGGTCTACCGGGATGTGCTGGCGCGCGGCCTGATCAACACCGTGGGGCGCGACCCCATGGTGGCGGCGGCCGTCTGGTTCCTGCTGTTCGGCTTTGTGCTGGCCCTGCAGGCCCTGGCCATCACGCCGCTGGAGCGCGCCGGTGCGCAGCGCGCCCTGCGCGTGCAGGGCTGGGGCCTGCTGGGCCTGGCCCTGCTGGGCGTGGCCTTGATGCCGGATTCGGGCTTCTGGCTGGCGTTTCCGCCGGCGCTGTTGATGTTGTGCCGGCGGGGCGCGCAGTGAGATGAGCGCCGCCGGTCTGCCGCCGGGCCAGCGCGAGCTGGACCATTTCCCGCGCTTTGGCCTGCTGCCATTTGCCGCGCGCTTCCCGCGCCAGCCCGGCCATGTGCAGCTGCGCATCTGTGGCGATGTGCGCGCCGAGATCGAGCTGGATGCCGCCCAGCTGGCCAGCCTGCCCAGGGTCGAGCAGTGCAGCGATTTCCACTGCGTCACCAGCTGGTCGCGCCGCGGCCTGCGCTGGGGCGGGGTGCGGTTGCGCGACGCCTATGCGCGGCTGATCCAGCCCCTGGCCGGCCCGGCCCCTGACGCCTGCCAGGTGATCCTGCATGGGCAGGACGGCGGCCGCTGCAGCCTGCCGCTGGCGGATTTGCTGGCCGACGATGTGCTGCTGGCCGATCAACTGGAGGGTCAGCCTCTCACGCTCGATCATGGCGCGCCGCTGCGCCTGGTGGCGCCGGCGCATTACGGCTATAAAAGCGTCAAGCACCTGTGCCGGCTCGAATTCAGGCGCGATCTGAGCGGCTACCGGCCCTCGGCCTACCGCTTCATGGAGCATCCCCGCGCGCGCGTCGCGTTGCAGGAGCGCGGCCAGTGGCTGCCTGGCTGGCTGCTGCGTCTGCTCTATCGTCCGCTGATCCCCTACACCATCGCACGCTTTGCACGCGCCAGCGCCCGCTACCACGGCAGCACCAAACCATGAAGCAGACCCGCATCACTTCTTCGACTCTTCCAGCCGTGGCCGCCCTGCTGCTGCTGTTACTCGGTGCTTGCGCGGCGCCGCCGGTGGGCGATTGCCAGCCGGGCGGCAGCGCTGCCATGACGGTGCTGTGCGGCTTCAGGAACCCGGAGGACATCCGGCGCCTGCCCGATCAGCGCACCCTGCTGGTCAGCCAGGTCAGCGGCCTGCTGCAACCGCGCCCCGGCCAGCTGCGCTTCTTCGACACGCTCAAGCAAACCGTCAGCACGGCCTTTCCGGCCGGGGCGCAGTCTCCTGACGCCGCTGGTGAGGGTCGGCCACCAGAGCCCTGGGGCGCCAGCAACTGCCCCGGCATGCCGGGCGCGGAGTTCTCGCCGCTGGGCATCTCGGTGCAGCAGCGGCACGACGGCCGCTGGCAGGTGGCGGCGGTCAACCATGGCGGGCGCATGAGCGTGGAGATGTTCGAGCTGGGCACGACGGGCGCGGGCCAACACTCTCTGGCATGGCGCGGCTGTGTGATCGCCCCGGCTGGCGTGTCGCTCAACAGCGTGGCGCTCTTGCGCAGCGGCGGCTTTGTGGCCAGCCATATGTTCGACCCCAGCGCGCCCACCCTGCTGGGCCTGAACACCAGCATGCTGAAGTCGCAGCTCGGCATCGCCACCGGCTACGCCTTCGAGTGGCTGCCGACGCGCGAGCAGGAGTTTCGCGTGCTGGCCGGCAGCCATGGCGCGTTTCCCAACGGCATCGCGCTGAGCGCCGACGAGCGCGCGGTATTCCTCAGCCTGACCGCGGACAAGCAAGTGATCAAGCTGGATCGCGGCAGCGGCGCGCGCCTGGCGGCCGTGGCGGTCGATTCACCCGACAACCTCAGCTGGGATCAGCAGGGCTGGCTGCTGGCGGCCTCGCTGATGGGCAACAAGCTGCAGCATTTCAGCTGCGTCCGTCACCCCGACGAAGGCTGCGGCCTGGCCTTTCGCATCCTGCGCATAGATCCCGATGCGCTGCGCGCCGAAACCGTTTTCGAACACGAGGGCGCACCCATGGGTGCGGTGACGGTGGCCGAGCAGCTCGGCGACTCGCTCTACCTGGGATCCTTTACCGGCGACCGGATTCTGAAGATTCCCTACCGCGAGCGCGCACCCTGAGGCATGCGGCGGCGCGCGCCTCAGACCATCATGGCCAGCACCAACATCAGCCAGGTGGTGGCGGCCAGGCAGAAGATGTAGACCGCGCCCAGCACGGCGATGCGCAAGAGGCTGGCCCACCAACTGCCGCCATAGACGCGGCGCTGCGCGATGAAGACATAGACGCAGAAGGCCAGCAGCGCCGGCAGCGGCAGCCAGCCCAGCGGCGTCAGCTGCACCAGCGTCGCCAGCACAAAGGCGCAGCAGTGCAGGTGGGCGGCGTAGACCAGATGCTCGACATAACGCCGTGGGCGATGGGGCCGCGGGCTGCGGTGCAGCAGGTGCACCAGCAGGTTCAAGGCAGCAAAGAGCGGCAGCAGGGCAAACAGCGCATAGGGCCCGAAGCGCAGCAGGCCATTGCTGAGTTGCGCCGCGCGATCCTCGCTGGGCATGTCCCGGAAATGCTGCAAGCGCAGCACGGCATGCCTGGCCACTGGGTTGTCAAAGTCGGCGAGGAACATTTGCACCTGCGTGCTGATCGAGCGCGACGGGCGCTCGTCCTCAGCCTTGGCCGCGGTGGCGCCCGATGCCGGCTTCTGCGGGCTGCTTGCGGCACTCGCGGCGGGCGGGGGCGTCACCGTGAACAAATAGCTGCCGCTGGACTTTTCTTCTCCCGGCTGCGGACCCACCACCACCGGCGTGGTGGTGAAGCGCAGCACCGCGAACAGCAGCAGCGAGAGCCAGAAGTACAGGCGCGCCGGCCGCACATAGTGCTTGCGGCGGCCCCGCAGATACTCCAGGCTCAGCTCGCCGGGGCGCAGCAGCAGGGCATAGAGGGTGCGCCAGAGCCGGCCGTCCAGCGCCAGCAAGCGCCCGATGCCGTCGCCAAAGAACTCCAGCACGCCCGGCACTTGCGCGCGGGTTTCCTGGCCGCATTGGGCGCAGAAGGGGCCCAGCACGGCCGCGCCGCAGTTGAGGCAGTGCAGCAGGCTGGTGGCCGGGACCGCCGGAGCTGCCGTGGCAGCGCTGCTGTCCGGCCCGCTTGCGGCTTGCACGGCCCGGCCCCGCCTGCGTCAGGCGGCGGCCATGGCCGCGGCCTGGCCCTGGTAGCCGCGCGGCACCGCGCCCAGCAGGCGGCGCGTGTACTCCTGCTTGGGGGCGGCCAGCAGGCTCTGGGTCTCGCTTTGCTCGACCACATCGCCGTTCTGCATCACCAGCACCTCGTCGGAGATGAACTTCACCACCGCCAGGTCGTGGCTGATGAAGATGTAGCTCAAACCGAACTCGTCCTGCAGGTCCTTCAGGAGGTTCAGCACCTGGGCCTGCACCGACACGTCCAGCGCCGACACCGATTCGTCCAGCACCAGCACCTCGGGATTCAGCGTCAGGCAGCGCGCGATCGCGATGCGCTGGCGCTGGCCGCCCGAGAACTCATGCGGGTATTTGTTGAGCGCGCTGTCGTCCAGGCCGACCTTTTGCAGCAGGGCGCTGGCGGTGGCCAGGCGCTCCTGGTGATTCGCGCCGATGCCGTGGATCTCCATCGGCTCGACCAGGGTCTGGCCTATCGTGAAGCGCGGGTTCAGCGAGGCATAGGGGTTCTGGAACACCACCTGGATGCGGCGGCGCATCTTCTGCCAATCGCCGGGGGCCATCTTGAGCAAGTCCTTGCCCTCGAACAGCACCTCGCCGCCGCTGGGCTCGTGCAGGCGCAAGAGCGTCAGCCCCATCGTCGTCTTGCCCGAGCCCGACTCGCCCACCACGCCCAGGGTGTAGCCCTTCCTCAGCTTGAAGTTCACATCCTTGACGGCCTGGAACTCCTTCTTGCCGAACAGGCCCTGCTTGAAGAAGAAGCTCTTCTTCAGGCCGCGTGCTTCGAGGATGACGGGCGCATTCGGGTCCTTGGCCTTGCCGGCGCCCTCGTGCACGCTGCGGCCGGCGATATGGTCGTCGATCACCATCAGGCGCGCCGGGTTCTCGGTGAGCGAGGGGCGGCAGGCCAGCAGGGCCTTGGTGTAGGCATCCTGAGGGTTATGGAAGATGTCGGCCACCGGGGCTTTTTCGCGAATCTCGCCATGGCGCATCACCACCACCTGGTCGGAGATCTCGCCCACCACGCCCAGATCGTGCGAGATGAACAACATGCTCATCTTGTGCGAGTCCTTGAGGCGCGCCATCAGCTCCATCACCTGGCGCTGGATAGTCACGTCCAGCGCGGTGGTGGGCTCGTCGGCGATCAGGAGCTTGGGTGAACAGGCCAGCGCCACCGCGATCATCACGCGCTGCTGCTGGCCGCCCGACATCTCGTGCGGGTAGCTGGAGAGGCGGCGCTTCGGGTCGGGGATGCCCACTTCATTGAGCAGCTCCTCGGCGCGCGTCAGCGCCTGGCGGCGGCTCATGCCCATGTGCTTGATGAGGGGCTCCATGATCTGGTCGGCCACCGTGAACACCGGGTTCAGCGAGGTCATCGGATCCTGGAACACGCAGGCGATCTCGCGCCCGCGTATGCCCTGCAGCTCGGGCAGCGAGGTCTTGAGCAGGTCGCGGCCCTGGAACTCGATCTTGCCCTCACGCTCGGCATTGTCGGGCAGCAGGTTCAGGATGGACATGGCGGTGACGCTCTTGCCCGAGCCCGACTCGCCCACCAGGGCCACGGTCGAGTTCTCGGGAATGTCGAAGCTCACGCCCTTGACGGCCAGCGCGCGCTGCATCTGGCCCTGCACCTTGCCCATGCGGAAGGCGACTTTCAGGTCTTGAATTGATAACAACATAGGAAGTATCTCCGTCTCGCTTTACAGCGCAGCCAGGGCGCTTGAGTGCTCAAGCCCAGCGAAGCCCGCGGCACCGGCTTTGCCGGGCCGACGGGCTTGCCCCCTTGAGGGGGCGCGCGCAGCGCGTAGGGGGTGGTCCATCACTCCAGGCCGCGCAGCTTCGGGTCGAGGGCATCGCGCAGCGCATCGGTGAAGAGCGCAAACGCGGTCACGAACACGGCCATGAAGCCGGTCACCGCCACCAGCTGCCACCAATAGCCCAGGATCAGCTCGCTCTGCGATTCGCTCAGCATGGTGCCCCAGGAGACCTGGTCCACGCCCACGCCCAGGCCCAGATACGACAGGATCACCTCGCTCTTGATGAAGCTCACCACATGCAGCGAGAGCTGCACCAGGGCCACATGCGAGACATTGGGCAGGATGTGCTTGAACATGCGCGACATGCGGCTGGCGCCGATGGCCTCGGCCGAGCGCACATACTCGCGCACCGAATGCTTCATGAACTCGGCGCGTATCAGGCGGTAGATGCCAGTCCAGCCGGTCAGACCCAGGATCAGCACCACCGAGAGCACGCCGCGGCCGAAGATGGCCGCGAAGGCGAACACCAGCAGGATGTAGGGAATCGCGTTGAAGACGTTGTAGACCCACTCCAGCAGGTCGCCCACCTTGCCGCCGAAAAAGCCCGACACGGCGCCCAGCACGGTACCGATCAGCGTGGCCACCACCGCCGCCAGCACGCCCACCAGGATCGAAACCTCGGCGCCCTTGACGGCCTTGGAGAGCACATCGCGGCCCAGGCGGTCGCCGCCGAAGGGCAGGGTCTCGGCCTTCACCGTGGCTTCGGTCTTGTAGGCCTTGGCGCGCTCTTCCCATTCCTTGTACCTGGGCGCCAGCGGGTCGATGTCGCTCAGGTCCACGTTCGGGCCCTTGGGTTGTGCGATCACGCCGGCGGCCTCGGCCGGGGCCGGGCCCATGAAGGTGGGCTGGGCATTCGGCACGCCCACTTCCTTCTGCCAGTCCTTGGCCACCAGGCCGCTGCCCGAGAGCGCCACCAGCACCAGGAAAAAGGCCACGATGGCCATGCAGAACATGCCCAGCTTGTTGGTACGCAGGCGGCGCCAGGAGGCGGCCCAGACGCCCTGGGAGCGCTGCGGACCAGCGCCGGTGACGGGTACGTTCATCACGGTACTCATTTCAGCACCACACGAGGATCGACCAGCTTGTAGAGCAGGTCGGTGATCAGGTTCACCACCATGGTCAGCGCCGCGATGTAGATCGCAAAGGCCTGGATCACCGGGTAGTCGCTGCGGTTCACCGCCAGCAGGATCTCGCGGCCCAGGCCCGGGATCGAGAAGAACACCTCGAGCAGGAAGGAGCCGGTGAACACACCCGGCAGCGCCACCGAGACGTTCGTCATGATGGGGATCATGGCGTTGCGCAGCACATGCTTGAGCAAAATGGTGCGCTCGGTCATGCCCTTGGCGCGCGCGGTGCGCACATAGTCATGGCCGATCTCGTCCAGGAAGAAGGTGCGGTACAGGCGCGTGTAGGGCGAGAGCGCCACCGCCACCGCCACCGCCACCGGCAGGGGGGCGTAGGTGGTGAGGTTGGTCCAGAAGCTGTCGGTCCAGCCCTGCACCGGGAACCAACCCAGGCGGAAGGCGAACACATACTGGCCCACGATCACATAGACCAGCAGCGAGATCGACACCGCCACGGTGGTCAGGATCATCACCGCGCGATCGGTCAGCGAGCCGCGCACATAGGCCACCGCCAGCGCGAAGGGAATCGCCAGCAGCACTTCCAGCACCAGGATGGGCAGCATCACCGTCAGCGTGGCCGGCAGGCGGCTGGCGAAGAGGTTGGACACCGCTTCCTGCGTGGCCCAGCTCTTGCCCCAGTTGAAGGTGACGATCTGCTTGATGAAGATCCAAAGCTGCTCCAGCACCGGCTTGTTGAGGCCCAGCTGCTCGCGGATCGCGTCGATCTGTTCCGGACTGGCGTTCAGGCCGCCCAGCACCTCGGCAGGATCGCTGCCAAAGTATTTGAAGAGGAAGAACACCAGCAGCACGACACCCAACAAGGTGGGGATCATTTGCCACAAGCGCCTTATCAGGTATGCCGCCATTGCTGTCGGTCTCCAATCACACGCGTCGATAGATAGATAAAGTCAAACCCCGGTCACTCGTGGCGATCGGGGTTTGGCAGGGCCGAGTCTATGCGAGACTGCCCCGAGTTCCAACCGGCATTTTCCTGAGTTGCTGGCAATGGCAGGGCCATGGCTCGGCCTTTAGACTTCGCCCCCATGCGCCGGGCTCACAAGGCCACCGGCGCCTTTGCTACTTGTGAATGGAATTCTTGTAATGCGACGAGCTGGCCTTGCCCGCACCGCGGCCGTACTGCTGGCCGGCGTATTCTTCTCGACCTGTGCCGCGGCCCAGGCACCCACTCCCGAGCCCAAGGTGCTGCGCTATGCCTTCCGGGTGGCCGAGACCGGTTTCGACCCGGCGCAGATCTCCGACACCTATAGCAAGACGGTGGCCGCCGGCATCTTCGACGCGCCCCTGAAGTTCGAGTTCCTGGCCAGGCCGGCCAAGCTGGTCCCGAACACCCTGGTGGCGATGCCGGAGATCTCGGACGACTTCAAGACCCTGAGCTTCGAGCTCAGGCCCGGCATCCACTTCAGCGATGACCCGGTGTTTGGTGGCAAGAAGCGCGAGCTGACCGCCGCCGACTATATCTACGCGATCAAGCGCCACTACGACCCGCAATGGAAGAGCCCCAACCTCTACCTGCTGGAGAACGTCAAGATCCTGGGCCTGTCGGAACTGCGCCGCGAGCTGATGGCGGCCAAGAAGCCCTTCGACTACGAGCGCCCGGTCGAGGGCCTGCAGCAGCTGGGCCGCTACAAGTTCCAGATCAAGCTGGGCGTGGGTGATCCGCGCTTCATCTACCAGTTCGCCGATGCCGGTTTTCTGGGCGCGGTGGCGCGCGAAGTGGTCGAGGCCTATGCCGACAAGATCATGGAGCACCCGGTGGGCACCGGCCCCTGGCGCCTGGCCGAATGGCGCCGCAGCTCGCGCATCGTGCTCGAGAAGAACCCGAATTACCGCGAGGAGTTCTACAAGGAGCAGCCGCCGGCCGACAAGCCCGAGCTGGCCGCCCAGGTGCGGGCCCTGCAGGGCCGCCGCCTGCCCATGGTGGACCGGGTGGAGATCGCCATCATCGAAGAGAACCAGCCGCGCTGGCTGTCCTTCCTGGGCGGCGAGGCCGAGGTGCTGCAGGAGCTGCCCTTCGAGTTCGCCAACATCGCCATCCCCGGCAACAAGCTGGCGCCCAATCTGGCCAAGAAGGGCGTGCGGATGACGCGCTTCATCTACCCCGAGATCGCGTTCTCCTACTTCAATATGGATGACCCGGTGGTGGGCGGCTACACGCCGGAGAAGATCGCGCTGCGCCGCGCCATTTCCCTGGCCATGGACGTGGACAAGCAGATCCGCCTGGCGCGTAGCGGCCAGGGCATTGCCGCGCAAGGCCCATCGATCCCGGGCGTGTTCGGGTACGACCCGGGCTTCAAGTCGGAGATGAGCGAGTACAACCTGGCCAAGGCCCGCGCCTTGCTGGACCTCTATGGCTACACCGACAAGGACGGCGACGGCTGGCGCGACCTGCCCGATGGCACGCCGCTGCGCATCGAGTACGCGACCCAGCCCGACGGCACCAGCCGCCAGCTGATCGAGCTCTGGCACAAGGGCATGGAGGCGCTGAAGGTCAGGATGGAGTTCAAGACCGCCAAATGGCCCGAGAACCTCAAGTCCGCCAACGCCGCCAAGCTGCAGATGTGGGGCGTGAGCTGGGTCGCCACCACCCCGGACAACGACACCTTCCTGGCGCTGGGCGATGGCCGTGCCAAGGGCAAGGCCAACAAGGCGCGCTTTGACCTGCCGGCCTACAACGCGCTCTACGACAAGCAGAAGGCCCTGCCCAACGGCCCCGAACGCGAGGCCGTGATGCGCGAAGCCCAACGCCTGCTGATCGCCTACATGCCCTACAAGATGGATATCCACCGCATCTTTACCGACCTCTCTCAGCCCTGGGTGATCGGCTACGAGCGCAACGTCTTCGTGCGCAACTTCTGGCAATACGTGGACGTCGACACGCAGCGCTTGCCCAAGGGGGGTCGGCCATGAAACAGCTCTTGATGGGTCTGGCGCTGGCGCTGAGCCTGGGCGCGGCCGGCGCTGCCGAGGCGCCGCCCGCTGCGCCCAAGCTGCTGCGCTACAACTTCCGCGTTGCCGAGACCGGCTTCGACCCGGCGCGCATCACCGACCTCTACTCGCGCGCCATCACCGGCCATATCTTCGAGGGTCTGTACAGCTACGATCATCTGGCCCGGCCCGCCAAGCTGGTGCCCGTCACCGCCGCCGGCATGCCCGAGGTCAGCGCCGACTTCAAGACCTGGACCATCAAGATCAAGCCCGGCATCTTCTTCGCCGACGACCCGGTGTTCAAGGGCAGGAAGCGCGAGCTGGTGGCCGAGGACTATGTCTATGTGCTCAAGCGCACCGCCGACCCGGTGCTCAACAGCCCGCACTGGAGCGAGATCGACGAGCAGGGCTTTGTGGGCCTGGCCGAGTACCGCGCCGAGCTGCTCAAGAGCAAGGGCAGCAAGCCCTTTGACTACGACCGCCCCATCGCCGGCCTGCGCGCGCTGGACCGCTACACCCTGCAGCTCACGCTCAAGGAAACGCGGCCGCGCCTGATCGACATCCTGGCCCAGACCGACCTCTACGGCGCCACCGCGCGCGAGGCCATCGAGCATTACGGCGAGCAGAGCATGGGCCATCCGGTCGGCACCGGGCCCTTTGTGCTCAAGCAGTGGCGGCGCAGCTCGCTGATCGTGCTGGAAAAGAACCCCGACTACCGCGAGCGTTATTACGAGGCCCAGCCGAACGCTGACGATGCCGAGGGTCAGGCCTTGCTGGCACGCTTCAAGGGCCGGCGCATCCCGATGGTGGACCGGGTGGAAGTCTCCATCATCGAGGAGAACCAGCCGCGCTGGCTGTCCTTCCTGGGCGGCGAGTTCGATCTGCTGGAGCGCGTGCCCGAGGACTTCATCAACCAGGCCATGCCCAACGGCCGCCTGGCGCCCAACCTCGCCAAGCGCGGCATCCAGGCCTACCGCAGCCTGGCCTCCGACGTGCTCTACACCGTCTTCAATATGGAGGACCCGGTGGTGGGCGGCTACACGGCCGACAAGATCGCGCTGCGCCGCGCCATCGGCCTGGCCACCAACGGCCCGCGCGAGATGGCCCTGGTGCGGCGCGGTCAGGCGGTGGTGGCGCAATCGCTCTACCTGCCCAATACCAGCGGCTACGACCCTGCCTACAAGAGCGAGATGGGCGAGTACGACCCGGCGCGCGCCAACGCCCTGCTGGACCTCTACGGCTACAAGGACGTGGACGGCGACGGCTGGCGCGAGCTGCCCGACGGCAGCGCGCTGGAGCTGGAAAGCCTCACCACGCCGGACGGCTTCCAGCGCCAGATCGACGAGCTGTGGCAGAAGTCGCTCGCCAAGGTGGGCCTGAAGCTGCGCTACAAGGTGGCCAAGTGGCCCGAGAACCTCAAGTCCATGCGCGCCGGCAAGTTCCAGCTCTGGGCCCTGGCCAACAGCGCCTCCATGCCCGACGGCAAGGACTCGCTGGCGGCCCTGCACAGCGGCCATATCGGCACCTATAACTACGCGCGCTTCAGCCTGCCCGAGATGGACAAGCTGTTTGACGCCGTGGGATCGCTGCCCGACGGCCCCGAGCGCGACGCGATCTTCCTGCAGAGCAAGCGCCTGGCCACCGCCTACATGCCCTACAAATACCGCGGCCATCGCTACCTGAGCGACCTGGCCCATGCCCAGCTGATCGGCTACCGCCGCCATCCCTTCAAGCTGCACTGGTGGGAGTTCGTGGATATCGACAACGCCCAGCGGCAGAGGTAGACAAGGTGAATCGACACTGGGTCGCCGCCCTGCTGCTGGCACTGACATGGGTAACGGCGCAGGCCGCCGAGACGCCGCCCACCAAGGTGCTGCGTTATGCCTTCCCGATCGCCGAGACCGGCTTCGATCCCTCGCAGCTCACCGACATCTATTCGCGCACCGTCACCTCGCACATCTTCGAGTCGCTCTACCGCTATGACCACCTGGCGCGGCCGGTGCGCATCCTGCCCCTGGTGGCGGCAGGCGACCCCGAGGTCTCGGCCGACTTCAAGACCTTCACGGTGCGCATCACGCCCGGCATCTACTTTGCCGATGACCCGGTCTTCAAGGGCCAGCGTCGCGAACTCACGGCGGCCGATTTCGTGTTCACGTACAAGCGCTTTGCCGATCCGGCGCTCAAGAGCCCGATCTGGAGCAGCCTGGAAGAGGCCGGCCTGTTGGGCATGAAGGCGCTGCGCCAGCAGGCGCTGGCCAGCAAGCAAGCCATGCGCTATGACACCGAGCTCGAAGGCCTGCGCGCGCTGGACCGCTACACCCTGCAGTTCCGCACCGAGCAGCCGCGCCCGCGCCTGGTGGACCTGATCATGAACGACAACGGCCTCTACGGCGCGCTGGCGCCCGAGGTGGTGGCCGCCTATGGCGACAAGATCGCCGAGCATCCGGTGGGCACCGGGCCTTTCAGGCTCAAGAGCTGGCGGCGCAGCTCGCAGATCGTGCTGGAGAAAAACCCCGGCTACCGCGAGCGCTACTACGATGCCGAGCCGGTGGCCGACGATGCCGAGGGCGAGGCTCTGCTGGCGCGCTTCAAGGGGCGCCGCATTCCCATGCTCGACGAGGTGCAGATCGCCATCATCGAGGAGGTGCAGCCGCGCTGGCTGAGCTTTCTGAACACCGAGTCCGATTTCCTGGAGCGTGTGCCGGCCGAGTTCATCGGCATCGCAGCGCCGGGCGGCAAGGTGGCGCCCAATCTGGCCAAGCGCGGCGTGCAGGCCTGGCGCACCGTCGCTCCCGACGCCACGCTGACCGTGTTCAATATGGAGCATCCGGTGGTGGGCGGCATGGGTCCCGACAAGGTGGCGCTGCGCCGCGCCATCAGCCTGGCCACCGATGTGGAGCGCGAGATCCGCCTGGCGCGACGCGCCCAGGCGATACCCGCGCAGTCGCAGCTGGTGCCGCATACCAAGGGTTATGAGGCCGGGTTCAAGTCCGAGCTCAGCAGCCACGACCCGGCGCGCGCCAAGGCCTTGCTGGACCTCTACGGCTATCTGGACCGCGATGGCGACGGCTGGCGCGAACTGCCCGATGGCCAGCCCCTGGTGATACAGCGCCGCACCCAGCCCGATGCGGTGTCGCGCCAGCTCGACGAGCTCTGGCAAAAAAACCTGATGGCGGTGGGCATCAAGCTGGAGCTGCAGACGGCCAAGTGGCCCGAGAACCTCAAGAGCGCACGCGCCGGCAAGTTCATGGTGTGGGGCGTGGCCTCGTCGGCCGCCAGCACCGACGGCCAGGAGGCCATGCAGCGCCTCTACGGCCCGGCCAGCGGCGGGCAGAACCTTTCGCGCTTCAACGACCCGCGTTTCAACCAGCTCTACGAGCGCATGAAGGGCCTGCCCGACGGCCCCGAGCGCGCCGCCCTGCTGCGCGAGGCGCAGCGCATCTCGCTGGCCTATCTGCCCTACAAGGCCCATGTGCATCGCATCTACACCGACCTCGCCTACCCCTGGCTGATCGGCTACCGGCGGCCCCTGTTCTGGCAGGACTGGTGGCAGTATGTGGACGTCGACGAGGCCAAGCGGCCGCAAAAATGATGAAGCATTGGATATTGGCCCTGGCCTTGAGCGCCGTGCTCGGCCAGGCGAACGCTACAGAGGCGCAGGTGCCCGTCAAGGTGTTTCGTTATGCCTTCCCGATCGCCGAGACCGGCTTCGATCCGGCGCAGATCAGCGACACCTATTCGCGCACCGTCACGCCGCATATCTTCGAGGCCTTGTACGGCTACGACCCGCTGGCCCTGCCGGTGAAGATCAGGCCGCTCACTGCAGCAAGCCTGCCCGAGGTATCAAGCGACTTCAAGGCCTGGACCATACGCATCAAGCCCGGCATCTTCTTTGCCGACGATGCGGCCTTCAAGGGCAAGCCCCGTGAGCTGGTGGCCGAGGACTATGTGTACAGCCTCAAGCGCTTCGCCGACCCCAAGGTCAAGAGCCCGATCTGGAACAGCGTGGAGGAGATCGGCCTCGTCGGTCTGGCCGCGCTGCGCAAGCAGGCCCTGGCAGGCAAGCAGGCCTTTGACTATGAGCGCCCCATCGAGGGCTTGCGCGCGCTCGACCGCTACACCCTGCAGCTCAGGCTCGAACAGGCGCGCCCGCGCCTGCTTGAAACGCTGGCGCAGAACGACTTGTTCGGTGCGGTGGCGCGCGAGGTGGTCGAGGCCTATGGCGACGAGATCATGGGTCACCCGGTGGGCACCGGGCCCTTTGTGCTCAAGCAATGGCGGCGCAGCTCGCTCATCGTGCTGGAGAGGAACCCCGCCTATCGCGAGGTCCTGTACGAGGCCGAACCCGGCGCCGACGATGCCGAGGGCCAGGCCATCCTGGCGCGGCTGAAGGGCCGGCGCCTGCCCATGGTGGACCGGGTGGAGGTTTCCATCATCGAGGAGAGCCAGCCGCGCTGGCTGTCTTTCCTCAACAAGGAGCATGATCTGATCGACCGCGTGCCGGCCGAGTTCGTCGGTGTCGCGCTGCCGCAGAACCGCTTGGCGCCCAATCTGGCCAAGCAGGGCATGAGGCTGCACCGCATCCTGAACTCCGACAGCTCCTTCACCTTCTTCAATATGGAAGACGCCACCGTGGGCGGCTACACGCCCGAGAAGGTGGCGCTGCGCCGCGCGCTCTCGCTCAGCCTGGATATCGAGCGCGAGATTCGCCAGGTGCGCCGTGGTCAGGCGGTGGTGGCCCAGTCCATGGTGCTGCCGCATACCAGCGGTTACGACCCGCGCTACAAGAGCGAGATCGGCGACTTTGACCCGGCGCGTGCGCGTGCCCTGCTCGACCTCTATGGCTATGTAGACCGGAACGGCGACGGCTGGCGCGATATGCCCGATGGCTCGCCGCTGGTGATCGAGGTGGCGAGTCAGCCCGACTCGCTCTCGCGCCAGTACGACGAGCTCTGGCAACGCAACCTCAGGGCCGTGCAGATCCAGGTGAAGTTCTTTCACGGCAAATGGCCCGAGCAGCTCAAGCAGGCGCGCGCCGGCAAGCTGATGCTGTGGTTCCTGGGCACGACCGCCGCCGGCCCCGACGGCATTGGCGCGCTGCAGCGCATGTATGGCCCGCAGTCGGGCAACCAGAATCTTGCGCGCTTCAAGAACGCCGAGTTCGACGCGCTCTACGAGCGCATGCAGGTGCTGCCCGACGGCCCCGAGCGCGAGGCCCTGTTCCTGCAGGCCAAGCGCATCCAGGCCGCCTGGATGCCGATGAAGACGCATGTGCATCGCATCGTCAACGACATCAGCCAGCCCGAGCTGATCGGCTACCGCCGGCCCATGCTGCGCAACGAGTTCTGGCAGTACATCGACATCGATCGCAGCCCGAAGCATTGAGCCATGGCAGCCACCTTCGCCCGCGTGCTGGCTGTCTGTGTGCTGAGTGCGGCGGCGCTGGGGCTGCGCGCCGAGGCGGCCGAGGCCCAACGCAAGCTGCTGCGCTACGCCTTCCTGGTGGGCGAGACCGGTTTCGACCCCGCGCAGATTTCCGATCTCTATTCGCGCTACCTCACCGCGCATATCTTCGACGGCCTCTACAAATACGACCACCTGGCGCGGCCCTACAAGATCAAGCCGAATGTGGCCGATGGCATGCCCGAAGTGTCGGCCGACTTCCGCACCTGGACCGTCAAGCTGAAGCAAGGCATCTACTTCGCCGACGACACGGCCTTCAAGGGCAGGAAGCGCGAGCTGGTGGCCGAGGATTTCGTCTACAGCTTCAAGCGCTTTTTCGACCCCGCCACCAAGAGCCCGCTCTACTCCAGCCTGAAGGACGAGGGCATCCTGGGCCTGGACGAGCTGCGCCAGCAGGCATTGAAGAGCAAGAAGCCCTTTGACTACGACCGGCCGGTGGAGGGCCTGCGCGCGCTCGATCGCTACACCCTGCAGATCAAGCTGGCCGAGGCGCGCCCGCGCCTGCTCTACACGCTGGCGATTGGCGATGTGATGGTGGCGGTGGCGCGCGAGGTGATCGAAGCCTACCCTGGCAAGGCGATGGAGCACCCGGTGGGCACCGGGCCCTTTGTGCTCAAGCAGTGGCGGCGCAGCTCGCGCATGCTGTTCGAGCGCAACCCCAACTTCCGCGAGCAGTATTACGACGCCGAGCCGAATGCCGACGACGCCGAGGGCCAGGCCATGCTGGCGCGCTTCAAGGGCCGGCGCCTGCCGATGCTGGACGCGGTGGAGATCGCCATCATCGAGGAAGGCCAGCCGCGCTGGCTGAGCTTTCTGCGCGGCGAGTTCGACCTGCTGTTCCTGCTGCCGGAGGAGTACGCCGACATCGCCATCCCGCATGGCCGCATCGCGCCCCATCTGGCCAAGCAGGGAATCCGGGCGCACAGCATGGCCAGCCCCGACCGCACGCTGTTCTATTTCAATATGGAAGACCCGGTGGTGGGCGGCACCACGCCCGCCAAGGTGGCGCTGCGCCGCGCCATCGGCCTGGCCACCGACGTGGGGCGCGAGATCCGCCAGGTGCGGCGTGGCCAGGCGGTGCCGGCGCAATCGGTGGTGGCGCCGCTGACCTGGGGTTACGACGCCGACTTCAAGAGCGAGAACAGCGATTTCGACCCGGCACGCGCGATGGCCCTGCTGGACATCTATGGCTATCTGGACCGCGATGGCGACGGCTGGCGCGAGCAGCCCGACGGCACGCCGCTGCTGATCGAATACGCCTCCTCGCCCGACAGCCGCTCGCGCCCCTTCGAGGAGCTGTGGCAAAAAGACATGGCCCGCATCGGCATCCGCATCAAGGTGAAATCGGCGCAGTGGCCCGAGCAACTCAAGGCCTCGCGCGCCGGCCAGCTGATGGTCTGGCAGCTCGGCTATTCGGCCTCCACGCCCGACGCGCAGCTGGGCTTCGAGCTGCTTTATGGCCCGGCCGCCGGCGGCCAGAACCTGGGGCGCTTTCGCAACGCCCAGTTCGACGCTGCCTACGACGCCATGCGCCGCCTGCCCGACGGCCCCGAGCGCCTGGCGCAGTTGCGCGAGCTGCAGCGCATCACCCTGGCCTATATGCCGCAGAAGTACCGCGTGCACCGCGTCGTCACCGACCTCAGCCAGCCCTGGCTGCTGGGCTTCCGGCGGCCGGTGTTTGGCAACAGCTTCTGGTCCTATCTGGACGTCGATAGCGAGCGGCGGGCCGCGCCATGACGATGATGACGATGAAGCGCCGCACGCTGCTGCAAGGCGCGCTGCTCGCGCCGCTGGGCGCGGCGGCGGCAGCGGCAGCTGGCGGCCGCAAGGTGCTGCGCACCGCGATGAATTCGGCCGAGGTGGGCTTCGATCCGCCGCAGGTCTCCGACCAGACCTCGGTGCAGGTCAACGCGCATATCTTCGAGGCGCCGCTGGCCTACGACTACCTGGCGCGCCCGGCCAAATTGGTGCCGCTCACCGCGGCGGCCCTGCCCGAGGTGTCGGACAACTTCACGCGCTTTGTCGTCACGCTGCGCCCCGGCATCTTCTTTGCCGAGCACCCGGCCTTCGGCGGCAGGCCGCGTGAGCTGGTGGCGGCCGACTACGTCTATTCCATCAAGCGCTATTACGACCCGCGCATCAAGACCGAGCACCTCTACGTCTACGAGACCGCCCGGCTGCTGGGCCTGTCGGAGCTGCGCGCCGCGGCCATCAAGGACAAGCAGCCCTTCGACTACGACCGCCCCGTGGCGGGCCTGCGCGCGCTCGACCGCTACCGTTTCGAGATCCGCCTGGCCGCGCCAGATCCGCGCTTTGTGCATGTGCTGGCCTCGGGCAACTACGCCGCGGCACTGGCGCGCGAGGTGGTGGAACAGGCACCCGACGGCGACGTGATGGCGCATCCGGTGGGCACCGGGCCGTTCAGGCTGAAGTCCTGGCGGCGCGGCTCGCTCGTCGTGCTGGAGCGCAACCCCGGCTTTCGCGAGCAGTACTTCGAGGCCGAGCCCGCGCCCGGCGATGCGCAAGGCCAGGCCATCGCGCGGCATCTGCAGGGCCGGCGCCTGCCCCTGCTCGACGAGGTGCACTTAAGCATCATCACCGAGAGCCAGCCGCGCTGGCTGGCCTTTGTGGGCGGCGAGCTCGACCTGCTGGAGCTGCCCACCGAGATGGCGCCGCATGCGCTGCCGCGCGGCCAGCTCGCGCCGGCCCTGGCCAGGCGCGGCGTGCATGCCTATGCGAGCTATGGCGGCGACATCCGCTTCAGCTACTTCAACCTTGACGATGCGCAGATCGGCGGCATCACGCCCGAGCGCGTGGCGCTGCGCCGCGCCATCACGCTGGCCTACGACAACGAGGCCGAGCTGCGCCTGATCTACAAGGGCCAGGGCGTGCTGGCCCAGTCCATGCTGCCGCCGGCGGTGTATGGCTACGACCCCGAATTGCGCAGCGAGGCCGGCCGCAGCGACGCGGCGCGCGCCCAAGCCCTGCTGGATCTCTACGGCTACGACCGCCGCGATGCCGAGGGCTACCGCACCCATCCCGACGGCAGTCGCCTAGCTCTCAGGAAGGCCGGCACCACCGATGCGCGCCAGCGCCAGCTCAACGAGCTGTGGAAGAAGCGCATGGACGCGGTGGGCCTGCGCATGGAGTTCGAGCAGGCCACCTTCGGCGAGCTGATCAAGAAGTCGCTGGCCGGCCAGCTGCAGATCTGGGGCTATACCTGGAGCATAGGCTCGCCCGATGGCGACTTTTTCCTGGGCATGGCCTACGGCCCCAATGCCGGCCAGTCCAACGACGCACACTTCAGGCTGCCGGCCTTCGACCGGCTCTACGAGCGCCAGCATGTCATGCCCGACGGCCCCGAACGCCTGGCGCTGATGCGCGAGGCGAACCGCCTGATGCTGGCATACATGCCCTACCAGGTGCATGCGCACACCCTGCGCGTGGACATGTGCCAGCCCGGGGTGCAGGGCTTTATGCGCCACCCGCTGACGCGCGACTGGTGGCGCTATGTCGATGTTCCCGAGCAGCGGGCTTGAGCAGCATGCAGGCAGGCAACGATCTTGACGACGAAGCCATTCTGGAGCTGGAGCGCCGGGTCTGGCGCGCCCTGCAGCGCGGTGACGCGGCCGCCGATGCGGCCCTGTTGAGCGAGGATTTCGTGGGCGTCTACCCGAGCGGCCTGGCCGGCAAGGCCGGCCATGTGGAGCAGCTCGCCGACGGCCCGACGGTGGCGGAATTCGAACTCTCCGAGCCCAGGGTGCTGTGGCTGGGTAGCGAGCTGGCGATGCTCTCCTACCGGGCCCGCTGGCGGCGCCCGGCCCGGGCCGAGTTCGAGCATTGGCTGGTGAGCTCGCTGTGGCGCCGCCATGAGGGGCGCTGGCAGAACTGCTTCAGCCAGGACACGCTCGCGGCCATGTGAGCTTCTTTGTGGTTCTTCGCCGCCGCGGTTTCCGCCGGTGCCCTTGGCAGTGCAGAGGATCCCTAGGTTTGTGCGTTGCACGTCCCGCATGCGTGCCGGTCTTGTGCCGGACGTGCAAATGGTCTGTCAGGCAGCGCTAACATGGCCTCGGCTGAACAGCATGGGCGGTGGAGCGATGAAGGCAGTTTCGGGCTTCGAGTCCAAGGTGTTGCTGGCATTTGCCTGTGCGGTGCTGGTCGTGGCGGCCTTGGTCGGCAGCGTCTGGAAGCTGGTGGAGGACGAGGCCAACGCCGTGCAGCAGATGGCGCGCGGCCATGAACTGATCAGCACGCTTGCGCGCGTGCGGGCGCACACCCTGCAGGTCGAACTGGCGACACAGAGTTTCCGCCTGAGTTCTGATGAGGCGATGATCGCCGAGCGCAATGCTTCGGTGGCGCAGCGCGAGCTGCTGCTGCAACGCATCGGCCTGTTGATCGCTGGCGACGAGGTGCAGCGCGGGCACCTGGCGCGTTTGCGCGAAGTGCTGGAGCAGCGCTTGGCGATTTCCTACCGGGTCGAGCAGCTGCGCCGCAGCGATGGCCTGGCGGCCGCCACCGCCTATGTGGCCACCGCGCCGCTGCCCGCCACGCGCCAGCGCGCCTATCAGCTATTGAGCGCCATGGAGGATGCCGAGGGCGGGCGCTTGGCCTGGCGTGGTGCCGGGGAGCTGCTGACGCACCGCAATCTCCTGCTCAGTTCTGCCATGCTGGCGCTGTTCCTGCTGGGCCTGCTGGCGGCCATCTTTGTGCTGATCCGGCGCCAGCTGCGTGCCACCGAGCTGGCGCGCCGCCAGCTGGCCGACAACGAGCAGAGCCTGGCCACCACGCTGGGATCGATCGGCGACGCGGTGCTGAGTGCCGACGCGCAGGGGCGCGTGATCCGGCTCAACCCGGCCGCCGAGGCCCTGACCGGCTGGGGCCAGGCCGAGGCCCTGGGCCGGCCGCTCGACGAGGTTTACCAGACCACCGATGTCAGCGGACAGAAGCGCCGGCATCTGCTGCCGGCGACAACGGCGCCGCCGGCCAGGTTGAGCGGCGAGGCTCTGCTGCTCAGGCGCGACGCGTCGAGCTGCCCGGTGGCGGAGACGCTGACGCCCTTGCGCGACGCGGCCGGCCGGGTGCTCGGCGCGGTGCTGGTGTTCCGCGATGTCAGTGCCGAGCGGCAGGCGCGGCTCAGCGTCGAGGCGCAGAACGAGAGGCTGGAGCTGCATGTGCTGGAGCGCACCGCGCAGCTGCGCGAGAGCAAGGACGATCTGCGCAGCGTGATCGGCAATGTGCCGGCGATGATTGCCTACGTCGATGCCGCGCAACATTACGTCTATGTGAACGAGCAGTATCGGCAACGCTTCGCCCCCCAGCGTGCCGACATCACCGGGCTCAGCGTGCGCGAGGTGCTGGGCGAGGCGCGCTACGCGATCGCCGGGCCGCGCATCGCGCGGGCGCTCGCCGGCGAGGCGCTGAGCTACGACTGGCAACCGTTTACCGATGTCTGGCAGGTCATCAGCTATGTGCCCAAGCGCGACGACGCCGGCCAGGTGCTGGGCTATTACGTGCTCGGCACCGACATCACCGAGCGCAAGCGCTCCGAGGCCCGCATCCAGGGCCTCAACAGCGAACTGGCGCTGAATGTCAGGGCGCTTGAGCATGTCAGCCGTGCCCTGCGCACGCTCAGCGCCGGCAACCGCGCCATGCTGAGGGCCGGCGCCGAGCAGGAGCTGCTGGACAGCATGTGCGTCGCCATCGTCGAGGCCGGCGGCTACAGCATGGCCGTGGTCTGGTATCGCGTCGACGACGCGCAGCGCACGCTGGATCCCAGGGCCGCCTGCGGGTTTGCGAGTGGACTGCCGGGCCTGCGTGGCCTGGAGGCCAGCTGGGCCGACGGCGAGCGTGGCCGCGGCGCCGCGGCGCGCGCGGTGCGCAGCGGCGCGACCAGCCTGGTGCGCGACATGCGCGGCCACCCCGACTACATGGCCTGGCAACAACAGCTGGGCCGGCAGGTGTCGGTGCTGGCCTGCCCGCTGCGCGTCGGCGCCGAGGTGATCGGTGCGCTGGCGATCTATGGCATTGAGCCCGACGCCTTCGATACCGACGAGATCAGGCTGCTGGGCGAGTCGGCCGACGACCTGGCCTTTGGCATCGCCACCCTGCGCGCGCGCGCCGAGCAGGCGCGCATCCAGGCGGCGATGCAGCAGCTGACGCGCTACGACGCGCTCACCGGCCTGCCCAACGAGACGGTGTTCAGCGATGCCCTGGTCGAGGCCATCCACGCGAGCGAGCACAGCGGTCGACCATTTGCGGTGCTGCAGACCGACATCGACCGGCTGCGCGAGGTCAACGATGCGCTCGGCTTTGCCTATGGCGACCAGATGCTGCAGGAGTTCGGCCGGCGGCTGCGCGACGCCACGCCCGAGCCGGCCATCGTGGCGCGGCTGCGCGGCGACGAGTTCGCGATCCTGCTGCCCGATGCCGATCACGCCGCGGCGCTGTGGCTGATGCAGCAGGTGGAGGCGATGCTGGCCACGCCCTGCCTGGTGGCTGGCATCCCGCTGGACCTGGCGTCCAAGACCGGCATCGTGCTGTTTCCCGAGCATGGATCGACCCCGCATGATCTGCTCAGGCATGTCGACATTGCCGTTCACGAGGCCAGGAGACAAGGGCTGCCGCATGCCTTCTTCGATCCCGGCCTGCATCGGGACCGCCCGGGGCGCCTGAACCTGGCGGTCCAACTCAAGCGCGCGATCCAGGGCGATGAGCTGCGTCTGTTCCTGCAGCCCAAGGTCGAGATGCGCAGCGGCCAGGTCTGCGGCGCCGAGGCGCTGCTGCGCTGGCAGCACCCCGAGCGCGGCCTGGTGGGCCCGGCCGAATTCATCCCGCTGGCCGAGGAGACCGGCCTGATCAAGCCGCTCACCGAATGGGTGCTGGCGGCGGTGCTGCGTTTGCTGCAGCAGTGGAGCGGCGCGGGCCGCGCGTGGCCGGTGGCGGTGAACCTGTCGGCGCGCAATCTGCGCGACCCGGGCCTGCTGGAGCATATGCGCGGCCTGTGCCAGGCCAGCGCCTGCCCGCCCGGCCTGCTGGAGATCGAGATCACCGAGAGCACCGTGATGGAGGACGCCGAGCATGCGCTGCATGTGCTGCATGGCCTGCGCGAGCAGGGCATCGCGCTCTATGTGGACGATTTCGGCACCGGATACTCATCGCTGAGCTACCTTCAGAAACTGCCGGTCGACTTCATCAAGATCGACCAGTCCTTTGTGCGCGCGCTGGGCCGCGACAAGGATGCCGCTGTGATCGTGAAGTCCACCATCGATCTGGTGCACGAGCTCGGGCGCCAGATCGTGGCCGAGGGCATAGAGACGTCCGAGGCCTTGGATCTGCTGGCCGGCTGGGGCTGCGATGTGGCGCAGGGTTATCTGATCGCCAGGCCCATGCCGGCCGATGAATTCCCGGCCTGGGTGGCGCAGTTCCGGTGGCCGCGGGCGGGCTGAGCCCGTTCAGGGAATGCTCAGCCGTCCGCGCTCTTCCACCGCCACCTGTTGCTCGGGCCCGTTGCCGACGCGGAAGGTCACCCACAGGGTCTTGCCCACATAGGGCGCAGGGTCGCCGCCGGCAAGGTTGTTGTCGGCGGTGACTTCCAGGCGGTTGTTGCGCACCAGGCTGCGCAGGCGCCGTGTCAGGTCACGGGTGCGGCCGTCGGCGCCGTAGCTGGCGCTGATGATGGTAAGGGCGCCGCCCTCGTCGGCGTAGCCGGGCTGCTCGCCCCAGCCGCCACCCCAGCCGCCCGATCCCCATTGACCGCCGCTCCAGCCGATGAACTGCGCGCCGTCGACGCGCTGCTCCTCCGGGTACTCGAAGGTGCGCGTCTGGCCGTCGCGGCCGCGCGCGTAGATGCGCAGGAACTTCTTCTTGTAGGGATGGGGGTCCATGCCCAGGGTGTTGTTGCTGACCTCGAAGACGCGGTCCTGGCTGGCCAGCTGCTTGAGGCGCTGGGTCACGTCGACATTGCGCTGCGCGGTGCCGTAGCGCGCTTCCAGGATCAGGTATTCGCCCTCGTCCTGGCCGGCGCGCTGGTCGGCGTCCCAGCCGCCATGCCAGCCGCCATGACCCCAGTTGCCGCCGCGCCAGCCGGTGAACATCGCGCCGTCGATGCGCTGACCCTCCTGGTATTCGAAGCTGCGCGTCTGGCCGTCGCGGCCGCGCGCATAGATGCGCAGGGTCTTCTTCTGGTAGGGATGGGGGTCGACGCCCAGGGTGTCGTTGGAGACGCGGAACTCGCGGTCCGAGCGCGCCAGCTCGCGCAGGCGCTGGGTCACGTCGACGTTCTGGCTGGCGGTGCCGTAGCGTGCCTGCAGGATCTGGTATTCGCCGTCGTCGCCATGGCGGCCCTGGGCCAGCGCGGGGCCAAGCAGGCCCAGTGCCATCAAGAGGAGGGCGAGCCAGCTTCGGATCCAGAGAGAGAGGCGTGCTTGCATGATGACTAACTCCTTGCCTGAGCTAGGCATCTTAGGCCCTGGAAGCCCGGTCCGAGGCGTCCGGCGTAAGATCGCGCGCATCGCCATGCGACGCATCTCCCTTCGCCCCCACTCCCTGCACGCCAGCCTGGCCTGGCTGCTGTGGCTGGCCATGCTGCTGCCGCTGGCGCAGTCCACGGCCAGCTGGCACCGCTATTCGCATGGTGTGCAGACGGGCCTGGCGCAGGACGAAGGCAAGCAGGCCGGCCATGCGGCGGGCTGCGAGCTGTGCCTGAGCGCGGCCGCGCTGAGCGGCGCATCGCTGCCCACCAGTAAGTCGCCGCTGGCCTTGCTGGCCTTGGCGCATGCCCTGCCGCTGCCGCTGCGCGCCGGCTTCGGGTGCGCGCGCCCGACCCTGGCCTACCGGAGTCGCGCCCCGCCCGTGCCTCGCTGAGAACGATGCGCCGAGCCCACCCGCCGTGACGGCGGCCGGGCTCTCACCACGTCCTTGCCTGGAGCGAGAACAACCAATGCTAAAGCTATTGCCGGCAAGCCTTGCGCTTGCCCTGGCCGCGCCCATGACGGTGCGGGCCGACACCAACTCCGACATCAGCGCCTTGCGGCAGGAGATCGCCGCGATGCGATCCGCCTACGAGGCCAGCCTGGCGGCGCTCGAACAGCGCCTCAAGGCCGCCGAGGCCGCCGCAACCACGCCAGCGCCGCCGGCGCCCGCCGCCAGCCCCACGGCTGGCCCCAGCACGGCGGCCAACGCCTTCAATCCCGCGATCTCGCTGATTCTTTCTGGCCTCTACGGGCGCACCTCGCAGGACCCTGCGCAGTACGCCATGCGCGGCTTCCAGCTGCCGAAGGACGCCGAGCTTGGGCCCGGCACGCGCGGCTTCAGCCTGGCCGAGTCCGAGCTGGGCCTGAGCGCCAATATCGACCCCTGGCTGCGCGGTGCCGCCAACATCGCCCTGCACGGGGACAACAGCCTGTCGGTGGAAGAGGCCTATGTGCAGACCACCGCACTGGGCCATGGCCTGGCGTTCAAGGCGGGGCGCTTTTTCTCGGGCGTGGGCTATCTGAATTCCCAGCATGCCCATGCCTGGGACTTCGTCGACAACCCGCTCGCCTACCAGGCCATGCTGGGCACGCAATACGGCGACGATGGCGTGCAGCTGAACTGGCTGGCGCCCACGGAGCAGTACCTGGAGCTGGGCCTGGAGCTGGGCCGCGGCCGCAGCTTCCCAGGCGGCGACAACAGCCGCAACGGTGCCGGCATGAGCGCGCTGACTGCGCATACCGGCGGCGACATCGGCGCGAGCCATAGCTGGCGCTTCGGGGTCTCGGTGCTGAACGCCAAGGCCGATGAGCAGGCGCTGCAGGGGCAGGGCGCGAACGGCAGCATGGTCAACAGCCTGTTCAGCGGCAGCACGCGCGTCTGGGTGCTCGACGCGATCTGGAAATGGGCGCCCGAGGGCAACGCCACGCGCACCAGCTTCAAGCTGCAGGGCGAGTGGTTGCGCAGCAGGCGCAGCGGCAGCCTGGTCGTGGACCCCGGCCAGGGCGACAGCGCCGGCGCCTACCGGGCCACGCAATCGGGCTGGTATGTGCAGGGCGTGTATCAGTTCATGCCCGGCTGGCGCCTGGGCCTGCGCAGCGAGCGCCTGCAGGCCGGCACGCCGGACTACGGCATCAACGCCGGCCTCTATGCGCAGAGTGACTACCGGCCACGCAAGGATTCGCTGATGCTGGACTTCAATGCCAGCGAGTTCTCGCGCGTGCGCCTGCAACTGGCCCATGACCGCGCCCGCGACGGCAGCGCCGACCGCCAGCTCTTCCTGCAATACCAGATGAGCCTGGGCGCGCATGGCGCGCACGGCTACTGAAAGGAGACCCTGTGATGATTCGCAACAAGCTCAAGCTCCTGCTGGCCCTGCCGTTGCTGCTGGCCCTGCCCGCCCATGCCGCCTTGCGCGTGCTGGCCTGCGAACCCGAATGGGGCGCGCTGGCCCAGGAACTGGGTGGCAAGCTGGTGGAGGTGGCGGTGGCCACCAGCGCCTTGCAGGACCCGCACCAGATCCAGGCCAAGCCCAGCCTGATCGCGCGCGCCCGCAACGCCGATCTGCTGGTCTGCACCGGCGCCGAGCTGGAGATCGGCTGGCTGCCGGTGCTGCTGCAGCAATCGGGCAATGCCAAGTTGCAGGCCGGCCAGCCAGGCAACTTCGCCGCCGCCGACTTCGTGCGCAAGCTCGATGTGCCGGCCCAGCTGGACCGCGCGCAGGGCGATGTGCATGCCGCCGGCAATCCGCATATCCAGACCGACCCGCGCAACATCGCCCAGGTGGCGATGGCGCTGGGCACGCGCCTGGCCCAGCTGGACCCGGCCCACGCCGCGGACTACGCCCGAGCGCAGGCCGACTTTGCGCAGCGCTGGCAGCAGGCGATGGCGCGCTGGGCGGCCCAGGCGGCGCCGCTCAGGGGTGCGGCCGTGGCCTCGCAGCACAAGGCCTTTGTCTACCTCTACGACTGGCTGGGCCTGAAAGAGGTGGCGGTGCTGGAGCCCAAGCCCGGCGTGGAGCCCAGCGCCTCGCATCTGCAAGGTGTGCTGGCCAGCCTCAAGGCCGCGCCCGCGCGCATGGTCTTGGTCGCGGCCTATCAGGACCCGCGCGCCTCCGAGTGGCTCAGCAAAAACGCCGGCATGCCGGTGGTGAAGATTCCCTTCACCGTCGGCGGCAGCGAGGGCGCCAAGGACCTCATCGGCCTGTTCGACGACACCGTGGCGCGCCTGCTGGCAGCGGGAGTGAAACAACCATGAACTGGAGCGCACTGGACTGGGGCATTCTGGGCCCCGCCCTGATCGCCGGCCTCTTGGTGCTGGCCACCCATGTGCCGCTGGGCACCCAGGTGCTGGACCGTGGCATCGTCTTCATCGACCTGGCGATTGCCCAGATCGCCGGCCTGGGCGTGATCGCTGCCGACGCCCTGGGCCTGCCCGAGGGCGGCGTGGCGGTGCAGCTGGCGGCCGTCTGCGCGGCACTGCTGGGCGCCCTGCTGCTGACCTGGACCGAGCGCAAGGCGCCCGAGCAGCAGGAGGCGCTGATCGGCGTGATGTTCATCCTGGCGGCCTGCGCCGGCATCCTGCTGCTGGCCGGCAACCCGCATGGTGGCGAGCATCTCAAGGAGCTGCTGGTGGGCCAGATCCTCTGGGTCAACAACACCCAGCTGCTCTGGCTGGGCGCCGTCTCGGTCCTGTTGCTGGCGGCGCTGCGCCTGGGCTGGGTGGCGCGGCTGGGGCGCTTCGGTTTCTATGCCGCCTTTGCCATCGCCGTCACCGCCTCGGTGCAGCTGGTGGGCGTGTACCTGGTGTTCAGCAGCCTCATCATCCCGGCCCTGGCGACGCGCACTTACCAGGGCAGGCGGCGGCAGCTGATCGCCTATGGGCTGGGGGCGCTGGGCTATGCGCTCGGCCTCGCGCTCTCGGCCATCCTGGATCTGCCCTCGGGGGCGGTGATCGTGTGGACGCTAGCGGCCTGCGCGCTCGCCTTTGTTGCCGTTGCCGGGCCGGCTCGGCCGCGTGGCGGCGCCGCCTGACCCTTGTTCAGACGGCGCTGGTGGCGCGCAGGCTCTGGGCGCAGATGTTCTGGCCGGTGGCGGTAAGCTTGAGCCCGCCGCCCTCCCAGCTGAGCCAGTCCAGCGCCACATAGTCGGCGATCTCGTCGGCCTTGAGCAGGTCGGCGCGGCGGCGTTTCAGAAAGGCGGCGGCGCCTGGCAGTGCGGCGCGCAAGGCGTCCAGCCGGCCCTGCGCCAGGCCGGCGCGCACCCGCACGGGAGTGAGCGCCAGTTCTTCCTGAGGTTGACGTCGTCGCATATGCATCCCAAGCCGAGGCAGCTATTACACGGCGAGCATAGCCTGGAACTGTGACGGTGCTCGGTGCGTTGGCGCACCGAGCGCACGCTCAGCCATTCCTGATGCGGCTCACCAGCGCCGCGGTGTAGGCAGCGGTGCCGGCGTTGCCGCCCAGATCGCCGGTACGCACCTGGTCGATGTTGAGCGTGGCGTCAATCGCGACGCGCAAGCGGGTCGCCAGCTCGCCGAGCCTGCAATGGTCCAGCATCATGGCGGCGGCCAGCAGCAGGGCGGTGGGGTTGGCCACCCCCTTGCCGGCGATGTCGGGCGCCGAGCCATGCACGGCCTCGAAGATCGCCGCGTCGGCGCCGATATTGGCGCCCGGCGCCATGCCTAGCCCGCCCACCAGGCCGGCCACCAGGTCGGAGAGGATGTCGCCAAACAGATTGGTGGTAACCAGCACGTCGAACTGCCAGGGATTGAGCACCAGCTTCATTGCGCAGGCGTCGACGATCACCGTCTCGAGCGCGATGCGGTCCTTGTACCTCTGCTCCCACAGCTCCTGGCCGGTCTCCAGGAACAGGCCGGTGAGCGCCTTCATGATATTGGCCTTGTGCACGATGGTGACCTTCTTGCGGCCGCTGGCGATGGCCAATTCGAAGGCGTATTCCAGCAGGCGGTGGCTGCCCTGGCGGGTGTTGACGCCGGTGGCCATCGCCACCGCATGCGGGTCGTCGCCGATCGGCACGTAATGCTCATGGCCGATGTAGAGGCCCTCGAGGTTCTCTCGCACCACCAGCAGGTCGATGTTGTCGTAGCGCCCGCCGGGGATGATGGTGCGCGCCGGGCGCACATTGGCATAGAGCTGGAACTCCTCGCGCAGGCGCACGTTGGACGAGCGGTAGCCGCCGCCCGAGGGCGTTTCCAGCGGGCCCTTGAGCGCCAGCTTGGTGCGGCGGATGCTGTCCAGCGTGGCCTTGGGCAGCGGATCGCCATGGGCTTGCACGCCGCCCAGTCCGGCGACCTGACGGTCCCACTCGAACGGGGCCTGCAGCGCCTCCAGCGCCGCCAGCGTGGCGTCGACGATCTCGGGCCCGATGCCGTCGCCGGGGATCAGGGTGGCGGGGATGGTCTGGGTCATGGTGGGCTCGCTCGCTGCAATGGTGGCGGTCAGCATAGCGAGGCCAGCCTACGCGAGGTTGACGCAGGTTCAGCGATGGTGATGATGATGCCGCCGCTGCACCGCCGTCAGGATGGCGCGCAGGATCGCGAGCGGCGGTGGCGGACAGCCGGGCACCGTGAGGTCGACCGGGATCACGTTGGCAACGCGCCCGCAGTGGGCATAGCTGCGCTCGCCGAAGATGCCGCCGTCGCAGCCGCAATCGCCGACGGCCAGCACCAGCCGCGGCTCGGGCGTGGCCTCGTAGCTGCGGCGCAGCGCCTCGGCCATATGGCGCGACACCGGGCCGGTGACCAGCAGCATGTCGGCATGGCGCGGACTGGCGACGAACTTGATGCCCAGGCCCTCGAGGTTGTAATAGGGGTTGTTGAGCGCATGCAGCTCCAACTCGCAGCCATTGCAGGAGCCGGCATCGACCTCGCGTATGCACAGCGCGCGGCCGAGGATCTGCAGCAGGGCCTGCTGGATGCGGCCGGCCTCGGCCGCGGGCTCCAGCGTGACTTCGGGCGCCGGCTCACTGACGATGCCGGTGCGGGCGATTTGCCTGAGGATGCGCCACATCAGAGGTCGTGTCCTGCGTAACTGAGGTTGAAGGACTTGTTGATGAGCGGGAAGTCGGGAACGATGTTGCCGATCACCGCATGCTCCAGCACCGGCCAGTTCTGCCAGGAGGGATCGTGGCAATGGCAGCGGCGGATCGCGCCTGCATCCAGCTCCAGCGCCACGAAGACCTCGCCGCGCCAGCCTTCCACCCAGCCGGCGCCGCGCGCGGTGCCCGGCGGCAGGGTCAGGTCTGAACGCACAGGCCCCTCGGGCAGGCCCAGGCACAGCAGGCGCAAGAGGCGCAAGGATTCCAGCAGCTCGTCGAAGCGCACGCTGACGCGCGCCGCCACGTCGCCGTTGCGGTGCGTGGCCATATTGACGTTCAGCCCGTCGTAGGGCGGCAGCGAGGGGGCGCAGCGCAGGTCCCAGGTCTGTGCGCTGGCGCGGCCGGCCAGGCCGGTCAGGCCCAGCTGAGCGGCCAGCTGGGGCGTGACGCGGCCGGTGCCGATGAAGCGGTCCTGCAGGCCGGCATGCTCGTCGTAGATGTGGCGCAGCTGGTGCAGCTCGGGCTCCAGCGCATCGCATTGCGCCAGCAGGCGGCGCCGGCCCTCGGCATCGAGGTCCACCGCGACGCCGCCGGGCACGATGCGGTCCATCATGAAGCGGTGGCCGAACAGCGCCATCGAGAGGCGCTGCCAGTCCTCGCGCAGGCGCGAGAACTGCGCCAGGCCGAGCGCGAAGGCGGCGTCGTTGCCGAGCGCGCCCAGGTCGCCCAGGTGGTTGGCAACGCGCTCGCGCTCCAGCAGCAGGGCGCGCAGCCAGGCGGCGCGCGCGGGTATCGCGCCACCGGCGGCGGCCTCCAGCGCCATGCAATAGGCCCAGGCATGGGCAACGGTGGAGTCGCCCGAGACGCGGCCGGCCAGGCGGTAAGCGTCCAAGGGCGCCAGCTCTGTGAAGCGCTGCGCAATGCCCTTGTGCTTGTAGCCCAGCCGCTCTTCTAGGCGCAGCACTTTTTCGCCGACCACCGAGAAGCGGAAATGGCCGGGTTCGATGATGCCGGCATGCACCGGCCCGACGGCGATCTCGTGCACGCCCTCGCCCTGCACGCGCACGAAGGCATAGTCGGCCGGCAGCGCAGCCTCGCCCTCCGCGCCCCACAGGCCATGGTCCAGCCAGGGCCGGGTGTCCGTGGCGCCGTCGGCAGCGATACCGTCTAGATCGCGCGCGGCACGCTGCAGGCGTGCGGCGGCGGGGAACAGCGGCGCCAGGTCGGGGTGGCCCTCGCCGGGGGCCAGCGGCAGCTCGATCCAGGCCAGGCCGGATTCGAAGGAGAAGGCATAGGCCGCGTTGACGGCACGACGCTCAGCGCTGCCCCATAGCGACACCAGGCGGCCGCCGCCGTCCAGCACATCCTGTGCCACCGCCAGCCAGCCCTCGCGATCGACCACGCCATGGCGGATCGGCAGCGGCGTGGGCAGCGCAACAAGCATCGACATGCTCAGGGCCCTCCCACCAGCATGGCGGCGGCCTGGCGGTACCAGGCATCCAGATAGGGCGGGATGTAGAGGCCCAGCAGCAGGCCCAGCGCCAGGTGCACGAACACCGGGATCAACGCCGGTGGATGGGCCAGCGGTTTGAGCGTGGTCTCGCCGAACACCATCGGCTGCACGCGGCTGAACACCGAGGCAAAGGCCAGGCCCAGCGCGATCAGCAGCCAGGGCGTGGCCCAGGCCTGCTCGCGCATCGCGGTGGTGACGATCAGGAACTCGCTCGCGAACACGCCGAAGGGCGGCATGCCCAGGATGGCCAGCGCGCCCAGCATCAGGCCCCAGCCCACCGTGGGGCTGACGCGTATCAGCCCGCGGATCTCCTCCATCAGCTGGCTGCCGGCCTTTTGCGTGGCATGGCCCACCGCAAAGAAGATCGCCGACTTGATGAGCGAATGCACCGTCATGTGCAGCAGGCCGGCATAGCTGGCGATAGTCCCGCCCATGCCGAAGGCAAAGGTCATCATGCCCATATGCTCGATCGACGAGTAGGCGAACATGCGCTTGACGTCCTTCTGCCGGATCAGGAAGAACACCGCCGCCACCACCGAGAGCAGGCCGAAGCCCATCATCAGCCGGCCGGTGAGCGGGCCCTGCAGCGCGCCGTCGGTCAGCACCTTGCAGCGCAGCACCGCGTAGAGGGCGACGTTGAGCAAGAGGCCCGAGAGCACCGCCGAGACCGGTGTCGGGCCCTCGGCATGGGCGTCGGGCAGCCAGTTGTGCACCGGCACCAGGCCCACCTTGGTGCCATAGCCGATAAAGAGAAAGGCGAAGGCCAGGGTGATGATGTTGGGGTCCAGCTGCGCCTTCACCGCGTCGAGATTGGTCCACAAGAGCGCCCCACCTTCGGCGCCAATCACCTTCTCGGCCGCCATGTACAGTAGCACCGTGCCGAACAGCGCCTGGGCGATGCCCACGCCGCACAGGATGAAGTACTTCCAGGCCGCCTCCAGGCTGGCGGCCGTGCGGTACACGCTCACCAGCAGCACGGTGGTGAGGGTGGCCGCCTCCATCGCCACCCAGACCAGCCCCATATTGTTGGTGGTGAGCGCCAGCAGCATGGTGAAGCTGAACAGCTGGTACATGCTGTGATACAGGCGCAGGCGCGGCGGCGTCATCTTGCCGTGGTCGCGCTCGATGCGCATATAGGGACGCGAGAAGATCGCGGTGGTGAGGCCCACGAAGGCGGTGAGCGTGACCAGGAAGACGTTCAGCGCGTCGACATAGAACTCGCGCGCCCACAGCAGCTGTGGGCCGCCGCGTATCACCTCGGCGGTCAGCACGCAGGCGGCGATGAAGGTGGCGAGGCTGAAGCCGACGTTGACATCGCGGGCGTTGTCGCGATGCCCGACCAGGGCCAGCACCAGGCCGCCGATCAGTGGCGAAGCGAGCAGGAAGGCGAGCGCCGACAAGGTGTCAGTCCTCCTTGAGTTTTTCGAGGTGTCGTATGTCCAGGCTGTCGAACTGCTCGCGGATCTGGAACATGAACACACCCAGGATCAGTACGCCGATCAGCACGTCCAGCGCGATGCCCAGCTCCACCACCATGGGCATGCCATAGGTGGCGGCGGTGGCGGCGAAGAACAGGCCGTTCTCCATCGCCAGGAAGCCGATCACCTGGGGCACCGCCTTGGCGCGCGTGATCATCATCAGGAAGGACAGCAGCACGCAGGCCAGCGCGATGCCCAGCGTGCCGCTGGCCAGCGCCGAGGACAGGCGCGAGATCGGCATCGCCAGGTTGAAGGAGAAGATCACCACGCCGATGCCGATCAGCATGGTGGTGGGGATGTTGATGAGGGTCTCGATGTCCCAGCGGATGTTGAGCCGGCCCACCACGCGGTGCAGCAGCCAGGGGATCAGCAGCACCTTGAGCAAAAGGGTCACGCCGGCAGAGAGATACAGATGCGGCTGGCGGGTGACATAACCCACCACCGCGGTGGCCAGCACCAGGGTCGCGCCCTGCATGGTGAACAGATGGATCAGCGAGACGATGCGGCGCTGCGAGATCATCGCGAAGGCCAGCATCAGCAGCACCGCGCCGAGCAGGTTGACGAATTGGGTCAGCAGCGTACTCATCTCAGCGGGCGAGCAATAGGTGAACCAGCATGCCGATCACCGCCAGCAAAAAGGCGGTGGCCAAAAACTCGGGCACGCGGAAGATGCGCATCTTGGCCGAGAGCGTCTCCAGCGCCGCCAGCAAGGCGCCGCCGACGGCCAGCTTGGCGACCAGCACCGGCAGGGCCAGCAGCATCGCCAGCGGCGCCTGCGCCTCGGCCACGCCCCAGGGGAAGAACAGCGCCAGGCCGATGCAGGAATAGGCGAACAGCTTCAGGCTCGCCGCCCATTCCAGCAGCGCCAGGTGGCGGCCCGAGTATTCGAGGATCAGGGCCTCGTGGATCATCGTCAGTTCCAGGTGCGTGGCCGGGTTGTCCACCGGTACGCGCGCGTTCTCGGCCAGCGAGACCATCGTGAAGGCCACGCCCGCAAAGGCCAGGCCCGGGTAGATCGCCAGCTCGCGATGGCCCAGGGTCTCGACGATGGTGGTCAGCGAGGTGGACTTGGAGATCAGCGAGGCCGAGAACAGCACCATCAGCAGCGCCGGCTCGGCCAGGAAGCCGATCAGCATCTCGCGCCGCGCGCCCATGCTGCCGAAGGCCGTGCCCACGTCCATCGCCGCCAGCGAGATGAACACGCGCGCCAGCGCGAACAAGCCCACCAGGGCGATGGCGTCGGCGGCGGGCGCCAGCGGCAGATCGGTGGAGAGCGTGGGGATGATGGCGCAGGCCAGCGTCATGCAGCCGAACTTGATATAGGGCGCGCTGCGGAACAGCGGCGAGGCATGCTCGGCCAGCACCGACTCCTTGTTGAAGAGCTTGTGCAGCAGGTAGTAGGGCTGCAGCAGGCTGGGGGCGCTGCGGCCCTGCAGCCAGGCGCGGCATTGGCTGACCCAGCCGCTCAGCAGCGGCGCCAGCGCCACCGCGAGCAGGATCTCCAGCAGTTGTGAGAGCAGGCCGCTGAAGCTCATGGCAGGTTCATCTTTGCACCACCAGCAGGGTGGCGATCAGGGTCAGGAAGCTGTAGAGCAGGTAGACCGCGATGCGGCCCTGCTGCAGCCGGCCGATCAGGCGCGCCAGCGTCGCCGCCAGCTCGGCCAGCGGCAGGTAGAGCCAACGCCAGAAGTGATCGTCCACCTGGACCCGGTAATGCGGCTCGCTGTCGAAGGGCGAGGGCAGCTCGCGCCGCATCAGGAAGAAGGGTTCGAAGATCTGGCGGATCGGCTGGCCGAAGCCCTCGGCGCTGTCCTGCATGCGCGCCGTGCCCCAGGGGAAGCCGCAGGCCCAGGGAATCGCGCGGCGCAGGCGGCCATGGTAGAGCCAGCGCACCAGCACAAAGGCCAGCGCGAAGCAGGCCAGGATGCCCAGCAGGAAGATGATGGGTCCATAGCTGGCCTGGTCCAGGCTCACCGGCGCGAGCATCAACCAGCCATGCGCGGCCACCTGCGCGCCCAGGCCGGAGCGCACCAGCTGCTGCGTGACCGGGTCCAGCAGCTGGATGAACTGGCTGGGCAGCAGGCCCAGCGCCAGGCAGCCCAGCACCAACCACCCCATGCCGGCGCGCTCCCAGTGGCCGGCGTCGTGCGCCTGCGCGAGCTTGTCTTCGCGCGGCTGGCCCAGAAAGATCACGCCGAAGAACTTCACCATGGTATAGCCCGCCAGCGCCGACACCAGCGCGATCAGCGCCGCCACCACCGGGATCAGCATGGTCAAGAGCGGCACCGGCAGGCCGGGCGCGAACAGAAAGCTCTGCAGCAGCAGCCATTCCGAGACGAAGCCGCCCAGCGGCGGCAGGCCGGCGCTGGCCAGCACGCCCAGCAGGCTCAGCCAGGCCACCCAGGGCATGCAGCGGATCAGGCCGCCCAGCTTGCCGAGGTTGCGCTCGCCGGTGGCATGCAGCACGCTGCCGGTGCCCAGGAACAGCAGGCTCTTGAAGCAGGCATGGCTGGCCACGTGGTAGAGCGTGGCGGTGAGCGCCAGCGCGGCCATCGGCTTCATCGCATAGGCGGCAAAGATCAGCGTCAGGCCCATGCCGACGAACAGCAGGCCCATGTTCTCGATCGACGAATAGGCCAGCAGGCGCTTCATATCGGTCTGCACCGCGGCGAACACCACGCCGAACAGCGCGGTGGCCAGGCCCACCGCCAGCAGCACGCCGCCCCACCACCATAGCGGCGCGCTCAGCAGGTCCAGCGTCACGCGCAGCAGGCCGTAGATGGCGGTGTTGAGCATCACCCCGCTCATCAGCGCCGAGACCGGCGAGGGCGCGGCCGGGTGCGCCTCGGGCAGCCACACATGCAGGGGCAGCACGCCGGCCTTGGCGCCAAAGCCCAGCAGCGCCAGCCCGAAGCCCGCCGAGGCCCAGAAGGGGCTGAGCGCCTGCGCGCGCATATTGGCGAAGCTGTAGTCGCCGGTATTGGCCTGCAGCACGCCAAAGCACAGCAGGATGGCGATCGCGCCGATGCGCGCCATCGTCAGGTAGAGATAGCCGGCGCTGCGCACCTCGGGGATGCGGTGGTTGGCGGTGACGAGGAAGAAGGAGGCCAGCGCCATGGTCTCCCACATCACCATGAAGCAGTAGGCGTCGTCGGCCAGCAGCACGCCCAGCATGCTGACCAGGAAGACGTGGTACTCCAGGCACAGCAGGCCCGGCGGCGTGCCCTCGCCGGAGCGGAAATAGCCGGCTGCAAAGGCCGAGATGCCGGCCGAGGCGCCGCCCAGCACCATCAGGAAATAGGCCGAGAGCGCGTCCAGGCGCAGGTGGAAGGGCAGGCCCGGCAGGCCCACCGGCAAGAGCGCGGTTTCCGGTGCCGTTTCGGGCGTGGCCAGCAGCGCGCTCAGCGCCACACCGGCCAGCGCCAGGCCCAGCAGCCCGCCGGCCGGGAACAGCCAGCGCGCCACCAGGGCCAACCGGTGCAGGGCCAGCGCGCCGGCCATGCCCACCGCCAACCAGCCCAGCGCGATCAGCAGCATCCAGTCGATGTGCAGCAATGGCGCGGACGGTTGAGGCATGGCCTTAGCCGACGCGGCAGCGCCGGACCGACGGAGCTGTCAGATCCCTGTTCATGGCGCTTTGATGGTAGCGCATGCCCCGCGCTGGGGGCCAGGTCTTGCGCGCCGAAGCCGGCGCGCGGGGCGCCTCAGCGCATCCAGCCGACGATTTGCGCCGCCTGCAGCGCGCCGCTGATGCGCTGCACCTCGCGTCCGCCGCCGAACTGGATCAGGGTCGGGATGCTGCGGATCGCATAGCGCTGCGCGAGCTGCGTGAGCTGGTCGCTGTTGACCTTGAGCAGCAGGGCGCGGCCCTTGAGCTGGCGCGCCGCCTGCTCGAACTGCGGCGCCATCATGCGGCAGGGCCCGCACCAGGGCGCCCAGAAGTCCACCAGCACCGGCAGCTCGCTGCCGGCCACGATGGCGTCGAAACGCTTTGCTTCGTCCAGTTCCAGCACATGGCCGCTCAGCAAGGCCTGGCCGCAATGGCCGCAGACCGGGTCCTGGCCGGCGCGCTCGGCGGGCACGCGGTTCTTGGTGAGGCAGTGGGGGCAGGTCACGATCATGGCGGCTCCAGTTGCTGTGGGCCATCTGGGGCGCATGCTTGCAAATTCAAGCGCCCGCGTAGGGCAGCAGCACCTCGAAACGGGCGCCCTGACCGGGCTCGCTGTAGACATCGATCCGGCCGCCATGCCGGGTGACGATGCGCTTGACGATGTCCAGCCCCAGGCCGCTGCCCTCGCCGGCGGGCTTGGTGGTGAAGAAGGGCTCGAAGATCTGCGCGCGCAGCGCCGCAGGGATGCCGCAGCCGGTGTCGGCCACCGTCACCAGCGCCGCGTCGCCCCGGCGGCGCAGGCCTATGTGCAGCACGCCGCGGTAGTTCATGGCCTGCAGGGCGTTGTGGATCAGGTTGGTCCAGACTTGGTGCAGCTCGTCGGGCAGGCAGGGCAGGGGTGGCAGATCGTCCTGGTAATCGCGCACCAGTTCCACACCCTGCCTGAACTGGTTGTGATACAGCGTCAGCACCGTCTCCAGGCTCTCGCGCAGATCGGTGGCCGTTGGCTGGCCCTGAGGATCGCTGCGCGAGAAGCGCTTCAGCGCCAGCACGATCTTGGCCACCCGCTCCACCGCGGCATTGATGTTGGCGGCGCTGCGCAGCAGCGTGGCCACGGCCTCGGCAAGCCGCAGGACTTGCGCCTGCTGCGGATGCTGCAGCAGCGCCAGCAGCTCGGGCCTGAGCCCGGTTTCGCCCAGCTGCACCAGCACGCCGGCCACACGGCGCGCATCGGCCACGCCGGCCTGTTCCAGCGCCTCGCCGAGTTCGCGCGTGCGCAGGCGTTCCTCGCGCGTGCTGAGTGGGCTGGCGGGCAGGCTGGCGCGCCGGGTCAGCTCGATGAAGCGCGCCCGCAGCGGCGGCTCCAGCAGCTGCAACAGGTGCGGCAACTCGCTCAGGCACAGCGCCAGCGCATCGCCGAGGTTGAGGCTGCTGGACTTGATGGCGGCGATCGGGGTGTTGATCTCATGCGCCACATTGGCCACCAGCTGCCCCAGCGAGGCAAGCTTCTCGTGCTGGATCAGCTGCGCCTGCGCGGCCTGCAGCGCGCTGATGTCGTAGCACACCCAGACCGAGCCGAGCTCCAGGCGCTGCGGGTCGATATGCCTGCCGTGCAGCCGGCACTGGATGGGGCTGCCGTCCTTGCGCACCCATTCGACATCGCCGATCCAATGCTGCTCAGCGGCGATGCCGGCATAGGCGGCCTTGCCGGCCGCCTCGAAGGCCTGGTCGGAGGCGAACAAGATGCGCGTGGAGGCGCCCACCAGCTCCTCGGCGCGGTAGCCCAGCATCTCCGCCAGGCCGCTGTTGCAGGCCTGGATGCGGCGGTTCTTGACGAACTGGATGCCCACCGCGGCGTTGTCGAAGATGGCCTTCTGCTCGGCCAGGGTGCTGGCCAGCTGCAGGGCCAGCGCGCGCCGGCTTGCCCAGGCCGCCACCAGGCCGGCGCACAGCAAGGCCATCAGCAGGCCGGGCAGCAGGATGGCGAGCAGGCGCGCGCGCTCGGGCTCGTAGCGGCCGCCGGGCAGGGCGCTGATCTCGAAGGCCCAGCGGCGCTGGCCCACCACCAGGGTGTCGCTCATGCGCAGACCGGTGGCCAGCGCGCCAGGGGCGCTGTCGAACAGGGGCTGCGCTGTGGCCGCTGCCGCCGCGCCAGCCTCGGCATAGCCGATATCGCCGATGCGCACGCGCAGGGCGGGCAGCAGCTGCGCATCGATGGCATCGCGCATCAGATCATCCACGCGGTAGACCAGGGCCGCAAAACCCTGCAATGCGGCGCGGCGCTGTGCCAGCTCCTGCAGCGCTGCGCCGCGGCGGTAGATCGGCATGCGCACCACGAAGCCGGTGCGGCCGGCCTGGTCCTGCACCAGCTTGAGCGGCTCGGTAGCTACCGGCAGGCCGCTGTCGCGCCCGAGCTCCAGCGCGCGCAGATGCGCCGGCAGGGCGGCCAGATCGAGGCCAAAGGCGGCCTCGTTGCCGCGCATCGGCTCGTTGTACTCGATCACATAGTGCTGCGCCAGCGTGTTGGCGGGATGGATGTCGAACCGCGGGTAGCCCTCGGCATGCAAGGAGCGGTCGCCGCGCACCGCGGCCACGAAGTCGGCGCGCTGGGCCTCGGGCAGGGCGCGCACATACTGCACCGCCTGGAAACCCGGCGTGCTGTCGCGCAGGCGCAGCTGCTCAAGAAACTGCTGGAACTGCAGGCGGCTCACCTCGGACTGCGCGGCGAACAGGCCGCGCATGCTGCGCAGCGCCGCGAAGTGCGATTGCAGGCGCGTGTCCACCTGGGTCAGCAGGCGTCGGGTGTCGCTGGCGAAGGCAGCGTCGATCTGGCGCTGCTGCTCGCGCGCCACCAGGGCGCAGGCCAGCAGGGTCAGGGCCAGCACCGCGCCGAATGCCAGCAGGCTCTGCAGGACCGTGCGGGTCCGCTGTGCCAAATATTTCAGAGCGCCTCCCGGCGCGGCTGTGCGTCGTGGCTGCGCTCGCCCAGTTCGACGCGGTTGCGGCCATGCGTCTTGGCCGCATAGAGGGCCTGGTCGGCGCGCCGCTCCACCGCGGCAATGGTGTCGCCGCGCGCATAGGCGGCCACGCCAAAGCTGGCGCTGCAATGTCCGACATGGGCGAACACATGCTCCTCGATGCGCTGGCGCAGGTTCTCGGCCACCTGCTGGCCGCCCGCCAGGTCGGTGTCGGGGCAGATCACCAGAAACTCCTCGCCGCCCCAGCGGCCCACCACGTCGCTGGCGCGGATGCGCACTTGCAGGATCTGGGCCAACGCGATCAGCACCTCGTCGCCGACATGGTGGCCATAGGTGTCGTTGACACGCTTGAAGCGGTCGATGTCCATCAGGATCAGCGCAAAGCTGCGGCCGCTGCGGCCCGCGCTGGCGAACTCGCGTTCCAGCACGCGGTCGAGGAAGAGGCGGTTGTAGAGTTTGGTGAGGCGGTCGGTCACCGCCAACTGCTCAAGCTCGCGGTTCTTTTCCACCAGCTCCTGGGTGCGCTCGGCCACGGTCTGCTCCAGCTCCTCGTTCATGCGCCTGAGCTCCTGCACATGGCGTTGCAGCTCGGCGTTGAGTCGAAAGGCGCGCAGCGCGGCCTGCACCGTCAGCACCACATCCTCGTTATGCCAGGGCTTTTCCAGGAAGCGGAACAGATTCGCCTCGTTGATGGCGCGCTTCACGCCGTCCAGATTGCTCTGGCCGGTGAGCATGATGGTGAGCGCATCCGGCATGCGGCGGTGCACGCGCACCAGCAGCTCGTCGCCCTTCATGCCCGGCATGATGTAGTCGGCGATGATGACGGCCAGGGTCTGGCCCTCGCGTTCGATCTCGTCGATCAGCTCCAGCGCCTCGGCGCCGCTCTCGGCGATCTCGATCACCTGCCCATGCAGCAGGTTCTTGCCGAGCAGCGAACGCAGCGAGGTCAGCACCCCGCCATCGTCATCGACGCACAGAATGACCTCTTGCCCCATCGTGCCTCCCTTGCTGCTAGCGGCTGAGCGCGTCGGGCCGGCTGGTGGCAAAGCGCGCCAGGCCCGCGTTGATGCTGTCCAGCAAGGCCTGGGCGTCCCAGGGCTTGGCCAGCATGCTGTCGAGATGGCCCTGGCTGCGCACCCGGTCGACCGCCGCCTCGCTGACCTGGCCCGACAACAGCACCGTCACCACATAGGGGAAACGCCGGCGCGCCTGGATGAGGAACTCGTCGCCCTTCATGCCGGGCATCAGGAAGTCCGAGATCACCACCAGGGGCACCAGGCCCTGGCCGCTCAGCTCGTCGAGGATTTCCAGGCCCTCTTCGGCGCTCTCGGCGATTTCGATCAGATGCCGCGCGCCGTAGGCCTTGCGCAGCTGGTCGCGCAGCGCGCTCAGCACGATCACCTCATCGTCCACGCAAAGCAATATTCCCTGCATCACCTTGTCTCCCTTGAAGCGGGCCGGCGGCGCGGGCGCCAACGGCCTCGTGCCATGGTACGTTCGAAGCCCGTCCGCTGCGCCAGGCACGGCATATTTTCTTTGCGGCGCATCGGCCTCAGGCCTGGCCGGGCCGGCCGGCGGCCGGGGGCTGGGAGGTCTTCAGCGCCTGCACGATGGTGGCCGCGCGATCGGCCGCATGCTTGACCTGCGCGGCACTGGCACCGATCAGCGCGAGCTGCCGCTCCAGCTCGGCCGGTGGCGCCGTGGCCGCGCCGGGCGGCCCGCCGACGCAGCACAGCAAGTCGGGCAGTTGTGCCATGACGCGATCCAGTGCGGCGCCCAGGCGGCGGCCGCCGGACTTGAGCTCATCCATCGGGGTCTCGATCTCGGCGCCGATGCCGGCCACCCATTGGCCCAGCGCGGCGAGCTTCTCCTGCTGCAGCAGCAGCGCCTGGGTGTGGCGCAGGCGCTGCAGGGTCTCGGCATTGGCCAGGCCGATCGCGGCGTAGGCACCGAGCGAGCGCAGGATCGCCAGCTCGCGTTCCGCATAGGCCTGGGCCTGGGGGGACTGAATCGTCAGCACGCCCAGCAGACGCTGGCCCACCAGCATGGGGGCGAACATCATGCTGAGCGTTTCCTGCGTGCCGGCGACCGGCCGATGCGTGCCGCTGGCGACATGCAGCACGATCTCGCGCCGCTCGCGCGCGCAGCGCGCGGCGTGGGAGTCGGCATCGTCCAGCGCCTGGGTGCGCTCGCCCAAGGGCCGGCCGGCTTCCCTGCCGAAGATGCGCTGCAGGGCCAGGCCGTCCGGCCGCAGGCGGTAGACGGCGAAGGTGTGGGCGTCCAGCAGCGCCTGCGTCTGCCGGTGCAGGGTCTCGCACAGCGCCGTCTCGTCGAGCTGACCGACGATGTCGCGGCCCATCGCCGCGAGCCGCTCCAGCGTGGCGTTGGCCTGCTGCAGCAGCTCGCCGCGCTGTTGCTGAGTGGCCGCCTGGCGGCGCTCCAGCTCGGCCTCGGCCTGCACCCGCTGGGTCTCGCGCGTGACCTGCAGGGCAATGGCGCGTTTGGTGCTCGCCTGGTTGTGGATGCTCTTGCGCGCCTGGCTGGCCTGCATCGCATAGGCATAGGCCTGGGCGGTGTCGCCCTGCATGGCGTGCGCGCGTGCCAGCGCCTCCAGCAGGCCGCTGGGCACCTGGTAGCCTGCCAGGCCTTGCGCCAGTTGCAGCGCGGCCTGCAGATAGTGCAGGCTCGGGCTGGCGGCCTGCATGCCCGCAGGCGCCGCCAGCTCCGCGTCCTGTGCATGCAGCGCGGCCATCAGCTGCAAGGCGGCGATGCGCTGGGTGGCCGAGGAGGGGCCGTCCAGCACCTGCCGGGTCGCCCGCGCCGCCGCCGGCAGCCGGCCCAGGGCCAGCAGGGCCTGCGCCTGGCCCACCCATGCGTCGGCCAGCAGGTCATGGCCGGCCAGCGCCAGCGCGCGCTGCTCCAGCTGCTCGAAACAGTGCAGCGCCTCGGCCGGCTGGCTGTCGGCCAGGCGCACCTCGCCCATGTGCAGCAGGGCGATGGCGTACTGGCGCGAGCCGGGCAGGGACGCGAGCCGCTGCAAGGCCTCGTCCAGCAGGGCTCTTGCGGCCTCCCGGCGTTGCAGAAAACGCAGGCTGGCCCCGCACAGCACCAGGGCCGAGCCGATGCTGCTGGGCGAGCCCGAGCGGCGCGCCAGCTCCAGGCCGCGCTGCGCCCACTCCAGCGCATCCTGATGGTTGTTGACGTTGTTGCAGCTGCTGCCGGCATTCATGGCCGTGCGCATGGCGAGCGCCGGCTGGCCGCTCTCCAGCGCCTGGGCATACGCCGTCGCGAAACAGGCAATTGCGCCGGCGAACTCGCCGCGCAGCGCCGCCGACGAGCCCAGCAGGTTGTTGACATGGCATTGCGCGGCGCAGTGGCCGGTCGGCGCCAGCGCGGCGCACAGCTCGTCCCACAGCCGCAGGCCCTGCGCCAGATCGCTCAGCGCCACGGCACGCGCCAGCGCTGCCGCGGCGATGCATTGGCGCACCGGTTCGGCGGCCTCGGCGGCGGCCCGCCGCATCCGTTCCAGCTCGGCATGATGGACATCCATCTCGCCCTGCTCGAAGGCGATGCCGGCCAGGGTCCAGCGGGCGTCGGCCTCGCCCAGGGCATCGCGCAGGCGCGTGAACTCGCGCAGGGCGGCGGCGGCGCTGTCGGACGCCTGCGCGTAGTCGCCCTGCAGCTGCAGCGCCTCGGCCCGGATCAGCGCGAGGCGTGCATGCAGACCGGGCGGCGCGCGCTCGGCCGGCTCGGCCGCCAGGGTCTCGGCCCAGGCCCTGGCCTGACCGGGATCGCGCTGGCGCAGCTGCCAGGCCAGTTGCAGGCGCAGGCCGGCGTCGGCCGCCGATGCCGCCGCCGAGCCGGGCAAGTTTGGTACGCGGGCCTGCAGCGCCGCCAGCTCGGCGTCGCTGGCGCAGAAGCTCGGTGGCGTTTGTTCAGTCCGCATGGCCAGGGCCTGCGATCGGCAGGCGCACGGTAAACGTGGCGCCCTGCCCGGCTTCGCTTTCGACGCCAATGCTGCCGCCATGCTTGCGCACGATGGTCTGGGCGATGTGCAGCCCCAAGCCGCAGCCTTCGCCGCTGGGCTTGGTGGTGAAGAAGGCGTCGAAGATGCGCGGACGGATGGACGCCGGAATGCCGCAGCCGGTGTCGGCCACGCTGACCACCGCCTGGGCACCCTCGCGCCTGGCCAGGATGCTCAGGCAGCCCTGCTGCTTCATGGCATGCAGGGCGTTGTGGATCAGATGGGTCCAGACCTGGATCAGTTCATCGGGCAGGCAGTGCAGGCGCAGTCCCGGCTCCAGCCGCAGCAGCAGTTCCACGCCCTGCCTGAGCTGGTGCTGGTAGATCGTCAGCGCCATGTCCAGGCTCAGGCTCAGCTCGGTGTCCTGCCATGGCTCGGCGGCCGCGCCGGGTGCAAAGCGCTGCAGCGCGAACACGATCCTGGCCATGCGGTCCACGGCGCGATTGATGTTGGCGCTGTTGCGCAGCTCGGCCGCCAGCGCGTCGGCAGCCGCAAGCATGGCCTCGGCCCGCGGATGGCGCAGCAGCGGCAGCAGCTCGTCCAGCGCGGGCTGCGCCTGCAGCCGGCTCAGCAGTTCGGCGCAGGCGCGCGCTCCGGCCACGCCGGCCGCTTCGAGCTGCTGGCTGAGCCGGCGCACCAGCGCGCGCTCCTCGCGCGAGCTGAGCGGCAATCCGCCCGGGCTCAGCCGCTGCAGCAGCGCCATGAACAGCTGCTGGCCCTGCGCGTCGAGGCCGCGCATCAGTTCGGGCAGCCCGCCGAGGGCCTGACGCAGCGCCTCGGCCAGGTGCTCGCCGCTCGATTTGACGACCGCCAGCGGGGTGTTGATCTCATGCGCCACATTGGCCACCAACAAGCCCAGCGAGGCCAGGCGCTCCTGTTGCGCAATCTGCGCCTGCGCCTGCTGCAGGGCGGCCAGGGCATCGGCGTTGGCGAGCGCGATCGCACCGTAGGCGCACAGGCCGCGGAAGATGGCGCGTTCGCGCTCGCCATAGGCATGGCGCCGGAAGGATTGCACGCTCAGCACGCCCAGCAGTCGCGTGCCGGCCAGCAGCGGGGCGTAGAGCTTGCTGGGCGTGTGGCGCGTGCCCGGGAACACCAGCGTGCCGGGCGGCTGGTCGTCGAGCGCGATCTCGATGCCTTCACGCGCGCAGCGCGACACATTGCGCTGCGGGTCCGCCAGCTCGAAGCTTCTGGGCTGCAGTGGCCTGCCGTCCTCGACCCCATACACCATGCTGAGGGCCTGGCCGTCCGGGTCGAGCCGGAAGATCACAAAGGTGGCGACGTCCAGCAGGCCGCGCACATGGCGATCCAGGGCCGCGAACACCGTCTCGCTGTCCAGATGGGCGGTGATCTCCCGGCCGATATCGCCCAGCAGTTCCAGCGTGCCGTTGAGCGCCTGCAGCGCCTCGGCGCGCTGCTGTTCCTGCTGGGCCTGCAGGCGCAGGCCTTCGTATTCCAGGCGCGCCTGCTCGGTCTCGTGTGCCACCTGCATGGCGGTGGCGCGATGGTCCGCCTGTTGCCGGTGGATGCGTTCGTAGGCCTGGCCGGCCTGCTGGGCGTAGGCATAGGCCAGGTCGGTGTCGTCCTCGGCGGCATGGGCCCGGGCCAGGGCCTCCAGCAGCTCGCCCGGCACCACATAGCCCGGGATGCCGCAGGCCAGCGCGAGGGCCTGCTCCAGATCCTGCCTGGGCCGCCGCTGCGCTGCGGCGTCATCCGGCCGCAAGGCCGCCTGGGCCGCGTGGACCTCGGCCATGGTGCGCCAGGCGCTGATCTGCCCCGAGCCATGTTGCAGCGCCAGGCTGCGCTGGGCGGCCAGCAAGGCCTGCTCCAGCTGGCCCTGCTGCAGCCGGGTCTTGGCCTGACCGAGCCAGGCATCGCCCAGCAGATCGGGTTGCTGCAGCGTTTGCGCGGCGCGCTCCAGGGCCTGGAAGACCTGCAGCGCCGCCGCCAGCTCGCCGCGGTCCAGCTCGACGCCGCCCAGGGTGTTGAGTGCAATCGCGTGCTGGCGCGACACCGGACGCTGCTCGGACAGTGTCAGCGCTTCCCGCAGCAGATCGCGCGCGGTGTCGAGGTGTTGCAGCGCGCGCAACGAGGCGGCGGTCTGGATGAGCGCGCCGCCCAGGCTGTGCGGCCAGCCGGTGGCGCGTGCCAGTTGCAGGGCGCGCTCCATCCATTCGAGCGCGCCGGGATAGTCATTGAGATAGTTGTGCGACACGCCCACATTGCAGCCCAGCTGTATGGCCAGGCGCAGCTGTCCGGTACGCAGCGCCAGTTCATGGGCGTTCACGAAGTGGCGTACCGAAGCGCCGTAATGACCCGCCAGGCCGGCACACATGCCATGCGCGTAGCCCATCCATGCCTGGGCCGCGGCAGGCAGCTGCGCGAGCGCGCCGGGTGCCGGACGCTGCTCCCAACGGCGCTGCGCACTGGCCGGATCCTGCAACACCATGGCAATCGCCAGATCGGCCTCGATCAGGGCCAGGCGACCGGCATCGGGCGCCGGCGTGGCGCCCAGCGTGCGCTCGTGCAGGGTGCGCTGCAGCTTCCAGTCGCCGCGTGTGCTGGCGAGGGCGGCCAGCAGGCAGCGCGCATCGCTGCACAGCAGGGGGTCAACCAGCGCCTCGCCCTGCTGCAAGGCCCGCTCGCCCAGGCCCGCGGCCCGCTCCAGCTCGTCATGCAGCCACAGCGCTTCGGCGCGCACCAGCAGCAGGCGGGTGGCGTGCTGCGGGCCGTGATCGGTCCCGGCCGACTCGGCCAGCAACTGCTCGGCCTGTTCCACCAGCGCCAGCGCGCGCCGGCTGTCGCGCTGGCGCAGTTGCCAGGCCAGTGCCACCAGGGCATTCAGCCGATCGGCCGCGCTGCCGCCCGGCTGCGCGCTATGCGCCAGCGCCCGCTCGGGCGCCTCAAGCTCAGCCTCGGTGGCGGCGAATTCAAGCCACGGCGTCACGTCCATTCAGCATTCCTGGGCGGGTTCGTCCGGGCGCGCGCTGGTCGGGCGACCCAGCGGCAGGTACACGGTGAAGGTAGTGCCCTGGCCCGGCTCGCTGCTCACCTCGACGCGTCCATGGTGCTTGGCGACGATCTTGTTGACGATGTCCAGTCCCAGCCCGCTGCCCTCGCCGGCCGGCTTGGTGGTGAAGAAGGGTTCGAAGATGCGCTTCATCAGCTCGGGCGGGATGCCGGGGCCGTTGTCCGAGATGCTGACCAGCGCTTCCCCGCTCCGGCGCGCCAGCGCAATGCGCAGCCGGCCCTTGTATTGCATGGCCTGCAGGGCGTTGTGGATGAGGTTGGTCCAGACTTGGTTGAGTTCGTCCGGCAGGCACCAGACCGGCGGCACCTCGCCGTAGTCGCGCTGCAGCTCGATGCCGCCGCGCAGCTTGCTCTGGTAGATCGTCAGCACGGTCTCGATACCATCGCGCAGGTCGGCCTCGGCGAATTCGGCGTCGCGGTCGAAGCGCGAGTAGGACTTGAGCGCGAAGATGGTCTTGGCCACGCGCTCGACCGCCAGGTTGATGTTCTCGGTGTTGCTGGCAATCGTCGCGGTGCTGTGCGCGGTGTCGAGGATGAGCCGGCTCTGCGCGTGCATCAGCAGGGGCAGGTAGTCGTCCAGCGCGTCCTGCGCGCGCATCTGCACCAGCAGGCCGGCCTTGTGGCGCGCCTCGGCGACGCCGGCGGCCTCCAGTTTGCTTGTGAGCAGGCGCGTGAGGCGGCGTTCCTCGCTGGAGCTCAGCAGCGCCGCCGGTTGCAGCACCTGGGCGATCAGGCGCGTGAAGCGCTCGCGCTGCGCCGTGTCCAGCAACTGCAGCACCACCGGCAGCTGCTCCAGCGTGTGCTGCAGCGCGTCGGCGATGTTGCGGCCGCTGGACTTGACCGCGGCGATCGGGGTGTTGATCTCGTGCGCCACCCCCGCCACCAGCTGGCCCAGCGCGGCCATTTTTTCCGACTGCACCAGCTGCCCCTGGGCCTGACGCAGCTCCTCCAGCGCACGCGCGGCCTCGCCGCGCGCCGCTTCCACCGCGGCGTAGGCGCTGGCATTGGCCAGGGCGATGGCCGCATAGGCCGCGGTCGAGCGCAGGATCTCCTGTTCGCGCGCCTGGTAGGCCATCGCCTGGTGGCTTTGCGTGATCACCACGCCGATGCGCCTGCCATTGGCCACCAGCGGCCATAGCGAGACCGAGCGCATCGGCGCCCGCGGCGCCACGCCCTCGGGCGCGGGCGCGTCCAAGGCCTGCTGCTCGTCCGCCAGCATCATTTCGGCATCGCCCAGAAAGGTCCGCACCGTCAGCCAGCGCGGGTCGTTCAGCATGAAGCTGGAGGGCGGTGCCAGCTTTTCGTCCTCGACGTAGTAGACGAGGTCGAGCCGGTCGCCGCTGGGTGCCAGCATGGCGACGCCGAAACCGTCCAGCGGCATCAGGCGGCGCTGGTGCTGGTGCAGTGCCGCGCAGATGGCGTGCATGTCCAGGCTGGTGGTCAGCGCCATGCCCACATTGCCCACCTCGCGCAGCACGTCGGCCGATCTGGCCAGCGCCTGGTTGGCGCTGGAGAGTTCGGCGGTGCGTTCGCGCACCAGCTCGGCGAGGCGGTCGCGATGGGTGGCCAACTCCTCCTCGTAGCGGCGCTTTTGCTGCAGGTATTCCGACAGCCGGTCCTGCAGATGGTTGATGCCGCTCACCAGCATGCTTAGCTCGTCGGAGCGGCCGTCGCGCCGCGCCAGGCGTAAAGGCTCGCCCAGCTCCTCGGGCCGCATGCGCGCCAGGTGCATGGCGATGCGGCGCACATGCACGGTGACGAGGCGGCTGAACATCAGCATGATGAAGCCCGCCAGCGCCAGCGATTGCACCAGCTGGGTCAGCACGATGGCGCGCACCGCCTCGCGCAGCGAGGCCCAGAGCTGGCGTTCGTCGCCGGCAAGCAGCAACTCGCCCACCACCTCCTGGCGTCCGCCCGCGTAGGCCTGGTAGATCAGCGCCACCTGGCGCTGCGGCGCACGGCCCGGGCCTTCCCAGCCGGGACGGGTGAACTCGAGCCGTTCGGTGCGGCTGCCGGCCGCGCCCAGCGTAAGCGCCACATGGCCGATCGAGTGCACCGAGGCGGCACTGCTCAGATGCGCCTGGATGGCCTCGCGGTCCATGTCCCAGACCGCCTTACGCAGCGTACTCTGGTAGACCTGCGCGATCAGCTCGATCTCCGCCTGCATCGCCGCATGGCGCGAGCGCCAGGCCGACCAGGTCTGTGCCGCCACCGCCAGCAGGGTGAAGATCAGGCAGAAGCCCAGGGTGGCCAGCACCATGCGCGTGCCCAGGGACTCGCGGTGCTTGAGCAGGCTGCGCAGTAGTTCCATCAGGTGCTGCCGAACCATTTGCGGCGGATGGCGGCGTGGCGCCCATTCTTCTTGAGCGTTTCCAGCGCCTTGCGGAAGCGTTCGACTTGGGCGTCGGCGGTGGCGGGGCCGAAGGCCATGTAGTAGTCCACCTGCAGCTCCGGCAGGGTCAGGGCCTTGGCCAGCAGGCGCGCGCCATCGTCGCCGGCCTGGCTGGCCAGCTGCTGGGCGATCAGGTCGGTGGTGATCCATAGATCGACCCGGCCCATCTTGAGCTTCTCGAAATTGAACTGGTTCCTGGCGCTGGATTGCAGCTGCCTGCCCTTGGCAAACCCGTTGGCCTCCAGATACTGCTCGCCGACATCGGCATTCACGGTGGCGATCTGCCAGCGCATCGCTTCGCTCAGCGAGCCCAGGCGCAGGCCGCGGCTGGCCAGCGCGTAAAGGCCGTACTCCACCTGGGTGAGCACGCCCACCCATTTGAACAGCGACTCGCGCTGCGCGGTGCGCGCGATCGAGTAGATCAGCACGTTCTCGCCCTGACGCGCCATCTCGTAGGCGCGCGCCCAGGGCAGCACGCTGATCTCGGCGGTTTGCTGCAGCAGGCCCAGGACCTCCTGCACCAGCTCGGTACACATGCCGGTGGGCCGGCCGTCCTTTCCGTCGCTGAAGTTGTAGGGCGGCGCCTCCTCGGTGACGATCTGCAGGGCAGGCTGCGCCCGCGCCGGCCTGCCGGTCCAGCCCAGCGCCGCGGCGCCGGCCAGGCCAAGCATCAAGCTGCGACGCGCTTCTCTATCATGCATGCGGACTTCCCTAGAGCTTGAGCTTGCCTTCGGCCTTGAGGCTGTCGAAGGCGCGCCGCACCCGCTGCACCAGCTCGTCGGGCGTGGACCGGCTGAAGGCAGCATAGAGCGGCGTGCGCAGCTCGGCCAGGCGATGCAGCTTCTGCAGCTGCGCGCAATCGAGTTGCGACTGCCGGCACAGCAGCATCAAATCCGTTTCGGTCAGTAGCACCAGGTCCACGCGTTGATTCAGAAGATGGCGCACAGTCTCGGCGCTCTGCGCTGCCAGCAGCAAGCGGGTGAACCCCTGAGCGCGCAGGAATTGGTGGCGCACGTCGTCGCGCACCACGCCGACGCTGTAGCGACGCGCGTCGGCGAGCTGCCCGACCGCGATGTCATGCCGCGACCTCAGGCGGTAGAAGTCGTAGTCCTGCTCGATGAAGGCGCCTATCCATTTGAATTGCTGCTCGCGCTCGGGCGTGCGGGCAATCAGGTAGATCAGCACATTGGGCTGCTTGAGCGCCAGGTCGTAGGCGCGCGCCCAGGGGTAGATGTCGATGCGGTAGTCGTCAATGCCGGCGCTGCGCAGCAGCGTCTCCAGGTGCGCCGTGGCCGGCCCGCCCACCCGGCCGCCCTCGGCGTAGGCAAAGGCGCTGGTTTCCGTCACCAGGTGCAGCGGCGCGGCCGTGGGTTGGGCCGCGCCAGCGCCGGCCGCCAGAGCCAGCAGCAGCGCCACGGCCGCAAACCTAAACCGCATCGCCTTTGCCATCATCCATGGTCCGCACTCCGGCTGACTTGCCGCGACCCATCTTAGCCAAGCCCGGCACCCTTATGCGATCCATATTTGTGCCCTGCTATGGTGCCACCATGTCCCTCATCAAACCGGCCCAGCGCCCCTCCTGGCAAGACCTGGCCCTCGCGGGCGCGGTCTGGGGCCTGGCCTGGGCGCTGATGCTGGGTCTGGACGAACGCCTGGGCCTGGTGAACCTGGCGCTCGTGCCGGTGCTGGCGGCCGCGCTGGCCTCGATCTGGCTGCCGGCCTGGGCCTCGATGCTGGCCAGCCTGCTGGCGGTGCTGGCCTTCAACTGGACCTTTGTGCCGCCGCGCGGCAGCCTGGCGGTAGACCTGCCCCAGCATGGCCTGCTGTTGCTGTCGATGCTGGCACTGAACTGGATCACGGCGGCGCTGATGGCGCGGCTGGCCTGGCAGGCCGCGCAGGCGCAGCTGCATGCCAGGCGTGCCGAGCAGCTGCGTGTCTTCAGCGAGGCCCTGCGCGACGCCGCCGACCCGCAGGCCCAGGCGCCGCTGCTGCATGAGGCTCTGGCCGGCCTGCCCTGCGATGCCGTGCTGCTGATGCTGCTGAAGGATCGCCTGCCCAGCGCCAACGAGGCCGCGGCCGTGCACCTGCTGGGCCCCGCACCCGACGCCGACCAGAGCGCGGGACTGTGGGCCTGCCTGCGCCAGGGCAGTGCCTTCGGCCCCGGCACCGGCCGGCATGAGGACTTGCGCGCCTGGTACCTGCCGCTGCGCGGCCGGCGCGCCAGCCATGGGGCGGCGCTGCTGTGCCTGCCCGACGCCGACGCCACCGACCTGCCGGATGCCGGCCTGCGCGCCCATGCCCAGTCCCTGTGCGACCAGCTGGGCCTGGCGCTGGAGCGCCAGGCCACCGAGCAGGCCGCCCAGCGCGCGCGCGACGAGGCCAGCGGCCAGGCCATGCGCAACGCCCTGCTGGCGGCGATCTCGCACGACTACCGCACGCCGCTGGCCAGCATCATGAGCGCCGCTTCCTCGCTGCTGGACCAGGACGCGCGCCTCAGCCCGGCGCAGCGCGAGCGCCTGGCCGCCACCATCGTCGACGAGACCGAGGCCCTGAGCCGGCTTACCGACAATGGCCTGCAGCTGGCGCGCCTGGACGCACCCGGCGTGGTGCTGCGCATGGACTGGGAATCGGCCGAGGAGATCGTCGGCGCGGTGCTGCAGCGCGTGCGCCGCCGCCGCGGCGAGGCCGCCAAACGCGTGCGTGCGCGGCTTGAGCCCGAGCTGCCGCTGCTGCGCTGCGATGCGCTGCTGCTGACCCAGCTGCTCGACAATCTGGTGGACAACGCGCTCAAGTACGCGCCCGGCTCGGCCATCGAGCTGCTGGTGCGCTGCGCCAGCGAGGGCGAGCAGCGCTGCATGGTGCTGGCGGTGCGCGACCGTGGCCCCGGCGTGGCGCCGGCCTGGCGCGAGCGCATCTTCGATGTCTTCCAGCGTGGCGTGGAACTGAACCACGAGCGCCCGGATGCCGAAGAGCGGCGCGGTGCCGGCGTCGGCCTGGCCGCCTGCCGCGCCATCGCCCTGGCCCATGGCGGCAGCATGCGCTACCGCGCGCGCAGCCATGGCGGCGCGAGTTTCGAATGCTGGCTGCCGCTGGTGGCGGCGCCGGCCGTGACGCAGGAGCAGGCATGAGCCTCAGGGTGATGTTGGTCGAGGACGACCGCGAGTTGCGCACCACCCTCATGGGTGCGCTGCGCGTGGAGGGCTACGAGGTCGACGGCGCCGCCAGCCTGGCCGAGGGCCTGGCTCTGCTGGCGCATGGCGAGCCGCCCGACCTGCTGCTGCTGGACCTGGGCCTGCCCGATGGCGAGGGCGAGCAGTTGCTGGCCGCGCTGCGCAAGCTGAAATCGACGCCGGTGCTGGTGATCTCGGCGCGCGAGGCCGATGGCCAGAAGGTGCGCCTGCTCGACGCCGGCGCCGACGACTATCTCGTCAAGCCCTTCAGCGTCAGCGAGCTGCTGGCGCGCATGCGCGTGGCGCTGCGGCATCGCGGCGTGCACACCCAGGCGGCCATCACGCGCTACGAACAGGGCGGCCTGGTGGTCGAACTGGCGGCGCACCGCGTCAGCCTGGACGGCGCCGAGGTGCACCTCACGCCCACCGAATTCAAGCTGCTGGCGCGCCTGGTGCGCTGCGCCGGCCAGGTGGTCACGCACCGCGCCCTGCTGGCGGACGTGTGGGGCCCCGAGTACACCGAGCACACCCATTACCTGCGCCTCTACATGGCGCAGCTGCGCGCCAAGCTGGAGGCCGACCCGGCCGACCCACAGCGCCTGCTGACCGAGCCGGGGGTGGGGTACCGGCTGGCCGACTGAGAGGCTGTGAAGCAACGGCCATTACTTCACAGCCTCTGACCCTTATGCGTTCCTGATGCGCCCGCCGCGATGCTGCGCCCATCCACAGCATCAGGTGATCAGCTTGTCGTCCAACCACACACCCGCCCGCCAAGGGCTTGCCGCCCTCACGCTCGGTGCCATCGGCGTCGTCTATGGCGACATCGGCACCAGCCCGCTCTACACCGTCAAGGAAATCTTTCTGCCCGCCACCGGGGTGGCGCTCAACGCCGGCAATATCACCGGCGCGGTGTCGGTGATCGTCTGGGCGTTGATGCTGGTGGTGACGCTCAAGTACGTGATCCTGATCCTGCGCGCAGACAACCGCGGCGAGGGCGGTGGCCTCGCGCTCACCGCGCTGGCAGCCCAGGCGGTGCAGGGGCGGCCGGCTCTGCGCAGCGCGCTGCTGTTGCTGGGCGTGTTCGGCGCCACCCTGTTCTATGGCGACAGCGTCATCACCCCGGCGATCACCGTGATGGGCGCGGTGGAGGGGCTGGAGATACTCACGCCGGCCTTCAAGCCCTACGTGCTGCCGATCTCGCTGGCCATCCTGGTGGGCCTGTTCATGATCCAGCGCTTCGGCACCCACGCGGTGGGCAAGATCTTCGGGCCGGTGATCGTGCTGTGGTTCGCGGTGCTGGGCGCGATCGGCCTGGTGCACATCCAGCAGCAGCCCGCCATCCTGGCAGCGCTCAACCCGCTGCATGCCTGGCAGTTCTTGAGCGAGCGCGGCTGGCATCTGTTTGCCGCGGTGGGCGCCATCGTGCTGGCGCTCACCGGCGCCGAGGCGCTCTATGCCGATATGGGCCATTTCGGCGCCAGGCCGATCCGCCTGGCCTGGACCGGCCTGGTGTTTCCGGCGCTGGCGCTCAACTACATGGGCCAGGGTGCGCTGCTGATGGGCGACGCCAGCGCGATCGAGAACCCCTTCTACCGCCTCTTCCCTGACAGCCTGGTGCTGCCCGCCGTGGTGCTGGCCGCGCTGGCCGCGGTGATCGCCTCGCAGGCGGTGATCTCGGGCGCCTATTCGATGACCAAGCAGGCCATCCTGCTGGGCTTTCTGCCGCGCATGGAACTGCGCAACACCTCGGCCCGCGAGGCCGGGCAGATCTATGTGCCGGGCGTCAACTGGGCGCTGCTGGCGGGCGTGGTGGCGGCGGTGCTGCTGTTCGGCAGCAGCTCGGCGCTGGCCGGCGCCTATGGCATTGCGGTGACGCTGACCATGATGATCACCACCGTGCTGACCTTCTTCGTGGTGCGCGACGGCTGGCAGCTGCCGGCGCCGCTGGCGATTGGCGCCACCCTGTTCTTCCTCGCCATCGACGCCCTGCTGGTGGCCGGCTGCGCGATCAAGTTCCTCGACGGCGGCTGGTTCCCGCTGCTGCTGGGCCTGCTGCTGTTCGTGTTGATGAGCACCTGGCAGCGCGGCCGCCAGCTGCTGCTGCAAGGCATCAGCAGCGAGGGCCTGGAGCTGGAACCCTTCATCGAGAGCCTGAGTGACGCGAGCATCCACCGCGCGCGCCGCACCGCGGTCTATGCGGTGGCCAACCCCGAGACGGTGCCGCAGGCGCTGCTGCACAACCTCAAGCACAACCAGGTGCTGCATGAGAGCAATGTGATCCTCACCGTCAAGTTCGCCGAACGGCCCTGGGTGCCCGAGGCCGAGCGTGTGGAACTGCAGGCGCTGGCGCCGGGCTTCTGGCGCGTGGCCCTGCACTACGGTTTCATGGACGAGCCCGACGTGCCCAGGGCGCTGGCCCTGTGCGCCGCCAAGGGCCTGGTGATCCAGCCCTTCGAGACCAGCTACTTCCTCAGCCGCGAGACCGTGGTGCCCACCCCCGGTGCCGGCATGGCCAACTGGCGCGAGCGCCTGTTCGCGGCCCTGAGCCGCAACGCGGGCAGCGCGGCCGAGTTTTTCCACCTGCCCGACAACGCCGTCGTGGAATTGGGCACGCGCGTGCAAATCTGACCGGCACCCCCATCGCTTAGACTCGCCGCAGGGAGTTGTGCGGTTGGCGTAAGAATGGCCTTCGCCGGCGCGTGGTGTCACGGACGAAAGGCTTGGGATTTTGGGCATGGCTCGGCGTGCCGCGCGGCTGGCGCGGCGATCTTGCTTGCGGCAATGGGCCGCCTGGGGTTGCGGCGTTCTGCCGTGGTGGCCGGCGTTCGGCCAGGGCCTGGTAGGCGACAAGCTGGCGGTGATCTACCCCGAGATCGGCGAGCCCTTCCGCGCCGTGTTTGCCAAGATCCTGGAAGGCATCGACGAGCGCGCGCAGCAGCGCGTGCCGCGCATCGCGGTGGCGGCCGATGCCGACGCGCTGGCGCTGGCCAGCGAGCTGCGCCGCCGCGAGCTGAAGCTGGTGATCGCGCTGGGCCGCGCCGGCCTGCGCGTGGCGGTGGCGCTGGACCCCGCCATCGAGGTGGTGGCCGGCGGCGTGATCAGCCCCAACGAGGCCGATGCCCGCGCCACCACCCTGCTGAGCCTGGCGCCCGACCCGCAGCTGCTGATGCAGCGCCTGAAGATCCTGCAGCCGGGCGTGAAGCGCGTCACCGTGGTCTATTCGCCGCGCCACAGCGCCTGGCTGATGCGCCATGCCCAGGCGGCGGCACGCCAGCTCGGGCTGGAGTTGCGTGCGCTCGAGGTGGACGAGCTCAAGAGCGCGCTGCGCCAGTACCAGGACTTCTTTGCCCAGGCCGCGCCGCTGGACGCGCTGTGGCTGCCGCAGGATCCGCTCACGGTGGATGAATCGGCGGTGCTGCCGCTGGTGCTGCAGGAATGCTGGAACCGCAATGTGGCGCTGTTCTCAAGCAACTTGGGCCATGTGCGGCGCGGTGCGCTGTTCTCGCTCTATCCCAACAATCTGGAACTCGGCCACAGCCTGGCCGCCAGCGCGCTGGCGCAGCTGGCCCGCCAGGCCGGGGTACCGCGCGGCGCCCAGCCGCTGCGCGATGTGCATGCGGCGCTCAACACCCGCACCGCCAGCCACCTCGGGCTGGAGCTCAGCCCCCAAGTGCAGCGCAGCTTCGAGCTGCTGCTGCCCGAGAGATGATGATGGGCGCGAGCACCTTGCATGGTTGGCTGGGCGCGCTGCGCCATGCCACCTTCCGCCGCCAACTCACCGTGGTGGTGGCGGCGGGCGTGCTCGGCGTGGCGGCGGTGTCGGCGGTGGTGTCGAGCTGGCAGGGCAGCCTGCAGGTGCGCGAGACCCTGGTGCGCCAGGGCCTGAACCTGGCCACCAGCCTGGCCCAGCAGAGCCAGCTGGCCCTGCTCACCGAGGGTGCGGAGAACGCGCGCGAGCCGATCGAGCGTGCCTTCTCCTTCCCCGATGTGCTGCGCGTGGAGTTGCTGCACGTCGATGGCGAGGCCCTGGTGGCGCGCGGCAACGCCCCGGCGATGGCGGCCTCGCGGCCGCAGGCCGATGCCCTGGGCCCCTATCTGGAGGCCGAGACCGACAGCGCCTGGAGCTTCGTGGCGCCGGTGCGCACCCAGCCGGCCGAGGCCTCGCCCTTCGAGGCGCGCGCGCCGCGCGCCGAGCTGCTGGGTTATGTGCGCGTCACCCAGGGCAAGGCGGCGCTGGTGCAATTGGTGCGGCGCCTGGTGGCGATCAATTTCGGCGTGGGCCTGGCGCTCTCGGCCCTGCTGCTGTGGACGCTGCGCCTGCTGGCGCGGCGCCTGACCCGGCCGCTGGGCGAGCTCTCCGAGGTGATGCTGCGCGCCGGCGAGGGCCGCATGGGCCTGCGCGCGCGGCTCAGCGGGCCGCGCGACATCGCCAGCATGGCCCAGGTCTTCAACAGCATGATGGAAAGCCTGGAGCAGCGCGAGCACGAGCTGCAGCAGAAGAACGCCGAGCTGGCCCGCCATGCCGCCACGCTGGAGGAACGCGTGGCCGAGCGCACCCATTCGCTCACCGCCGCCAACCGCGAGCTGCAGGGCGCGCTCGACACCTTGCGCGAGGCACAGAAGCAGCTGGTCGAGGCCGACAAGCTGGCCTCGCTGGGCCGGCTGGTGGCGGGCGTGGCGCATGAGCTCAACACGCCGCTGGGGAATGCCCTGATCTCGGCCTCGGCGCTGGAGGCCGAACAACACCATATGAGCGAGGCGGTGAAGAGCGGCCAGGTGCGCAGAAGCGATTTCAACCGCATGCTGGCCAACAGCATCGAGGGCAACGCCCTGGTGGTGCGCAATGTGCAGCGTGCCGCCGACATCATCCGCGGCTTCAAGCAGCTGGCGCTGGACCAGACCACCGAGATGCGGCGCGAGTTCCGCGCCGATGTGGTCATCCACGAGCTGCTCGCCAGCCTGCAGCCGATGTTCCGCCACACCCCCTTCCGCATCGAGGCCGAGCTGGAGCCCGGCGTGCTGATGGACAGCTATCCCGGCCCGCTCGGCCAGGTGATCAGCAATATCGCCCAGAACGCCCTGGTGCACGGCTTTGCCGGGCGTACGCAGGGCCTGCTGAAGGTGCAATGCCACGCGCTGGGCGCCAAGCAGGTGCAGATCATCTGCAGCGACGACGGCCATGGCATGGACGAGGCGGTGCGCGCGCGCGTCTTCGAGGCCTTCTTCACCACCCGCTTCGGCCAGGGCGGCTCGGGCCTGGGCATGCAGATCGTGCACAGCCTGGTGACGGGGCTGCTGGGCGGGCGCATCCTGGTGGAAAGCCGGCCCGGCGGGGGTACGCGTATCCTCATCACCCTGCCGCGTTGCGCACCCCAGCGGGTCGCTGCCGACAGCCACTGAGCCACGGAAAGCCTCGCCATGCCGAACAAGCAATTGCTGGTCTTGAGCCTGATGCTGTGCGGACTGGCGCAGGCCCAGACCGCGCCGGAAGAGCAAGACCTGGCACTCGCCTATGGCGACAGCGCGCTGGTGAGCATCGCCACCGGCAGCGCCCAGCCGCTGCGGCGCGCCCCGGCGGTGGCCGGCGTGATCACGGCCGACGAGATCCGTGCCATGGGCGCCACCGATCTGGAGGATGTGCTGGCGCGCGTGCCGGGGCTGCATGTGGGCCGCACCAGCCTGCTGTACGCGCCGCTGCTGGTGATGCGCGGCATCTACAGCCAGTTCAACCAGCAGGTGCTGATGCTGCACAACGGCCAGCCCATGACGGTCTCGATACGCGGCGACCGCGGCACCAAGGGCTGGCGCGGCTTCCCGGTGGAGAACATCGCGCGCATCGAGGTTCTGCGCGGCCCGGGCTCGGCGCTCTATGGGCCAGAGGCCTATGCGGGCGTGATCAACATCATCAGCAAGTCCGCCCGCGACATCGACGGCCAGGAGCTGGGGCTGCGGGCCGCCAGCTTCGGTGGCCGCGATGCCTGGTGGCAGGGCGGCCTGCAGCGCGGCGAGCTGGAGCTGGCCTGGTTCCTGCGCGGTGGCCGCAGCGAGGGTTTCAAGGCGGTGGTGGAGAAGGATGCGCAAAGCAGCAACGACGCCGCCTTTGGCAGCAAGGCGAGCCTGGCGCCCGGCAGCCTAGCGGTGGGGCGCGAGCTGCTGGACCTGGGCCTGGATATGGCCTGGCAGCGCTGGCGCCTGCGCGCCAACTACCAGTGGCGCGATATGCGCAGCGGCATGGGGGTGGCCCAGTCCCTGGACCCCGAGGGCCTGGAGCGCACCCGCCGCCTGCTGGCCGATCTGTCCTGGTCCGAAACCCAGTTGGGACCGGACCTGGCCGCGGGTGCCACGCTCTCGCTGCATGCCTACCAGCAGCTCATCCCGGTGCCCTTTCTGATCTTTCCGGCCGGCGCCAAATTCCCCACCGGCAGCTTCCCAACAGGCATGCGCGGCGCGCCCGAGACCTGGGAGCGGCAGTGGCGTCTGAATGCCTTTGTGAGCTGGAGCGGCTGGCGCGAACATCAATGGCGCGTTGGCGCGGGCCTGGACGATATCGACCTCTACGCCACCGGCGAGGGCAAGAACTTCGCCTATGCCGCCAACGGCCTGCCGATTCCGCTGCCCGAGTTCAACGATCACAGCCAGAGCGACCCCTTCATACGCCCGCAGCGGCGCAAGGTGCGCTATGTGTATCTGCAGGATGTCTGGAACCTGGCGCGCGACTGGAGCCTCACCGCCGGCCTGCGCCACGACCGCTATTCCGATGTGGGCGGCACCACCAACCCGCGGCTGGCCCTGGTCTGGGAGGCGGCCTACAACTGGACCGCCAAGCTGCTCTACGGCCGGGCCTACCGCGCCCCCGGCTTTGCCGAGCTGCACAGCATCACCAACCCGGTGGCGCGTGGCAACCCGGCCGTCAAGCCCGAGACCATAGGCACCGCTGAGGCGGTGCTGCTGTGGCAGCCGCGCCGCGATCTACAGCTGGAGGCTTCGGCCTTTAGCTACCGCATGCGCGACATCATCCGGACCACGGCCAATCCAACGCCCGGCACCGGCACCACCTTCAACAACAGTGGCAGCCAAGGCGGTCACGGCCTGGAGCTGGACGCGCATTGGGAACCCGACCCTGCGCTGCGCCTGCAGGCCAGCCTGGCCCTGCAGCGGGCCCGCGATCTGGGCAACCAGGCCGACCCCGGCTACGCGCCGCACCAGCGCGTCTATATGCTGGCCGACTGGCGCTTTGCGCCGGGCTGGCAGGCCTCGGGCCAGTTCAACCATGTGGCCGGCCGCTTGCGTGCCCTGGGCGACGCGCGCCCGGCCATCGCCGATTACAGCAATCTCGACCTGGGCCTGCGCTATACGCCGCCGGGCGCGCGCTGGTCTGCGGCCGCAATGCTGCGCAATGTCGGCAACAGCGACCAGCGCGAGCCCAGCCTGGCGCCGGGCCGTATCGCGGGCGACCTGCCTCTGGCGCCACGCAGTGTCAGCCTGGAGTTGAGTTATCGCCTTTGATGCAGAGGGTCCCTGGCCTTGGCTTGCGCCCGGATCGGCGCGATCATGCTCGCACTGTCTTGTGCGAGCAGCTGACGCAGCCATGCGAGGGAGATCGCCATGTCGGAGTCATCCACCTTCTTGTCCTCGGACGGTGACGGCTACGAGCGCCAGATGGGGCGCTGGAGTCGGCGCCTTGCCGGGCCGTTCCTGGATTTCGTCGGCACGGCCGATGGCGAATCCGTGCTCGACCTGGGCTGTGGCACCGGCTGCCTGGCGAGCGCGCTGATTGAGCGTTGCCAGCCCAAGCAGGTGTGCGCGGTCGACTTCTCGCCGGCCTATATCGACTATGCCAGGCGCAAGCATCACGACGACCCGCGGCTGGCGTTTCAGGTCGGCGATGCCTGCGCGCTCGACTTTCCCGACCACAGCTTCGATCGCGTGCTGTCGCTGCTGATGCTGCACTTCGTGCCTCGCACCGGGCTGGCCATCGGCGAGATGCGGCGCGTTGCGCGGCCGGGCGCCGTGGTCGGCGCGGCCGTCTGGGACGCGCGTGGCGGCTTCGTGGCCAACCGGCTCTTCTTTGACACGGCCGCGGCGCTGGACCCCCGCGCCGGCGAGCGCCGCGCCCGCAACTACACACGCCCGATGACGCGCCCCGGCGAACTGGCGCAGGCCTGGGCCGCCGCCGGCTTCAGCGAGGTGGTCGAGGCAAGCTTGGGCATCCGCATGGTGTTCGACTGCTTCGAAGACTACTGGGCCCCCTATGTGGGCAGGGATGGGCCGGGGGCCGAATACGTGGGGACGCTCGACGACGCCGCACGCGCCAGGTTGCGCGATGCCGTGCAGGCTGCCTATCTCGACGGCGAGGCGGACGGCCCGCGTTCCTTTGCCGCCTCGGCCTGGGCGGTGAAGGGCGTCGCGCCGGGCTGAGAGGCGCAGGCGCTGTGGTGATCAGCACTCGAGCCTGATCGGGGAGTCGGCGTTGATCAAGCTGTGCCGATCTGGCCGGGCGTTGGCGCGGCCGTCGGCAGCTTCGCGTAGTGCATCAGGTTGGCCAGCGACTCGTTGCCGCCGCACAGCAGCAGCACCACGCGGTCGTCGGCCCCGAAGCGCCCGCGCAGCCGGCGTGCCGCCGACAGAGTGCAGGCGGCGGCCAGCTCGGTGAGCAGCTTGCAGCGCTCCAGCAACCAGCGCTGGTCGGCGATGGCCTCCTGGTCGGAGACGGCCACATAGTCCTGCAGGTGTTGCTGCGCGAGCGTCAGCGCGTCGGCCGCCAGATAGGGCGCGCCCAAGGTTTTGGCGAGTGAACTCGGCACGATCTGTACCACCGTGCCGGCGCGCAGCGCCGCCCCCAGGGTGGGTGCGTCCTCGGTTTCGACGGCCCAGATGCGAACCTGGGGCGCGCGCGCCTTGAGTGCGACGATGAGGCCGGCCAGCAGCCCGCCGCCACCCACGCTGACGATCAGGTCGCTGATCTGCGGCAGCTGCTCCAACAGCTCCAGCCCGATCACGCCGTTGCCGGCCATCTGCTCGGGCTTGTCCCAGGCATGCAGGGCGGTGCGGCCCTCGTCTTGCAGCGCCCGCACGCGCGCAAAGCAGGCCGGCATGTCGGCATGCAGTTCCACCTCGGCGCCATAGGCACGCGTGGCCTCCACATAGTTGGCGGGGGTGTACTGCGGCATGCAGATCACGCAAGGTATGCCCAGCACGCGCCCGGCATAGGCTGCGCCCTGGGCGAAATTGCCGCCGCTGACGGCGACCACGCCGCGCTGGCGCGCCGCAGCGTCGAGCTGCAGCATCTGGTTGAAGGCGCCGCGCGGCTTGAAGGAGCCGGTCTTTTGCAGCAGTTCGAGCTTCAGATGGACCTGGGTGCCGAGCTGCTCGCTGAGGCTGGCGCTGTGTACCAGCGGGGTGCGCCGCACATGCTCCTGGATGCGCTTGGCGGCCGCCTCCACGTCAGCGATGTCAATCATGAGGTGGTCCTCCTGGACTGCTGGGCCTGCGGCCATGGTGTGCCCGGCGCTGGCGCGGTGTCAAGGCCGACCGCGCCAGCCGCCGCGAGCAAGCCGGCAGGCTTCTTTCTTGTCCACCTTAGAATCCGCCCCCCGGCGCCATCCAGGCGCCCAGCCAGCGCGCCCATGAACATCGTCGTCAACGAAGAACTCAAAGCCTATATCGACCCGCTCACGCCCGACGAGCATGCGGCGCTGGAGCGCAGCATCCTGGCCGAGGGCTGCCGCGACGCGCTGGTGCTGTGGGGCGAGGTGCTGGTGGACGGCCACAACCGCTACGGCATCTGCGTCAAGCATGGCCTGCCCTTCCAGACGGTGCAGAACCCGCGCTTCAAGTCGATCGAGGACGTGCACCTCTGGATGATCGATCAGCACCTGGGGCGGCGCAGCGTGTCGGACTTCCAGCGCGGCGTGCTGGCGCTGCGCAAGAAGGAGATCGTGGCGGCGCGCCGCGCGCAGGCCCTGCACACCGAGCCCGACGAAAGCAAGGCGGATGCCCCGCAGCTGCCGCCGGTGGACCCGCTCAACACCCGCGAGGCGATTGCCAGGGCGGCACGCATCAGCAGCAACCAGGTGGTGCTGATCGAGAAGATCCAGAAGCAGGCGGCGCCCGAGCTGGTGGCGGCCGTGAAGTCGGGCGAGATCACCATCAGCGCCGCCGCCGCGGTGGCGAGCCTGCCGGTGGAAGAGCAGGTGGCCGCCGCCAGCGCCGGCAAGAGCGAGCTCAAGCAGGCCGCCAAGCGCGCGCGTGCCGCCAAGGCCAAGCCGGCCAAGGCGGCCGAGCAAGCCGGCGCTGAACCGGCCGAAGAGGCCGCGGCACAAGACCTGACCCCGCCGACGCCGTTGAGCGAGAGCGAGGCCGAGGAGCTGCAGCGCCTGCGCCAGCGCGTGGCCGAGCTGACGGTCGAGAACGCGGTGCTGCGCCAGCAGCTCTCAGCGTTGCAGCGCTAGGTCCATGGCCGCGTAGTTCAGCGCCTGCCCAAACAGGTCGGCCGTGGCCTGTGCCTGCACAAAGCCGCCCATCAAGACCTGGGCCTGGCCATAGGCCGCCAGGAAGGGCGCGGGCCCGACGCTGAAGCGCCGGGCGCCGGCCGCATGCAGCTCGGCGATGGCCGGCATGCCGGGCAGCATCATCAGATTCAAGGGCATGCCGATGGCCGGCGCCAGTGCACGCACCTCCTCCGTATCGCACAGCCCCGGCGCAAAGCCGCCGTCGGCCCCCGCCTCGCGGTACAGGCGCAAGCGCTCCAGGGCCATGGCGACGGCGGCCTCGCCCTTGGCCAGCTGGCGCAGCCAGACATCGCAGCGCGCGTTGACGAAAAGAAGCGACCGACGCCCGCCCAGCGCGGCGCGAATGGCCGCGATCTTCTCGGCCAGCAGGGCGGGCGCGCCGGCCCCGTCCTCCAGATTGATGCCCGCTGCGCCGGCATCCGCCAGTGCGCCGGCGAGTGCGGCCACGGTGGCCGGGTCGGTGCTGTAGCCGTCCTCCAGGTCCACCGTCAGCGGCAGCCGGATGACGCGGGCGATGCGGCGCACCGCCGCCAGCAGCTCCTCGGGCGGCAGGGCGCCGCCATCGGCATAACCCAGCGACCAGGCCAGCGCGGCGCTGGAGGTGGCGATGGCCGGCGCACCGGCCAGCTCGAACAGGCGCGCGCTGGCGGCGTCCCAGGCATTGGGCAAGAGCAGCGGAGCGGGCCCTTGGTGCAGGGCGTGAAAGGTCTGGAAGGCGGTCATGGCAGGTCTTTGCGAAGAAGCCTGCATGCTAGGCAGCACCTTGGCGCCTGTCTGGCCGGTTTCGGACCTCTACTTGGCAGGTCCGGGTCAGCATTGTCTGGCATGCTTGCAATCATGTTTGCGCCTGCTCGCTGCTTTCCAGGCCAGCCCGGCATGCCGGCGCAGGCCGCTCGTCGTGGTCTGCTGCTGGGTGCGTTGGCGGCAATCGGCCTGCCCGGCCTGGCGCGGGCGCAAGCCGGGGCGGGCGCCATGGTTGCCATTCCCAGCGATGTGCAGCAGGACTACGAGCGCTTCGTCGGCGCGCGCGAGCCGTTGCAGATCAGCCAGTACGGCGGCCCGCACGCGCGCCGCGATGTGGTGGAGTTCGTGTTGCTGCAACAGGCCCTGGTGCTGGGCGGGTACACACAGCCCATGGGGCTGCTGAGCATGCCCAGCAGTGCCAGGCTGCAGCTGGAGGTGCGCACCGGCCATGCGGTCTGCAGCGCCACCAGCTACTGGCGCGAGGATTTCCCGGCCGCCGAACAGGAGCTGATGTTCAGTCAGGCGGTACTGGCAGAAGGCGAATTCGAGGTCGGGCTATACACCGCGCCCGGCAATGCCCGGGCGCTGGCCGCGCGCTCGCTGTCCGACCTGCGGGCGCTGACCTTTTTGTCGAACCGCGATTGGCGCGTGGACTGGCGCACGCTGGAGCAGCTGGGCATCGCCAAGCTGATGCATGCGGGCAACTGGGACCTGATGCCGCGCATGGTGGCGAGTGGACGCGCCGATGTGCTGCTGGCGCCCTTCCAGCCCGGCACCGATCTGGCGCTGGAGGTGCGGGGCACGCGTCTGTTGGCGATTCCCGGCCTGAAGATAGGCATGCGCGGCACGCGGCACTATCTGCTGTCGGCCCGCCATCCGCAGGGCCAGGCCGTGAAGGCAGCGCTCGACGCCGGGCTGGGCCAACTGCGTCGGCAGGGCGTGCTGCGCAAGGCCTACGAGCAGTCGGGCTTCATCAACAGCGCTACCGAGCATTGGCAGCGGCTCTGAGTCATAGGGGCAGTTCGGTGTAGTAGCGCCCACCGTGGAAGATCAGCGGCTGGGCCTGCTCGCTGAAGCTGCAGCGTTCCACCTCGCCGACGAAGATGACATGGTCGCCCTCCTCGTACTGGCTGCGGTTGGCGCATTCGAACACCGCCGCGCAGCCCTCCAGCACCGGCGCACCGCCGGCGCCCTCGCGCCAGGCCACGCCGGCAAAGCGGTCGATGTCGCGGGTGGCGAAGCGCTGGGCCAGGGCCTTTTGGTCGGCCGCCAGGATGTTGATGGCGTAATGCGAGCCGCGGCTGAACACCGGCATCGAACCGGCGCGCCGTGCCAGGCTCCATAGCACCAGCGGCGGCGCCAGCGACACCGAGTTGAAGGAGTTGGCCGTCAGGCCCACCAGGGCGCCGTCGGGCGCACGCGCGGTGACGATGGTCACGCCGGTGGCAAACATGCCCAGGGCCGAGCGGAACTGCAGGATGTCGAGCGGATCGGCAGCGGCAGCGGCCTGGCTGGGAGCGGGGGGCGGCAGGGACATGGGCCTATTGTCAGGGCAGAGCGCAAGCCTCGCATTCTCTGCGGCAGATCAAACAGCTGGGCCGCGCGCGTGCGCGTCGGCAGCGGGATTTGCGCTGCCTCATAAGCAGGGCCGGCGCGCTGGGTTGCACTGCGGCCATGACAGCGGACGGGAGACCCTTATGTTGGCTTGGAACGCATTGCCCACGGGCCTGGACGCCGCCGGCCCGCTAGGGATCAGCGGCGACTGTGACCTGACCTTGCTGAATCAGCAGCACCTGCACGGTCGGCTGGATCAGTTTCACGACGGCGATCGCGCCATCGACCTGCGCATGGCCCGCCAGCGCGGGCTCGTGAGCCTGCCGCTGCGCGAGGTGCAATGGCTGCGCATGCGCGCGCCGGCCGAGGCGGCCGCGGCGCTGGCAGCCGCACCGGTGGCGGCGGTGCCGATACGCCTCAGCGGCCCGTCCGCCAAACCGGTGCCGGGCCTGTGCCTGCGCTCGCGCGCGGTGCCGGGCGGGCTCTGGCTGGACCTGCTGGACGCGAAGGGCGAGGTGCACCGCTGGTTCGTGCACGACGTGCCGCAGGTGGAGCTGAAGCGCTTGAACTGAGGCGGCGTCAGCGCAGCGCCGCCACGGTGCTGCCGATCAGCGCATAGGTTTCCAGCTCGGCGCTGTCGACCCAGGGCTGCGGCCAGGCGCTCCACACCACCGCCACCACCTGCTCGGCGGGGTTGATGTAGATGAATTGGCCGAAGATGCCCTCGGCGGTGAAGGCGCCGTTGTGCGGCTCCAGCGCCTGCGCAGCGTCGGGGAAGGACCACCATTGGTAGCCATAGCCCAGCGGGTAGCCCGGGTAGAGCTGGCCGCAGGCGGTGACGGCCGAGTCGGGGTGGCCGGCCAGATCGCGCCAGCCCGACGGCAACACGGCCCGGCCCTGGATGCGCCCCTGCTGCATGAAGAACTGCCCAAAGCGCGCGTAGTCGCGCAGCGTGGCGCTGAAGTTGTTGCCACCCATCTCCAGGCCGTCAACGCCGTCCAGCATCCAGTAACCGTCGGCCTCCATGCCCATGGGGACCCAGATCTTGCGGGATAGATAGTCGCTCAGCGTGCTGCCGGTGGCGCGCGCGACCACGGCGCCCAGCAGATAGCTTTCGCCGGTGCTGTAGCAGAACTGGCTGCCGGGCGCGGCGGCACGCGGGCGCGAACCCATCAGCTTCATGACCGCACCGCGCTCCCCGCTGGCCCAGGCCTGCGCCAGGCGGGCGATGTCGGAGTCGGCGCCTTGGCTGTAGTCCTCGTTCCAGGCCACGCCCGAGCACATGCGCAGCAGCTCGCGCAGCGTGTTGGCCTGGTAGGCGCTGCCCGCCAGCTCGGGAAGATAACGCGTCAGGGGATCGTCCAGGCTGGCGATGCTGCCATCCATGAGCGCCGCGCCCATCAAGGTGGAGGTGAGCGACTTGGCCGCCGAGAACGAGGTCCAGCGCGTGCCGGCATGGTTGCCCATGCCGTAGCGCTCCAGCGCCAGCTCGCCGTTCTTCAGGATCAGCAGGCCGCTGCAGCGATTGCGCTGCATATAGTCGTCCAGCGTGCGGCGCTGGCCGGCATGTTCGTAGCCGAGCCCGGCCAGACTGCGCGCGTGCGCGGGCAGGGGCTGCACGCTGGCGCCGCGCCGTATCACGCGGCTGGGCCCCAGCCGGTCGGTGTGGCGGAAGGTGGCGGCCTGGTTCTCGGCCGTGGTGGCGAGCAGGCTGGAGGCGATGCTTTCCAGTTCTTCGGCGTCGTCACCGCCACCGCCGCAGCCGGCCAGCCATGGCAGGCCGACCAGGGCGAGCGGGCCGCTCATCAGTTTCAGTGCGTCGCGCCGCTTGTAGTGGGTCTTCATCGTCATCATGTCTGCCTTGTTGGGATGGAGCCGGGACTGCGGCAGCGTAGGCGGGGGGCGCGGCGCGGCGCGAGTTCGCAGATGCGGGGTCCGCAGATGAGGAGGCTTCGCAAGCCGGCCGGCAGCGGCTAAGCTCGGGCGCTGCGCCAAGCCCCTGCCCATGTCCCCGCCCCTCAGCCCAGCCACCCTGGAACGCTTCAGTGCCGCCGTGCTGCAGCTGGGCGCCCTGGCCCGCGAGGTCTGTGCCGCGGACTTTCTGGGTCAGGCCGTCGCGGTCTTGCGTGCACAGATTCCCTTTGAGCGCGGCTGGTGGGGGCTGGGCACCGACCTCGGCCCCGACAAACTGCCCGCCGTCTACCAGACCCAGTACATCGGCCTGCCCGACAGCTTTGCCGCCGAGTGGCGGGCGATTGCCCAGGTCGACGACTTCGCCGAACGCACGCTCAGGCAGGCGGGCCAGGTGCAGCGCTTCGAGGCCTCGCCACACGACGACTCGCCGCCCCAGGTGCAGGACTTCGGCCATCGCCATGGGCTGGACCATGGCATGGCCTTGCGCCTGGACGCGCTGGCCACGGGGCATGGCTTCTTCATGGCGCTGTACCGGGACGCCGAGGCCAAGCCCTTCGACGACACCGAGGCCTTGCTGTTCAAGCAACTGCTGCTGCATTGCCTGCAGCTGTGGCACCAGAGCCTGCGCGAGATGCTCTCGGCGGCGGCGCAGGAGGAGTTGACGCGCGCTGCGGTGGCGCTGCCGGATGGGCGCCTGCTGTTTGCGGGGCCGGCCCTGTGCGAGCTGCTGTGGTCGAGCTGGCCGCATTGGGACGGCATTGCGCTGCCGGCCGAACTGCTGGCACGGCTGCGCCAGCTGCCCCAGCGCCTGCGCCTGCCCAGGGGTACGCTGCAGGCCAGCCTGAGGGGCGAGCATCTCTGGCTGCTGCGCCACGCCGATGCGACCGGGAAGACCGCGCTCGCGCCGCGCAAGATGCGCGTCGTGCACCTGTTTGCCCAAGGCAGGTCCTACAAGGAGATTGCGCGCGAGCTGGCCCTGAGCCCGGCGACGGTGCGTACCTATCTGCGCGACGCCTACCTGAGCCTGGGCGTCAGCAACAAGGTCCAGCTGGGCGAGGTACTGCGCGAGGAGAGTCTGGGCCGCTCCTAGAATCCGCGCATGTCATCCCTCCCCAGCGCCGCCTTGCCGCCGCCCACGCTTGGCGCACGCGCCGCCACCCTCTACCGCCTCCTGGTCGTCTGTCTGCTGGGCTTTGCCTCCGGCCTGCCGCTGGCGCTGACCGGCCAGGCCATGCAGGCCTGGCTCGCGGGCGAGGGCCTGGACGTGGCCACCATCGGATTCCTGAGCCTGGTGGGCATGCCCTATACCTTCAAGTTCCTGTGGGCGCCGCTGATGGACCGCTTCGAGCTGCCGCTGCTGGGCCGGCGGCGCGGCTGGATCGTGTTGACGCAATTGCTGCTGGCCGGCGCCCTGCTGCTGATGGCCGGCACCTCGCCGGGCGCGGCGACGCGCGCCTTTGCGCTGCTGGCGGTGCTGGTGGCCTTTCTCTCGGCCTCGCAGGATGTGGTGATCAATGCCTACAGCACCGATGTGCTGGCCGCCAGCGAACGTGGCCTGGGTTCATCGCTGCAGGTGGTGGGCTACCGCATGGCGATGATTCTCTCGGGCGGCGTGGCCTTCATCTGGGTGGACGTGGCGCAGGGCGGCGGCTGGAGCTGGCCCGAGGTCTACCGGCTGATGGCCGGGCTGATGCTGGCCGCGGCCGCCTTCTCGGCGCTGGCGCTGCCGCGCCTCAGGCAAGCGGCGGCGGCGCCGGCCAGTGTGGCGCGGCATGACATCGTGGGCTTTGCCGCGGTGCTGCTGGCGGTGGTGGCCGGCGTGCTGCTGACCGAACAAGCCCTGAGCCCCGCGATCAAGGCCCTCAGCGCGCCGCTCTGGGTCGGCAGCCAGGTGAGCGCGGGCCTGCAGGCCAAATGGACCGATCTGGCCATCCTGTTGGCCGGCATCGCGCTGACCCTGCCGCTGGCCGCCTGGGCGGCACGCGCGGCGCACTTCGAGACCCTGCTGGGCGGGCTGCGTAACTATTTTTCCCAGCCCGGCGCGGCGGCCTTCCTGGCCTTCATCGTGCTCTACAAGCTGGGCGATGCCTTCGCCGGCGCACTCATGACGCCCTTTTTGCTCAAGGCCCTGCATTTCGGCACCGCCGAGGTGGGCGTGGCCAACAAGGTGTTCGGGCTCTGGCTCACCATCGGCGGGGCTCTCATCGGTGGCGCGCTGATGCTGCGCATCGGCATGTGGCGCGCGCTGATGGCCTTCGGCATCCTGCAGGCGGCCAGCAATCTGGGCTTCTGGTGGCTGGCGCAGTACGGTGCCGGCAGCCTCGGCGCCCTCACGGTGCCGGCCTTCGACTGGGGCTTTGTGAAGCTGGCCCAGGCCACCCAGGTGGATGGCAGCCTGCTGATGGTGGTGGCGATCGAGAACCTGAGCGGCGGCATGGGCACGGCGGCCTTCCTGGCCTTCATGATGAGCTTGTGCAACCAGCGCTTCACCGCCACCCAGTTCGCCCTGCTCTCGGCCTTTGCCTCGGTGGGCCGGGTCTGGGTGGGGCCGCTGGCGGGGGTGCTGGCCGAGGCGATCGGCTGGCCCGCCTTCTTTCTCGTCTCCATCGTGCTGGCGCTGCCGGCCTTGTGGATGCTGAAGAATCTGCGCAGCAGCGTGGAGGCGCTTGAAGTCCCGGTGAACGCCTCCAACTTGGACGACTGATCATGAGCACGAATTTCGACCCGGGCGCCGACGCCCATCTCCCCAGCGCCCCGCGCTATGGCTTTGGGCGTTGCGAGTGCGCCGGCTGCGCCGCGCCCGCGCGCGGGCGGCGCCTGTTCACCGGCCTGCTGGCGGCGGGCGGCGCCTTGGCGGCCACGCCGCTATGGGCACGCGAGGGCGTGAACGTCGGCAAGAAGAGCTGGGCCGCCGATCTGGTGCCGGCCCAGCAGGTCGAGCAGGCTGCCGCCCAGCAATACCTGCAGATGCAGCGCGAGGCGGCGCAGCAGCGCGCGCTGGCGCCCAACAACCATCCGCAAGTCATCCGCCTGCGCGAGATCGCCAAGCGCATCATCCCGCATGCCTACGAGTGGAACCCGCGTGCCAGGGAATGGCGCTGGGAGGTGAACCTGTTCGCCAGCCAGCAGCTCAATGCCTTCTGCATGCCGGGCGGCAAGATTGCCTTCTATTACGGCATCCTGGAGAAGCTCAAGCTGGAGGACGACGAGGTCGCCACCATCATGGGCCACGAGGTCGCGCATGCGCTGCGCGAGCATGCGCGCGAGCGCATGGCCAAGACGGCCGCCACCCGCGTGGGCGCGAATCTGCTGTCGTCCCTGCTGGGCCTGGGCAATGTGGGTGATGCGCTGCTCAACATGGGCGGCCAGCTGCTCAGCCTGACCTTCAGCCGCGAGGACGAGACCGAGGCCGACCTGGTGGGCATGGAGCTGGCCGCGCGCGCCGGCTACGACCCGGCCGCGGGCGTGAGCCTGTGGCAGAAGATGGGCCAGGCCTCCAAGGGCGCGCCGCCGCAATGGCTGTCCACCCACCCCTCGGGCCCGACGCGCATCCGCGACATCGAGGCCAGCCTGCCGCAGGTGGCGGGGCTGTACGAGCGCGCCGAGAAGCCCAGCCGGCGCTTCGAGATTGCGCCGACTATGGCCAGGCAGGGACAGGGTTAGCCCGGCAGCTCGGCGCTGAAGAGAATGCAGCTGTCGCCGGCGATGCTGACCTCGCTGGGCGCGCCGGCCGCGTCGATCTGCACCTCTACATGCACCACGCCATCGCGCCCCAGCGCGCGGCCCTGGTGCCCGGCCAGGCGCAGGCGCCGGCCGTCGTCGAGCGGCATCAGGCCATGCAGCGCCAGATAGGCGCCCAGCGGGCCGTTGGCGTTGCCGGTGACCGGGTCTTCGGCAATGCCGATGGCGGGCGCGAACATGCGGCCGTCGCTGGCACCGGCTTGATCGGCACGGCACTGGAATGCGAAGTAGCCGTTGCAGCCCAGCTCGGCGCTGAGCGCCGTCAGCGCCGCCAGGTCGGGCCGCAGGGCATGCAGATCCACGGCCTCGGCCAGTGGCACCATCACCTTGCTGTGGCCGGTGGAGACGATCTGCACCGGCCAGCCCGGCCTCAGGTGCTGGGGGCCCAGACCCAGCGCGTTGGCAATGCGGCCGCGCATGCGCGCGTCCAGCGGCGCCTCGAAGCTCGGCCGGCCCTGCCACAGGGTGACGCGGCGGCGGCCGTCGGGCAGCGTGCTGAGGCGCACGCGCTGGATGCCGGCGCCGGTCTTCTGGCGCCAGTCCGAGTCGGGCAGCCGCAGGGCCGCGGCGCGCGCCGCATGCGCGGCGATGGTGGCATGTCCGCACAGCGGCACCTCGGTCTGCGGCGTGAAATAGCGGATGCGCAGATCATGGTCGGGTCCGTCGGCGGCCAGCACAAAGGCGGTCTCGGAATGCTTGAGCTCGCGCGCCCAGGCCTGCATCTCGGCATCGCACATGCCGTCGGCGTGCAGCAGCACGCCGGCCGGGTTGCCGCGGAAGGGCTCGCTGCAGAAGGCATCGACGTGAAACAGCAGTCGGGCTTGCTTGTGCTTCATGGCCGCACCGCCACCAGGCTGGCCTGCACCGCATAGCCCTTGCGTATCGCCGCCACGCCCAGCACCGTGCGGGCCGGGCGGTGGCTGGCGAAGAAGGCGGCGCAGCAGCGGTCCATCTCGTCCCAATGCGCCAGATCGTCGAGGTAGACCGTGAGCGAGAGCACCGCCTGCGGCCAACTGCCGGCGGCCTGCAGCAGGGCGGCGCAGTTGGACAGCAACTGCTGCATCTGTGCCTCGAAGGGGCTGTTGGGCCGAATGCGCTCGGGGTCCAGTGGGTCCATGGGCAGTTGACCGGCCAGGTGGACCTGATGGTGCTAACACAGGGCGGGGCTGTAATGGCCCAGCGCTGCGGGCGCGCCGGGGCTGCTGATGGCCTGCAGCCCGGCCAGGGGAGTGGGAAGCTGTTGTTGTTGCATGCACCCAGCATGCCCGCAGCGCGCCTGCCGGCACGCCGCGCTTTGCAGGACACTGCTGCGCTGGAGGAAGCAATCTTCGATGCTGGACTTTCCGCTGGACCTTTTGCGCGCCTTTGAGGCTGTGGCCAGCCAGCGCAGCTTTGCCCGTGCCGCGCTGGAGCTGCGCATCAGCGCCTCGGCCCTGAGCCGCCAGATCAAGCAGCTGGAGCAGCAGCTGGGTGCGCCGCTGTTCTACCGCTCGACGCGCTCGATGGCGCTGACCGAGGCCGGCCAGACCTATCTGGACGCTACCCGCGAAGCGCTGGCCCAGCTGCGCGCAGCCGGCGAGGCACTGGGCCGGCTGCAGGGTGAGGTGCGTGGCGAGCTGCGCATCGGCGCGCCGGTGGCCTATGGGCGGCGCTTCGTCGCGCCTATCCTGCCGGACTTCATGGCCCTGCATCCCGCCCTGAACCTGAGCCTGAGCATGAGCGATCGCTATGCGGATCTGGCCGCCGAGGGCCTGGACCTGGCGATTCGGTTGGGCCGGCTGGAGGACTCGGGCCTGCGCTCGCGCCGGCTGGCCGCGAGCCGCCGCGTGCTGGTGGCCAGCCCGGCCTATCTGGCCGCGCGGGGCGCGCCGGCGTCGCTGCAGGAACTGCGGCGCCACGACTGCATCGCCCTGACCGTGAACCGCGATGGCGAGCAATGGCGCTGCCTGGACGAGGCCGGCGAGCTACATTCGATCAAGACCTCGGGGCGGCTGCGCGCCGACAACGGCGACGCGGTGCTGGCCTTCGCGCTGGCGGGATGCGGCATCGCCTTTCTATCCGACGTGATGACCGCCGAGGCCCTGGCCCAGGGGCGCTTGTGCCAGGTCTTGCCTGGCTGCGCCGGGCCCGAGCATGGCGTGCATGCGGTGTTCCTGGCCGACCCCGCCGCCAGCCCCAAGCTGCGCGCGCTGCTGGACTACCTCGTCAGCCAGCTGGCTGGGACTCAGCTGCCACGCACATAGGGGTTGCTGCGCCGCTCCACGCCGAAGCTGCTCTCCGGCCCGTGGCCGGGGATGAAGACGGTGTCGTCGCCCATTGGCCAGAGCCGCTGGGTGATGGAGTTGATCAGCTCGGCATGGTTGCCGCCCGGGAAATCGCTGCGGCCCACGCCGCCGGCAAACAGCACATCGCCGACGAAGGCACGCTTGGCCGCGGCCGAGTGGAACACCACATGGCCAGGCGTGTGGCCGGGGCAGTGGCGCACCTGCAGTTCCTGCTGGCCGATGCGCACATGGTCGCCGTCCTGCAGCCATTGCGTGGGCGTGAAGGGCTCCACCGGCGGGAAACCGAACATCTGGCTTTGCTGCGGCAGGCCGTCGATCCAGAACTGATCGCCCGGATGCGGGCCGATCACCGGCAGCCCCAGCTCGCGCGCCAGCTGGCCGGTGCCGCCGGCGTGGTCGATATGGGCATGGGTGAGCCAGATCGCCTTCAGGCGCAGGCCCAGGCGCTGCACCTCGGCCAGCAGTTTGGTGATTTCGCCGCCCGGGTCGATCAACACGGCTTCCTGGGTCTGATCGCACCAGACCAGGGAGCAGTTCTGCTGGAAGGGGGTGACGGGGATGGTGAGGTAGCGCAGGGCCATGGGAATGCGACGTGAGCCCGCGCAGCAGCAGGCGGCATCGGGCGTGAGGTTCAAAGGGGCAGATGGTAAACGTCCCGGCGGGCCTAGCTAAGCCCTGCGGCGCGGCGCCAGCTTGCCCTGGGGCGCCTGCAATGCGCCGGCCGCAGCGGCCTTGAGCAGGCGCTGGAACGAGGGGCACTCGGCATGGCTGGGTGCCGGGCAGGCGGCGGCGTGGCGCAGGCCCTCGCTCATCGCCCTGAGCCGCTTGATCAGGCCATCCAGCTCGTCGGCCTTGCGCGCCAGCAGCTGGCGGTCGATCTGCGGACCGCCCGCGGGGGTGAACATGCTGCGGATCTCGTCCAGCGAAAAGCCGCCGGCCTGACCCAGCGCGATCAGCGCCAACTGATCCAGCACCGCCGGCGCGAACTGGCGCCGCGCGCTGTTGCTTTCCAAGGAGCGGATCAGGCCCTTGCGTTCGTAATAGCGCAATGCGGAGGCAGCGACGCCCGAGCGCTTGGCGACTTCGGAAATGTCCATCGAGCGGCTTGACTTGAAGTTGACTTCAACTTCTATAGTGAATTCAAGCATTCAAACCGTCAAGCAACTCAGGAGCTGTCCATGCCTGCGCTTCAGGAACTCAAGGCCTTGGCCCACATCGCCGTCGTCGGCGTCGGTGCTACCGCGCTGCTCGATCTCTGGTTGCTGCTGCTGCGGCGCCTGGGTATCCCCACGGGCAGTTTCGCGCTGATCGGGCGCTGGGTCGGCCATATGCAACGCGGCCGTTTTGTCCATGTGGCGATCAACCATGCAGAACCGCTCAGGCATGAGGCGGCGTTCGGCTGGCTGACGCATTACGCCGTCGGCATCGCCTTTGCCGCGGTGCTGGTGCTGCTGCAGGGACCGGCTTGGCTGGCCGCGCCGCGCCTGCTGCCGGCGCTGCTCACCGGCCTGGCCACAGTGGCGATGCCGCTGTTGCTGATGCAGCCCGCCATGGGCCAGGGTGTTGCCGCCAGCAAGACGCCCACGCCGCTGCGCAATGTGCTGCGCAACCTGAGCAACCACGCCGTGTTCGGCGTCGGGCTCTACCTCGCCGCGGCGCTGCTGGCCTGAGCCCGCCCCTGTCCATCACCCACAAGCAAAGGTTTATGCGATGAAACGTCTCGCCATCATTTATCACAGCGCCCACGGGCACACGGCCCACATCGCCCAGCAGGTGCTGCAAGGCGCGCAGCAGGTGCCTGGCGTCGAGGCCGAGCTGCTGCGCGCAGAGGCTCTTGCGGCCCGGCCGGAAGCGTTGCTGACCTATGACGCCTATATCTTCGGCTCGCCCACCTACATGGGCGGTGTGTCGGGTCCGTTCAAGTCCTTCATGGATGCCACCGGGCGTCTGTGGCGCACGCAGGCGCTGCGTGGCCGCATCGCGGCGGGCTTCACGGTCTCCTCGCTGCCGGCCGGCGACAAGCAGTCGACTCTGCAGGGGATGTTCGCGTTCGCGATGCAGCATGGCCTGATCTGGGTCGGCAATCCGATCCTGCCGGAGCAGCATGCCGGCGTGCCCTACGAGCAGGCGGCCAACCGCCTGGGCTCCTGGTCGGGGCTGATGGCGCAGGCCGGGCATGGCGCGCCGGCCGACGACTTTGCGCCCGGCGATGTGAAGACCGCGCGGATGTTCGGTCGCAACCTCGCCGAGACCTTGTTGCGCCTGGGCCGCGAGCTGCCGGCCGAAGCCGCCGTGGAGGCCTGAGCGATGCTGCCCAGAAAGTTGGTGCCGCTGCTGTTCGGTTTCATCGTCTCGGGCCTGATGTCGGCGCTGGTCTCGGGCATCTCGACGCTGCGCATGGTCGGCCTGGGTCCCACGCTGTGGGGTCTGTGGCTGCACAACTGGGGTGCCGCCTGGGCACTGGCCTTTCCCGCCGTGCTGCTGGTGGCGCCGCTGGCGCAGCGCTTGGTCAAGCGCCTGGTGGCCCCGGCCTGAGCGGGCGCGGCCTGGACCTGCCGGCGCGCTCAACCGGCCGTGGCGGCGAGGGCCGGTGCACTCCAGGCGGGCGCCTGCATGGGACGGCCCAACGCGACGTCGGCCAGCTCGAACACCGCGCGCACCAGCTGCGGGCCATCGGGATGCGCGGTGCTGCGGGCACCCAGGCTGCGCAAGAGCACCAGCATGCGGCGGTTGTCCACCAACATCGCCGAAAAGCTGACGTAAACCCTGCGCACGTGCATGGCCGGCCAGCCGGGCCAGCAGGGCGCGGCCGAGGCCCAGACTCTGCCAGTCGTCGGCCACGGCGATGGCAAATTCGGCCTCGTCGGCGCGCTCGCGGCTGCGCACATAGCGGGCATCGGCCACCAGGCGCGGCGGCTGTTCGCCGCCGTGCGGCCAAAGCGCCTGCGCCACCAGCGCGACATGCTGGCGCTGGTCCACCTCGGTCATCTGGCGCAGCAGCTCCGGGCTGAGCTGGCGCAGCCCGATATGGAAACGCTTGTGGCGCGCATCCAGCGAGAGGTTGCTGACAAAAGCCTGGGTGGCGGCGGCGTCGCGCGCGTCGATGCCACGCAACAGCACGGCGCGGCCCTGTGGCAGCGGCAGCCGCTCGGTTGGAAGGCCGGGGGGCAAGCAGGCGGTGGCCATCAGAGCGCCTCGCGCGCGGCCGCCAGCGGCCGCAGCTCCAGCACCGCCGGGCCGCCCAGCGCACAGATCAGCAGCTCCGCGTTGGCGTCCACCGCCATGCCCTGCCCGGGCTCCAGCACGATGTCGCGCAGGTCGTGGTCGATGGTTACCCACAGGGTGCCGGCCGCGCTGGCCAGGTAGCTGGGGCGCGCATCGCTGAGGCGCGAAACCTGACCGCGCTCCAGGCGCAGCTGGGCTTGTTGGGTGCTGATCATCATGGCGGGCTCCTTGGTGAAGGTGCGATGCATGCGGGATATGCATGCAGCTCGGGCTCGCTGCGGGTGCTTGCACAAGCCTGGGCTTGGAGCGAATATTGGGTGTCCGCGCGCGCGCTGACAAACGATCAATCGGAACTCATCGCATTCCCGCAGCGCATGCAAACAAAACCTCTGGACCGGCTGCCGCCGCTCGATCTGCTGGCCTCGTTCGAGGCCGCGGCGCGCCATCTGAGCTTCACCAAGGCCGCCGCCGAACGATTCGTGACGCAATCGGCGATGAGCCGGCAGATGCGTGCGCTGGAAGAGGAGCTGGGCGTGCCGCTGTTCACGCGCCAGCACCGGGCGCTGGCACTCACCGCCGAAGGGCAACGTCTGCTGGCTAGCTGCACCCAGGTGCTCGGCAGCCTGCGCAGCACCATGCGGGAGATCCGCGCGCCGCAGCAGCGCGAGGTGCTGTCGCTGACCACCACCCCGGGCTTTGCGGCGCTCTGGCTGATCCCGCGCCTGACCGCCTTTACGCGCGCCCATGCCGGCATCGATGTGCGGCTGGACGCGACGCTGGACAACCGCAATCTCGCCGCGGATGGCTTCGACATCGCGGTGCGCTACGGCAAGCTGGGCGCGCTGCGCGGTGCGCGCAAGCTCTTCGAGGAGGCGATGCTGCCGGTGTGCAGCCCGCGCCTGGTGGCCGAGCTGGCCCTGCCCCTGCGCGAGCCGGCCGACCTGGCCCACCACACCCTGCTGCACCTGGCGATGGACGGTGACGGCGGCGACATGCCGATGGAATGGGAGCCCTGGTTGACGGCCTGGGGCCTGGCCGATCTGCGCCCCGCCGCGCGGCTGAGTTTCACCAGCTATGCCGAGGCGATCGCGGCCGCGGTGGCCGGGCAGGGCGTGGCCCTGGGGCGCCGGCCGCTGGTGGACGGGCTGCTGGCGAGCGGCCAGCTCGTCACCCCCTTCGACGCCAACACCGCCTCGGCGCGCGCCTACCAGCTGATCGTCGATCCGGCTTCGCGGGCGCGGCCTGCGGTGCAGGCCTTCGAGCAATGGCTGCTGGCGCAGGCGGCGGGCTGATGGGCCAAGAAAAAAAGCCGGCCCCCGCGAGGGAGCCGGCCTTGCAGGGCAAGGTGCAGCGGCGCGTCGTCAGTGCACGCCGTGCATCTTCTTGCGCATCCAGCCGTTCAACATCATCAGCACCAGACCGGCCGTGATCGGGATCAGGGTGAAGATCAGGAAGAAGGTCGACAGCGAGTAGGTGGCCGAGATGTGGTCGATGTAGGAGCCGGTGGAGCCGGCGACCTTGTTGGCGATCGCGGTGTTGAGGAACCAGACGCCGAACATCAGGCCCAGCAGGCGGGCGGGTGCCAGCTTGGAGATATAGGACAGGCCCACCGGCGAGATGCACAGCTCGCCCATGGTGTGCAGCAGATAGGCCAGGGTCAGGTACATCATGCTGACCTGGGCGGTCTTGGCGCCCGGGGCGATGCCTGCGGCACCATAGGCCAGCACCGCAAAGCCCAGGCCCAGCAGCACCAGGCCGACGCCGAACTTGATCGGGCCGCTGGGGTTCCACTTCTCTTCCCACATCTTGGAGAACATCGGCGCCAGCACGACGATGAAGAAGCTGTTGAGCACGCCGAACCAGGTGGCGGGCACATCGCTCTGATCCATCGCGAATTCACGGCCCAGCATCCAGATGCACAGGCCCCAGATGATGGCGAAGGCGGTGGCCAGCGACAGATTGGCGACCCAGACCTTGCCGCCGGTGCTGCGATAGAGCTTGAACAGCAGCCAGGAGAGGATGGCCGCCGGCACCACCGTCATGGCGGTGTTGATGAGCTTGAACACCAGGCCGCTGGTGCCGACCAGCACGCGGTCGGTGTAGTCGGCCGCGAAGATGGTCATCGAGCCACCGGCCTGCTCGAAGGCAAACCAGAAGAAGATGGTGAAGAAGGAGAACACGAAGATGGCCTTGAGGCGATCGGCCACCACATGCTCGGGTGTGTCGTCGAGCACTTCCTCTTCCACCGGTTTGTCGCCGGGCTTGCGCGCGTCGCCTATCGAGCCGAACAGGCGCTGGCTGAAGAAGAACTGCAGCGCACCCAGGATCATGAACACGCCGGCCAGGCCGAAGCCGAGGTGCCAGGACACCTTCTCGCCGATATAGCCGCACAGCGAGATGCCGAAGAAGGCACCGGCGTTCACGCCCATGTAGAACAAGGTGTAGCCGCTGTCGCGCGCGCCTTCGTTGTCCTTGTTGTAGAGCTGGCCGACGATGGCCGAGATGTTCGGCTTGAACAGGCCGGTGCCCAGGATCACCAGGCCCAGGCCGAGATAGAAGGTCGGCACCGTCTCCAGGAACAGCGCGATATGGCCGGCGGCGATGATGAAGGCGCCCCACAGCACCGAGCGGCGCGTGCCGAGGAAGCGGTCGGCGACATAGCCGCCCAGGATGGGCGTCAGGTAGGCCAGGCCGGTGTACCAGCCATACAGGCTGGTGGCGTCGGCGCGGCTCCAGCCCCAGCCGCCCTTGGCGGCCTCGGTGACCAGGAACAGCACCAGCAGGGCGCGCATGCCGTAGTACGAGAAACGCTCCCACATCTCGGTGAAGAACAGCACGAACAGGCTGTTGGGGTGGCCGAGGATGGTGTGCGAGGCGGGCGCGCTGCTGGCAGCGGCGCCCATCGGGGGTGTGGAGATCACGGTCATGGCTCTGCTCGGTTGAAGAGAGGAGTGAAGCGCTGCCCGGGCGGATAGCCCGGTGGCGCGCGCCGAATTGTCGCCTGCCGGCGCAGGCTGGCTTGTTGGCGTTTACGCCAGCCAGCGCCGCTGCCTGATTACGGCTGCGGCATGCCGAAGCGGTTGGCGATGAAGGCCAGCATGTCGGCACGCTCCTCGATGATCTTGGAGGTGGGCTTGCCGGCGCCGTGGCCCGCCTGAGTCTCGATGCGTATCAGCTTGGGCGCGCCGCCGGTCTCGGCCGCCTGCAGCGCCGCGGTGTACTTGAAGCTGTGCGCGGGCACAACGCGGTCGTCATGGTCGCCGGTGGTCACCAGAATGGCGGGGTATTGCTTGCTGCCGCCGCTCCGGATGTTGTGCAGCGGCGAGTAGGCCAAGAGCGCCTTGAACTCCTCGGCGTTCTCGCTCGAACCGTAGTCGGGCACCCAGGCCCAGCCGATCGTGAACTTGTGGAAGCGCAGCATGTCCATCACGCCCACCTGGGGCACCGCGGCGCCGAACAGCTCGGGACGCTGGTTGACCACCGCGCCCACCAGCAGGCCGCCATTGCTGCCGCCGTTGATGGCGAGCCTGGACGGCTGGGTGTAGTTGCTGGCGATCAGCCATTCGGCCGCGGCGATGAAATCGTCGAACACGTTCTGCTTCTTCAGCTTGGTGCCCGCCTCATGCCAGGCCGCGCCGTACTCGCCGCCACCGCGGATGGCGGCCAGCACGTAGACGCCACCCATCTTCATCCAGGTGGCGGCGGTGACGTTGTAGCTGGGCGTCATCGCGGCGTTGAAGCCGCCGTAGCCATACAGCAGGGTCGGATTGCTGCCGTCCAGCTTCAAGCCCTTCCTGTGCGCGATGAAGACGGGGAAGCGCGTGCCGTCCTTGCTGGTGACGAACGCGCGGCGCGTCTCGAACTGCTCGGCGTCGAAGGCGGTCTGCGGGCGCTTGAACACGCTGGCCTTGTTGGCCGCTACCTCGTAGCGGTAGATGGTGGCGGGCGAGTTGAGGCTGGTGTAGAGGAAGAAGGTCTCGCCGTCGTTGCCGTGCCCGGCAAAGCCCGAGGCCGTGCCCACGCCGGGCAGCGCCACCTCGCCGAGCGCACGGCCGTCCATGCCATGGATGCGCACCAGCGTCGAGGCGTCGCGCAGATAGCGCAGCAACAGGCGGCCGCCCACGGCGGAGGCGCCGGTGAGCGCGTCGCTGCCCTCGGCCACCAGGGTCTTCCAGGCCTGCTTGCCCGAGCCCTTCAGGTCGACGGCGATCAGGCGGCCGCGCGGCGCGTCCTGGTTGGTCCTGACGATCAGGGTGCTGGCACCCACCGAGGCGACCGGCGCGTATTCGGCGTCGAAGGCCAGCGTCACCGGCTTGGCCTCGCCGCCCGCATAGGCGCCCTTGGCGAGCGGCAGCACCATCAGGCCGTTCTTGTTGCCGCCCTTCCAGACCGTGATGTAGACGAGCTTGCCGTCGTCCGAGACCTCGGCGCCAAAGCCCCATTCCTTCTCTTGCGGGTTGCTGGCCACCAGGGCGTCGTCGGCCTGCGGCGTGCCCAGACGGTGGTAGTAGAGCTTCTGGAAGTAGTTGCTGCCGGTCAGCGCCGCGCCCTCGGCGGGTTCGTCGTAGCGGGCGTAGAAAAAGCCCTTTCCGTCGGGCGTCCAGGCGGCGCTGGAGAACTTCACCCATTCGAGCCGGTCGGGCAGATCGCGGCCCGTGGCGAGATCGCGCACCCGCCAGGTCTGCCAGTCGGAGCCGGCCTTGGAGCTGCCATAGGCCAGCAGCTTGCCATCGCGCGAGGCGGCGTAGCCCGACAGCGCCACCGTGCCGTCCCTGGAGAGCTGGTTGGGATCCAGCGCCACCGCGGGCTCGGATGTCAGCGAGCCGGCGGTGTAGAGCACGCTCTGCTGCTGCAGGCCGTCGTTGCGCGTCCAGAAATAGCGGCCACCCTCCTTGAAGGGCAGGCCGAACTTCTCGAAGTTGTAGAGCTCGGTGTAGAGGCGGCGCACCGGCAGCCGCTGCGGCATGGCGGCGAGGTAGCGCTCGGTGACGGCGTTCTGCGCCTGCACCCAGGCCTTGGTGTCGGCGCTGTGGTCGTCTTCCAGCCAGCGGTAGGGGTCGGCCACGGGGGTGCCGTGGTAGCTGTCGGTCTGTTCGAGCTGGCGCGTGGCGGGGTAGCTCAGGCCCTGAGCCTGTACGGCGCCGGCCAGGCACAGCGCACTCAGTGCGACGTTCATGGTGGTCAGAAAAGTCGTCTTGCTCATCGTGCTCTCTTGTTTGTCGAGTCTCGGATGCCCCGGTAAGGGCGCGCCATTGTGCCCAAGCCCGCGTCCGCATGACTTCCGGCACGGATTCGGGGCGACGATACGTTTCGTATACGAATCGTTTAGAATGGTCGGCATGGGCATCGTCAAGATTTCAGACCAGCTGCATGAGAGCCTGCGCATTGCCAGCGGCGCGCTTTCACGCTCGATCAACGCGCAGGCGGAGCATTGGATGCGCATCGGCATGCTGGCCGAGCTGCACCCCGACCTCGATCACCGCGAGATCAGCCAGCTGCTGATACGGGCCGAGCAGAGCGGGGGGCTGGACCTGGCGGCGATCGCGGCCATGCCGGCCAAGCCGCGCGGCGGCCGCAAGGGCCTGCAATGAGGGGCGGCGGCGTCAAGATCCGCACGGCGGACGAAATCGCCAAGGCGCGCGCGGCCGGCCATCTGGCCGCCCAGGTGCTGCACATGATCACGCCCTTTGTGCAGCCCGGCGTCAGCACCGATGCGCTGGACAAGATCTGCCACGACTACATCGTCGACGAACTCAAGGTGACGCCGGCCAATATCGGCTACCACGGCTATCCCAAGACCCTGTGCAGCTCGGTCAACGAGGTGGTCTGCCATGGCATCCCCTCGCCAGCCAAGATCCTCAAGGACGGCGACATCGTCAACCTCGACGTGGCCGTCATCAAGGACGGCTGGTTCGGCGACACCAGCCGCATGTATTACGTGGGCGAGCCCAAGCCGCTGGCGCGCCGCCTGGTGGACACCACCTACGAGGCCATGCGTGCCGGCATCATGAAGGTGCGCCCCGGCGCCACGCTGGGCGACGTGGGCTTTGCGATCCAGCGCGTCGCGCATGCCGCGGGTTTCAGCGTGGTGCGCGAATACGGCGGCCATGGCATCGGCGACATCTATCACGACGAGCCGCATGTGCTGCACTTCGGCAAGCCGGGCGACGGCCTGCGCCTCAAGGAGGGCATGATCTTCACGGTCGAGCCCATGATCAATGCGGGCAAGCGCGGCGTGAAGGATCTTGCCGACGGCTGGACCGTCGTGACCATGGACCGCTCACTCTCGGCACAATGGGAGCATATGGTGCTGGTTACCGCCACTGGCTTCGAGCTGCTGACGCCCTGGCCGGAGGGCTGCGGGACCTACCCCGCCATCGTCAGTCAGTAGATGCTGCCGTTGGCGCCCGAGGAAGTCAGCACGCCGCCGATCACGTCCAGCCAGTAGGGCGCGACATTGGGGCTGCGGCTCCAGTTGCGCAGGTCCATCGTGCCCTCCTGGGCGCGCAGGCGATCCACCCGCACGCTGGCGAAGCTCAGTGGCATCTTGGCCTGGATGGTGGTGGCGGCGATGCTGGGGCGCAGGAAATAGGCGGCGCCAAGGCCCATTACCGTGCCCACGCCATCGTCCACCACCACGGCGGTCTGCTCGTCCACGCCGATGCCGCGCGCGTCGTCGGGGCGGGCCACCCAGGCGTCCTTGATGATGCGGGCCAGGAAGGTCATCAGGCGGCCCATGCGGTCGCGCGTGACGAGGTGGGCATCGGCAATCGTGTTGCCCAGACCGGGCACGCTGGTGATGAAGCCACGATCCAGTGTGAGCCGGCGGTCGTAAGGGTTGGCCATCGCCTGGGCCGAAGTGATGGTGTCGTTCTGCGCCGAGAAATCGAACTGCGCCAGCACCGCCAGGCCGGCGCTGGTGCCACCCACCGGCACCTTTCTGGCGATCAGGCCCTGCACGGCCTGGTCCAGCGCCGTGCCCTTCCAGAGCTTGATGTAGTCCCATTGGTCGCCGCCGGCAATGAACAGCAGGTCGGCACCGGCGACGATGCGCTGGACATTGGCGTCATTGGCGCCCTCGCGCGTCTTCACCACCAGGGTCTCGACCGAGTCGACCCCGCCCATCTGGTGGAGGTAATCGTTGTAGCCATCGGCACCCGATGCGCGTATCACCACCACGTCGATCGGCGTGTTGCCCGCGCCGCGCGCCTTGGCAATCATGGCCATGAAGGCGGCGTCGACATCGGGGCCACCGCCCATCAGTACCGCCAAGGGCGTGGCGGGTGCCTGCGGGGACTGGTCGGTGGCGCTGCCGGTGAGGTAGTAGTCGTAGTTCCTGGAGGCGTAGGTCGGGGTGCCGGCCTTCTGCTCCGAGCCGCCCGCCAGCGCTGGTGTGGCCAGCGTCATCGACAGCAGGCAGGCGGCCAACAGGCCCCGCATCAGTGTCAGGCAGGAGGGGCGTGATGAAAGCTTGGGCATGGCACGACTCCAAACCCGGCGCGGCGGTGGCCAGGTGCCGGGCTAGTGTAGGGCGACAGCGGGGAAACCTGACTCGGCCAGACTTGCGCAAGGGACTACATTGCGTATTGCCGCGGCGCACGGCCCGATGCTGTACTTCCGATGCAAGCCTTGCAGGAGACGATCAATGAAGCTCTACTACCACCCCGCCTCAACCACCAGCCGGCCCTTGATGTTGTTTGCCGCGGAGCAGAGGATTCCGCTGGAGCTGCAACTCGTGGACCTGTTCACCGGCGAGCATTACCAGGCGCCTTTCGAGGCCATCAATCCGAACCATCTGGTGCCGGTGCTGGAGGATGGTCCCTTCCGTCTGACCGAGAGTTCGGCCATCCTCAAGTACCTGGCCGACAAGATCGACTCGCCGCTCTACCCCAAGGACTTGCAGGCGCGCGCGCGCGTCAACGAGCGCATGGACTGGGTCAACACCCAGCTATGCCGCGACCTTGCCTATGGCGCGGTCTACCCGCAGATCTTCCCGCTTCACAAGCGCCGCAGCGACGAGGCGCAGAGCGCACAGCTGCAGTGGGGCCGCGAGCGCGCGCAAGTCTGGCTCAAGGTGCTGGACCAGCACATCCTCGGTGCCCAGAATCCCTATCTATGCGGCGCACAGATGACGATCGCGGACTACTTTGCCAGCGCCTTCGTGGCGCTGGCCGAAACCATAGGCAGCGACCTGGCCGCCTACCCGCAGCTGCGGGCCTGGTTGGGCCGCATGAAGGCCTTGCCCAACTGGGCGGCCGTGAATCAGGTGATCGATGGCTATGCGGCTTCCCTGAAGGGCCAGGCCATGCTGGCGGTGTAGCGCGGCCGGACGCCGACGAGGAGGCCACGATGATTCGCAAGCTGCATCACAACGCCTATCGCTGCCGCGACTCGGAGGCGACGCGCGCCTTTTACGAAGACTTTCTTGGCCTGCCGCTGAGCGGCACCCTGGAGATCACGCAGACGAAAAGCGGCCGCGCGACGCACACCCTGCATACCTTTTATCGGCTCGACGACGGCTCCTTCCTGGCCTTCTTCGAGGCGCCCGACATGCCTTTCGAGTTCAAGGCGCAGCACGATTTCGATCTGCATATCGCGCTGGAGGTGTCGCGGGAAACGCTCGAGCAGATGTTTGCCAAGGGCCACGGTGCAGGCATCGAGACCCGCGGCGTGTCGGACCACCATTTCATCGACTCGATCTACTTCCGCGACCCCAATGGCTATGTGATCGAACTGTGCGCCAAACGCGCCGAGCATGATCAGGCCATGGATCCAGCCACGAACGGCGCGCGCGAGAAGCTGCGGCGCTGGACGGCGTCCAAACCCGCGCCGAGTCAAGCATAACGTCTTGACTCGGCGGCCTGCCGAGCGTCCTTTCTGTCAGAGCTTGAAGTCGTAGTCGATCGTCAGCGGCGCATGGTCGCTGAACTTCTGCTCCTTGTATATCGAGGCCCGCTTGGCCAGCGCGGCGAGCGCGGGCGTGGCGAAGTGGTAATCCAGGCGCCAGCCCACGTTCTTGGCATAGGCCTGGCCGCGGTTGCTCCACCAGGTGTAGCAGGCGTCGGTGGTGTCGGGGTGCAGCTGGCGATACACGTCAACCAGACCGCCGTCCTTCTTGCCGGTGCCGAATAGCTTGTCCAGCCAGGCGCGCTCCTCGGGCAGAAAACCCGAGTTCTTGAGGTTGCCCTTCCAGTTCTTCAGGTCGGCCTCCCTGTGCGCGATGTTCACATCGGCTACCAGGATGAATTCGCGCTGCGCCTTCAACGCCATCAGGTGCGGGAGCATCGCGTCGAGGAAGCGGTACTTGGCCTCCTGTCGTTCAGGCCCGCTGCTGCCACTGGGGAAGTAGCAGCTGATCAGGCTGAGCTTGCGGCCGGGCTTGTCGAAACGCTTCTCGACCCAGCGACCCTCGGCGTCGAACTCCGCGTTGCCAAAGCCAATCAGCAGTTCGCTGGGTTCCTCTCTCGTGTACAGGCCCACGCCCGAGTAGCCCTTCTTCTCGGCATAGTGGAAATGGCCTTTGAGTTTGCCCGAGCTGCAGTAGACGCCGGCCACATGCTCGTCCTGGGCCTTGACCTCCTGAACGCCAAGCGCATCGGCTTTTTGCTCGGGCAGCCATTCGAAGAAACCCTTGCTTGCGGCGGAACGTATGCCGTTGAGGTTGGCGGTGATGAAGCGCACGGTGAACTTTCTTGGGCGTGAACGAAAGTCTCGCAGTCTAGGGGGCTTCGCTGGCACTGTCGTGGCCGGCCCACATTTCCGGCCGTTGATCGGCGGGGATTTGGCAAGCGCCGATGCGGCTGCTAGATTTCATTCACCCTCAACCGCAAACGTTTGCCCGCATTTGGCGTTGTGCAAACGAAACCGCCAAAGGATGTACCCATGAAACAGCAAGGATTCAAGCCGAGCGCGCTGACGCTGGCACTCTTGTCGGCATTTCCGATGCATGCCGCGCTGGCGCAGAGCGCCGAGTCGACCGAGGCCCGCAAGGAGCCCGCGCAGCTGGAGGCTGTGATCGTGACCGGTAGCCGGCGCGTGGAAAACATCAAGGATGTGCCGCTGTCGATCTCGGCCATCAAGGGCGATGCGCTGGAGACCTACAACGCCAGCGGCCAGGACATTCGTGCGCTGTCGGGTCGCGTGCCCAGCCTGAACATCGAGTCGGATTACGGCCGCACCTTCCCGCGTTTCTATATCCGCGGCATCGGCAATATCGACTTCGACATGAACGCCTCGCAACCGGTGGGCCTGGTGTACGACGATGTCGTGCAAGAGAGCATTGCGCTCAAGGGCTTCCCGGTGTTCGACGTTGATCAGGTTGAAATGCTGCGTGGCCCGCAGGGCACGCTGTTCGGCCGCAATTCGCCGGCGGGCGTGATCAAGTTCGACTCGGCCAAGCCCGGCAAGCGCAAGGAGGCCTATGCCACCATCGGTTACGGCCGCTGGAATTCGGTGAATGTCGAAGCAGCAATGAACCTGCCGCTCAGCGAGGATTGGCAGCTGCGCGTGGCGGGATTGATGCAGCGTCAGGATGACCGCGTGCACAACCCCCTGCCAGGCGCCACCAGCGACCTGGAAGGCTATAACGACAAGGCCTTGCGCCTGCAGGCCGCCTACAAGAACGGCGGCTTCTACGGTCTGTTCAAGCTGCAAGGGCGTGATTACAAGGGCTCCGCCACGACCTTCCGCGCCAACATCATGAAGAAGGGCACGAATGAGTTGGTGGACGGCTTTGACTACAAGTACTACCCGACCGATGGCTACAACAGCCAGACGCTGCAGTCCCATGAGCTGAGCGCGCGCCTGCGCTGGGAACTGGACGGAATGACGCTGCACTCCATCACCGCCTACGACCGTGCCAAGTTCTACAGCCGTGGCGATGTGGACGGCGGCTTCGGCAGCGACGCCATCTTCGGCGGGCCCAAGCAGTTGCCCATGGGGCCCAACTACCCCGGCCAGCCGGCCTATATTCCGTTTGACGCGCAGACCGCCGACGGCATCCCCTATCTGCGCCAGATCACCCAGGAATTGCGCCTGCAGTCCAACACCAGCGCGCCGCTGCAGTGGATCGCTGGCGTCTATTACTTCAGCGAAAAGCTGCAGGTCGATAGCTTCAACTTCGACACCTTTGCCGCCGGTGATCCGCAAAACGGCTATGCCGTGCAACACCAGGACGCCAAGTCCTGGGCCGCCTTCGGCAACCTGAACTACGCCCTCACGCCCGACTTCAAGATCCGCGGCGGCCTGCGCTACACCGACGACAAGAAGGACTGGGACGGTTCGCGTACCCAGGGCTTTAGCACCGTCGGCCCCCTGAGCACCCACCCCAAGTCCACCAACTGGAGCTGGGATCTGGGCGCCAACTACAACGTCGACAAGGCGACCAGCCTTTTCGCACGCGTGGCCACCGGCTATCGTGCTCCCTCAATCCAGGGGCGTGTGCTGTTTGGCGACACCTTCTCAGAGGCCAAGGCCGAGAAGGTGCTGTCGGTGGAGGGCGGCTTCAAGGCTGACCTGCTCAACAACACCGCGCGCATCAGCGGCACGGTCTTCAAATACCGCATGAAGGACATGCAGCTGACCGCCAGCAGCGGCCAGGTGAATCAGAACGTGCTGCTGAACGTGGCAAAGGCCGAGGGCCAGGGCTTCGAGCTGGACGCCCAGGCCATCATCGCGCGCGACTGGAAGACCACGCTGGGCTTCTCCTACAACGACACCAAGATCAAGGACCCCAATCTGTTCACGCAGACCTGCGGCGCACCATGCACCCTGCTCGACCCGATCAAGGCGGGCACCAATCCGGCCGACAAGATCGTCTCGATCGACGGCAACCCGCTGCCGCGCGCGCCCAAGGTCGTATGGAACTGGACGCTCAAGTACAGCACCGAGATTGCGGGCGGCGACCTTTCCGTGCTGACCGATTGGGCCTACAAGGACAAGTACAACATGTTTGCCTATGAGGCCGTCGAGTACCGGGCCAAGGCGGCGCTGGAGGGCGGCCTGCGTGTGAGCTACGGCTGGGCCAATGGCAAGTACGAGGTGGCGGCGTACTCGCGCAATATCACCAACCACTTGCAGACAGTTGCGGCCATTGCGTTCAACAACCTCACCGGCATCGTCAATGAACCGCGCAGCTACGGCGTGCAGTTCCGGGCTACCTACTGACGCCTGACCCAGGGTCGCTGCGCAGGCCTGGCCCTCAAAAGGGGCCGGGCCTCATTTTTGTGCCGCCTACAATGCCGGCCAGTCCCATCTCTCGCCTCGCAGCCCATGAACACCCCCAGCACCGCCCAGGAATTCGTCGCCTTCGCCGTCGAGGCAGGGGTGTTGCGTTTCGGTGAGTTCAAGACCAAGGCGGGGCGTCTGAGCCCCTATTTCTTCAATGCTGGCCTGTTCGACGATGGCGCCAAGCTGGGGCGTCTGGCCGGCTTCTATGCGCGCACCCTGATCGATTCGGGCATCCAGTTCGACATGATCTTCGGGCCGGCCTACAAGGGCATCACGCTGGCTGCCGCGGTGGCGATCGAGCTGGCGCGCCTGGGCCATAACAAGCCCTTTGCCTACAACCGCAAGGAGGCCAAGGACCATGGCGAGGGCGGCACCCTGGTGGGCGCGCCGGTGCGCGGCCGTGTGCTCATCATTGACGACGTGATCTCGGCCGGCACCTCGGTGCGCGAATCCATCGCGATGATCCAGGCCGCCGGCGCCACGCCCTGCGGCGTCGCTATCGCCCTGGACCGCCAGGAGAAGGCGGTGGAGAACGGTGTGGACAGCCCGAAGTCGGCGGTACAGTATGTGAGCGAGCAACTGCAACTGCCTGTGAGCGCAATTGCCGGCCTGTCGGACTTGCTGCAGTATTTGCAAACGACGAGCAGCCCTGCCATCGCCGCCCATGCGGGCGCGGTGCAAGCCTACCGAGATCGTTACGGAGTCTGATGCGCGCTTCCGTTGTTCTTCGCGTCGTTTCGCGCGGCCTTTGTGCTGTTGCTGCGCTGTTGGCCAGCGGCCTTGCCTTGGCGCAGCCGGCGGCCAAGCCAGCCGGCAGCATCTACAGCTGCACCACCGCGGATGGCCGGCGTCTGACCTCGGACCGACCGATCGCCGAATGCAGCACGCGCGAGCAGCGGGTGCTGAATGCCGATGGCTCGCTGCGCACGGTGGTGCCGCCGGCGATGTCGCCCGAGGAGCGTGCCGCGCATGAAGCGGCCGAGCGCAAGTTGGCGGTGGAGCGAGCCGCCAAGGCGGACGCGGTGCGGCGCGACCGCAATCTGATGGCGCGCTACCGCAGCGAAGCGATGCATCAAAAGGCGCGCGAGGCGGCGCTTGATGATGTCAACAAGTCGATGCGCATCTCGGAAAAACGCATCCAGGACCTCGCGGTCGAACGCAAGCCCTTGCTGGATGAGGCCGAGTTCTATACCGGCAAGCAGCTGCCGGCCAAACTGCGCCTGCAACTCGATGCCAATGATGCTTCGACGCAGGCGCAGAAGGAACTGATCGAAAACCAGAAGGCCGAGCTGGTGCGTGTCAACAAGCTCTACGACGTGGAGCTGGCGCGGCTCAGAAAGCTCTGGGCCGGCGCCCCTCCAGGTTCCATCGACTAAGCGCCAAGGCTGGTCACGCGAGACGTGCCCAGCCCTTCGCTGAGCGTCGGCCAGTCCTCAGTGGACTGACCTCGGTCTCAGCTCAGCTTCTTCTTCAAGAGCTCGTTGACCGCGCTGGGATTGGCCTTGCCCTTGGTGGCCTTCATGGCCTGGCCGACCAGGGCGTTGAAGGCCTTGTCCTTGCCGGCGCGGAACTCGTCCACCGATTTCTGATTGGCGGCCAGCACCTCGTCGAGGATGCGCTCCAGCTCGCCGGTGTCGCTCATCTGCTTCAGGCCCTTGGCCTCGATCAGCGCGTCGACGTCCGCACCTTCGCCACTCCAGAGCGCCTCGAACACCTGCTTGGCGGCGTTGTTGGAGATGGTGCCGTCCTGGATGCGCTGGATCAGCGCGCCCAGCAGGGCCGGGCTGACCGGGCTGGCCTCGATCTCACGCTCCTCGCTGTTGAGGCGGCGCGAGACCTCGCCCATCAGCCAGTTGGCCACCAGCTTGGGTGCGCCGCAGACCTGCTTGGCGGCCTCGTAGAAGCGCGCCGTGGCCAGGCTTTGCGTCATGATGGCGGCGTCGTAGGCTGTCAGCCCGTCCTGCTGCTCGAAGCGCGCGGCCATCACCGAGGGCAGCTCGGGCATCTCGCCCTTCACCCGCTCCACCCATTCCGGCGCGATCAGCAGCGGCGGCAGGTCGGGGTCAGGGAAGTAGCGGTAGTCGGCCGAGTCTTCCTTGCTGCGCATGGCGCGCGTCTCGCCGGTGTCGGGGTTGAAGAGCACCGTGGCCTGTTGAATCTTGCGGCCATCCTCGATCTCGTCGATCTGCCAGTTGACCTCGTAGTCCACCGCCTGCAGCAGGTAGCGGAAGCTGTTCAGGTTCTTGATCTCGCGGCGCGTGCCATAGGGCTCGCCGGGCTTGCGCACCGAGACGTTGACGTCGCAGCGGAACGAGCCCTCCTGCATATTGCCGTCGCAGATGCCCAGCCACATCACCAGCGCGTGCAGGGTCTTGGCGTATTCGCAGGCCTCGGCGCCCGAGCGCATCTCGGGCTCGGAGACGATTTCCAGCAGCGGCGTGCCGGCGCGGTTCAGGTCGATGCCCGACTGGCCGTGGTAGTCCTCGTGCAGGCTCTTGCCGGCGTCTTCCTCGAGGTGGGCGCGCGTCAGGTTGACGACCTTCTTCTCGTCGCCGACGAAGAACTCGACGCGGCCGCCCTGCACCACCGGGATCTCGAACTGGCTGATCTGGTAGCCCTTGGGCAGGTCGGGGTAGAAGTAGTTCTTGCGCGCAAAGATCGACAGCGGCGCCACCTTGGCGCCCACCGCCAGGCCGAAGCGGATGGCGCGCTCGACCGCGCCGCGGTTCAGCACCGGCAGGGTGCCGGGCAGTGCCAGGTCCACCGGGGAGGCCTGGGTGTTGGGCGCGGCGCCGAAGGCGGTGGAGGAGCCGCTGAAGATCTTGGAGGCGGTGGAGAGTTGGACGTGGTTTTCCAGGCCGATCACGACCTCGTAGCCACGGATCAGTTTGCTGCTAGAAGATGCCATGTGCTTAAATTCCTGCGGGGGCTTGGGTGTGCCAGTCGGTGGCCTGCTGCAAGGCATGGGCCGCATGCAAGAGCTGACCTTCCTTGAAGTAGTTGCCCAAGAGCTGCAGGCCCACCGGCATGCCGCCTTCGCCAAAACCCACCGGCACGCTCATGCCGGGCAGGCCGGCCAGCGAGCCCGGCAGGGTGAAGATGTCGGCCAGATAGGCCTTGACCGGATCGTCCGCACCTTCGCCAGCCTTCCAGGCCACGCTGGGGGCGACCGGGCCGGCGATCAGATCGCATTGCCGGAAGGCCTGCTGGAAGTCGTCGGCGATCATGCGGCGCAGCTTCTGGGCCTGCAGGTAGTAGGCGTCGTAGTAGCCATGGCTCAGCACATAGGTGCCAATCATGATGCGGCGCTTGACCTCGGCACCAAAGCCTTCGGCGCGGCTCTTCTTGTACATGTCCAGCAGGTCGTCGTACTGGGCCGCGCGGTGGCCGAACTTCACGCCATCGAAGCGACTCAGATTCGAGCTCGCCTCGGCCGGGGCAATGATGTAGTAGACGGGGATCGCCAGCTCGGTGCGCGGCAGGCTCACGTCCACCAGGGTGGCGCCAAGCTTTTCCAGCTCGGCCAGGCCGGCGCGCACCGCGACATTCACGTCCGCGGCCAGTGCGGCGGGGAAGAACTCCTTGGGCAGGCCGATGCGCAGACCCTTGAGCGGCTGGCCGGCCGTGGCGCCCTCGCGTGCCTGCAGCATCTGGGCATGGAAGTCCTGCGGCGGCTGCTGCACGCTGGTGGCGTCGCGCTCGTCAAAACCGCTCATGGCCGAGAGCAAGAGGGCGCAGTCCTCGGCGCTGCGCGCCATCGGGCCGGCCTGGTCCAGGCTGGACGCAAAGGCGATCATGCCGTAACGCGAGCACACGCCATAGGTGGGCTTGATGCCGGTGATGCCGGTGAAGCTGGCGGGCTGGCGGATCGAGCCGCCGGTGTCGGTGCCGGTCGTGGCCGGCACGATGCGCGCCGCCACCGCCACCGCCGAGCCGCCCGAGGAGCCGCCGGGCACGCGGCCCCGATCCCAGGGGTTGTGGGCGGGGCCGTAGGCCGAGTTCTCATTCGCCGAGCCCATCGCGAACTCGTCGCAGTTGAGCTTGCCCAGGCTCACCGTGCCGGCGGCATTGAGCCTGGCCACCACGGTGGCGTCGAAGGGGCTACGGTAGCCGGCCAGCATCTTGGAACCGGCCGTGGTGGGCATGTCGGCCGTGACGTAGATGTCCTTGTGCGCCAGCGGGATGCCGATCAGGGCCCCAGCCTCACCGGCCGCCAGCCGTGCATCGGCCGCCTGCGCGCGCGCCAGGGCACCGGCGGCGTCCACATGCAGGAAGGCGCCCAGGGCCTCATGCGAGGTAACACGTGCAAGCAGATGTTGGGTCAGTTCGGCGCTGGAAAAGGCCTTGGCGCGCAGGCTTGTGGCCAGTTCGGCCACGCCCATATCGTGAAGGGACTTGCTGCTCATGCTCATTCGATGACCTTGGGAACCAGGAACAGGCCGTCCTCGACGGCGGGTGCGCTGCGTTGGTTGAGTTCGCGCTGATTGCTCTCGGTGACCAGGTCGTCGCGCAGGCGCAGGGCGACCTCCTGCACCGCGGAGAGCGGGGTGTACAGGGGCTCGACGCCGCTGGTGTCCACCGCGCTCATCTGCTCGACGATGGAGAAGAAGCCATTCAGCTGCCCGAGCAGGGCGGCCTGCTCGCTGGCGGCCAATTCCAGCCGGGCCAGGTGAGCGATACGACTCACGTCTTGTGGGGTCAGGGCCATGGGGGGAAGCCAATCCAAAAGTGTCAAAAACAAAGCCCCGGAAGGGCTTGCGCTAGGTCAGATCCTAGAGGTGATCGGGTATTATCTCCGCTTATCTCCATGCCATCGGGGCTGCGCGCCGTTCAGGTCCACGCAGCCTCGCTGTTTATGGTGCGAACGATTCCCGCGGCAGCCTGGTCTGCCGCCTTAACCTGACCCGCAAAGCCTGCTTTCGGGCCGGGTGTGATCTGGAGCCACAGCTGCAGATGCGCCTGCCCGACGAACCCATCACATCATGTTCGCTTCCCTGCGCCGCTACTTCTCCACCGACCTCGCCATCGACCTCGGCACCGCCAACACCCTGATCTACGTGCGCGGCAAGGGCATCGTGCTGGACGAACCCTCGGTCGTCGCGATCCGCCATGAAGGCGGCCCGAATGGCAAGAAGACCATCCAGGCCGTGGGCCGCGAGGCCAAGGCCATGCTGGGCAAGGTGCCCGGCAATATCGAGGCGATCCGCCCGATGAAGGACGGCGTGATCGCCGACTTCACCGTCACCGAGCAGATGCTCAAGCAGTTCATCAAGATGGTGCACGACTCGAAGATGCTCAAGCCGAGCCCGAGGATCATCATCTGCGTGCCCTGCGGCTCGACCCAGGTGGAGCGCCGCGCGATCCGTGAATCGGCGCTGGGAGCCGGTGCCAGCGAGGTCTACCTGATCGAGGAGCCGATGGCCGCTGCCATCGGTGCCGGCCTGCCGGTCTCGGAAGCCTCGGGCTCGATGGTGGTCGACATCGGCGGCGGCACCACCGAGGTGGGCGTGATCTCGCTGGGCGGCATGGTCTACAAGGGCTCGGTCCGCGTCGGCGGCGACAAGTTCGACGAGGCCATCATCAACTACATCCGCCGCAACTACGGCATGCTGATCGGCGAACCCACGGCCGAATCGATCAAGAAGAACATCGGCTCGGCCTTCCCCGGCTCCGAGGTCAAGGAAATGGAAGTCAAGGGCCGCAACCTCAGCGAGGGCGTGCCGCGCAGCTTTACGATCTCGTCCAACGAGATCCTGGAGGCGCTGACCGACCCGCTCAACCAGATCGTTTCGGCGGTAAAGAATGCGCTCGAGCAGACCCCGCCCGAACTGGGCGCCGACATCGCCGAGCGCGGCATGATGCTGACCGGCGGTGGCGCGCTGCTGCGCGACCTGGACCGCCTGTTGGCCGAGGAAACCGGCCTGCCGGTGCTGGTGGCTGAGGATCCGCTGACCTGCGTGGTGCGCGGTTGCGGCATGGCGCTGGAGCGCATGGAGCGCCTGGGTTCGATCTTTACGTCGGAGTGAGGGGTCGGCCCCGCGGGCTGTTGACGACAGCGGTCTGACCTTCAAGTACGCATGCCCTTCGGCACCCTGGATCGCTCGCCACCTCCCTTCTTTCGCCAAGGCCCTTCGGCGCTGACCAAGCTGCTGCTGTGCGCGGCGCTGGCGGTGTTCCTGATGGTGGCGGACGCGCGCTTCAAGGTGGCGCAGCCGGCGCGTGCCGCGCTGGCCCTGCTGCTGCACCCGGTGCAGCGCCTCCTGCTCTCGCCGGTGGACGCCTGGGAGCAGCTGGGCGACTACTCGCGTGGCATGCAGCGCGCCATGGCGGCCGAGGACCTGGCGCGCAAGCAGCTGGTGCAGCAGGCCGAACGGCTCTCGCGCGCGCAACAGCTGCAGGCCGAGAACCAGCGCCTGCGCGAGCTGCTGAAGATGCGCGAGGCGCTGGCGGTCAAATCGCTCGCCGCCGAGGTGCTGTACGAGGCCACCGACCCCTATTCGCGCCGCGTCATCATCGACCGCGGCAGCCACCAGGGGGTGCGCGCCGGCTCGCCGGTGATCAACGATGCCGGCGTGCTGGGCCAGGTCACGCGCGTCTACAACTTCTCGGCCGAGGTCACGCTGCTGACCGACAAGGACGCCGCCATCCCGGTGCTCAACACCCGCACCCAGCAGCGCGGCGTGGCCTATGGCGGCGAGCGCAGCGAGGGCCCAATGGAGCTGCGCTTCATGGCCGCGAACGCCGACATCAAGAACGGCGACCTGCTTTCCACCTCGGGCCTGGACGGTGTCTACCCGCCCGGCCTGCCGGTGGCCAAGGTGGCCCAGGTGGAGCGGCGCGGCGATACCAGCTTTGCGCGCGTGAGCCTGGCACCCACGGCCCAGCCCGATGCGGCGCGCCATGTGTTGATCCTGGAACCGCTGGAAGTGCATGAGGCGGCGCGCGCCGAAGCGGCCGCGGCGGCGGCCTCGGAAGCCGCGCTATTGGCCGAACGCAAGGCCCAGGCCAAGGCGGAAGCCAAGGCGAAGAAGGATGCGGCGCGCGAAAGCAAGGGAGAGACGCGATGATCATGCCGCGCGGCTCGGGCCAGCTGCTGCTGCCCGCCAATCCCCTCTTCATCGCCCTCACCCTGATCCTGGCCCTGGTGCTGGACATGGTGCCGCTGGGCCGTCAGCCGGCCATGCCCGACCTGCTGGCCATCACCCTGGTGTTCTGGAACGTGCATCAGCCGCGCCGCGTGGGCGTGGGCTTTGCCTTTGTGTTCGGCCTTTTCATCGATGTGCACCATGGCGCGCTGCTGGGTCAGCATGCGCTGGCCTACAGCCTCTTGAGCTTCGGCGCCGTGGCCCTGCACCGGCGCTTGCCCTGGTTCTCGCTGCCGGTGCAGGCGGTGCAGGTGCTGCCGCTGTTCGTGCTGGCGCATCTGGTGTCGCTGCTGGTGCGCCTGCTGGTGGGCGGCATGGCGCCGGGGTGGAGCCTGGTGCTGGCGCCTTTGTTCGAGGCGGCACTGTGGCCGCTGGCCAGCTGGATCCTGCTGGCGCCGCAGCGCCGGCCGCCCGATCCCGACGCCCACCGCCCGCTCTAGCCCGCAAACATGACGGTTCTGAAGAACCTCCACCAGGAGCTCTCGCGTTTTCGCTTCCGCGTGCTGGCGGCGGCGGGCTTCGTGCTGTTCTGCTTTGCGCTGCTGGCGGCGCGGCTGGTGTTCCTGCAGGTGCTGCAGCACGAGACCCTGCTGGAGCGCGCCGAGTCCAACCGCGTGACGGTGGTGCCCATCGTGCCCAATCGCGGCCTCATCAAGGACCGCAACGGCATCGTGCTGGCCAGCAACTACTCGGCCTACACGCTCGAGATCACGCCCTCCAAGGTGCCGAATCTGGACGAGACCATCGATGCGCTGGCCGGCGTGGTGGAGATCCAGGGGCGCGACCGCCGCCGCTTCAAGCGCCTGATGGAGGAGAGCAAGAGTTTCGAATCGCTGCCGATCCGCACCAAGCTGAGCGACACCGAGGTGGCGCGCTTCGCCGCCCAGCGTTTCCGTTTCCCCGGCGTGGAGATCAAGGCCAGGCTGTTCCGCAGCTATCCGATGGGACAGGTGGGCGCGCATCTGCTGGGTTATATCGGCCGCATCAACCAGGCCGAGAAAAAGGCCATGGAGGATTGGCCCGAGGAGGAGCTCTCCAACTACCGCGGCACCGAATACATCGGCAAGCTGGGCCTGGAGCAGGCCTATGAGCAGGAGCTGCACGGCAGCACCGGCTTCGAGGAAATGGAAACCAGCGCCGGCGGCCGCGCGGTGCGGCGCCTGGCGCACCAGCCGCCCACGCCCGGCAACACGCTGATGCTGTCGATCGACATCCGCCTGCAGGCCCTGGTGGAAGAGCTCTACAAGGACCGCCGTGGCGCCCTGGTGGCGATCGACCCGCGCAGCGGCGAGGTGCTGGCCTTCGTCTCCAAACCAAGCTTCGATCCCAACCTCTTCGTCGATGGCATCGATGCCGACAGCTGGCGTGAGCTCAACGAGGACATCGACAAGCCGCTGCTGAACCGCGCGCTGCGCGGCACCTACCCGCCCGGCTCGACCTTCAAGCCCTTCATGGCGATGGCGGCGCTCAACAGCGGCAAGCGTGGCCCCAACGTGATCGTGCAGGACAATCTGACCTACAGCTTCGGCGGCCGCACCTTCGGCAGCCCGGAGACCGACCGGCCCGGCCCCAAGGACATGCGCCTGGCGATCGTCAGCTCGTCCAATGTCTATTTCTACAGCCTGGCCAACGAGATGGGGGTGGACCTGATCCACGATCAGCTGGAACCCTTCGGCCTCGGCCGCAAGACCGAGATCGATGTGCAGGGCGAGGTCACCGGCGTGCTGCCCTCGCAGGCCTGGAAGCGCCGCTACTTCGCCAAGAGTCCGGCGAATCAGAAATGGTTTCCCGGTGAGACGATCTCGCTGGGCATTGGCCAGGGCTACAACAACTTCACCATGCTGCAGATGGCCACCGCCGTGTCGACCCTGGCCACCGGCGGCCAGCGCTACCGGCCGCGCCTGGTGCGCGAGATCGAGGATGTGGTGAAGCACGAGAGGCGCCGCGTCGCCAGCGATGCGCTCGCGCCGCTGCCGCTCAAGCCCGAGCATGTGGAGGTGATCATCAATGCGATGCACGGCGTGACGATCGAGGGCACCTCGCGTGCCGCCTTCATGGGCGCGGCCTACAAGAGCGGCGGCAAGACCGGCACGGCGCAGGCCATCGGCCTGAAGGCGGGCGAGAAATACAGCGCCATCAAGGCCGACGAGCACAAGCGCGACCATTCGCTCTACATCGCCTTCGCGCCGCTTGAAGCGCCCAGCATCGCGCTGGCGGTGATCGTGGAGAACGCCGGTTTCGGCTCGACCTCGGCCGCGCCGATCGCGCGCCGCGTGTTCGACTATGTGCTGACCGGCCAGTACCCCAGCGAAGAGGACATCGCGCTGACCCAGCAGGGCAAGACCACCGCGCCGGTGGGGCAGCCGCGCCCGATCGCGCAAGTGCCCTTGCCGGGGGCGGCGCCCGCGGCCGCCAGCGCAGCCGCGTCGGGAGGTTCGCGATGAACAAGGCCTTCAAGGCTCCCAGCCTCTGGCAGCGCCTGCGGCCCTGGTTCCAGGGCTTCGACCTGCCGCTGCTGCTGGCAATCGCCTGGCTGATGGGCCTGGGTCTGTTGTGCATGTACTCTGCAGGTTATGACCATGGCACGCGTTTTGTCGACCATGCGCGCAATATGCTGCTCTCGCTGGTCGTCATGTTCCTGATGGCGCAGCTGCCGCCGCAGCGGCTGATGAAGCTGGCGGTGCCGCTCTACAGCGTGGGCGTGGCCCTGCTGGTGGCGACGGCGCTGTTCGGCGTCACCAAGAAGGGCGCGACGCGCTGGCTCAGCATCGGCGTGACGCAGATCCAGCCCTCCGAGATCCTGAAGATCGCGATGCCGCTGATGCTGGCCTGGTGGTTCCAGAAGCGTGAGGGCCTGTTGCGCCTGCCCGACTTCGTGGCCGCCTTCGTGCTGCTGGCGATTCCGGTCGGTCTGGTGGCCAAGCAGCCCGACCTGGGCACGGCCATCCTGGTGCTGGCCGCCGGCCTGTATGTGATCTTCTTCGCCGGCCTGTCCTGGAAGCTGATCGTGCCCGCCATCGCCATCGGCGCCATTGCCATCACGGCGCTGGTGATGAGCGAGGAGGCGATCTGTCAGCCCGAGGTGCAATGGCCGGTGTTGCGCGAGTACCAAAAGAACCGCGTCTGCACCCTGCTGGATCCGACCAAGGACCCGCTGGGCAAGGGCTTCCACATCATCCAGGGCGAGATCGCGATCGGCTCGGGCGGCGTGACCGGCAAGGGCTTCATGAAGGGCACGCAGACCCATCTTGAATTCATCCCCGAGCGCACCACCGACTTCATCTTCGCCGCCTTTGGCGAGGAGTTCGGCCTGATCGGCGCGGCGGCGCTGCTGCTGGGCTTCAGCGCCCTGATCCTGCGCGGCCTGATGATTGCCTCGGAGGCGCCGACGCTGTTCTCACGCCTGATGGCGGGGGCCATCACGCTGAGCTTCTTCACCTATGTGTTCGTCAACATGGGCATGGTGTCGGGCATCCTGCCGGTGGTGGGCGTGCCGCTGCCCTTCATCAGCTATGGCGGCACTGCCATGGTGATGCTGGGCCTGAGCCTGGGCATGCTGATGTCGATCTCCAAGAGCCGGCGCTTCATGCACCGCTGAGCGGAGGCGGGAGCTCGCCCTGCAGCACATGGGCCTGGAAGCGGATCGTGAAGCGCGCGCCAGGGCCCATGCCGTCGGGCTCCACCATGCCGGGGCGGCGCGGCCGCGCCTCGTCCAGCGTGACCTCGGCCTCGTGCTGCTGGGCGATCTCGCGCACGATCGCCAGTCCCAGGCCTGAGCCGTCAACATTCGTGCCGAGCGCGCGGTAGAAGGGCTGGAACACCTTCTCGCGCTCCGACTCGGGGATGCCGGGGCCGGAGTCCTCCACCTGCAGCACGCAGACCTGGCCGAAGGGGTCTTCCACCACGCGCACGGTGATGGTGCCGCCGGCCGGCGTGTAGAGCAGGGCGTTGTCCACCAGATTACGGATCAGCTCGCGTATCAGCAGCGGATGGCCCAGGATGCGCAGCGCGCTGCCGGCCTCGTCGGGGCCCTCGTAGCCGAGGTCCAGGCGCTTCTCCATCGCGCGCGGCACGAAGTCGCGCACCGTTTCGATGGCCAGCTCGGGCAGATTCACCTCGCTGCGGCGCGCCGCATGTTCCTGGTCTTCGGCCCGCGCCATCGCCAGCAGCTGGTTCACCATATGCGCGGCACGCTGGCTGGAGAGCGAGATCTGCTGCAGCGAACGTTTCAATTCGCCGGGCGAGCTGCGGCCCTCGTCGATCTCGCGCTGCGCAAACTCGGCCTGGGTGCGCAGGCCGGCCAGCGGCGTCTTTAGCTGGTGCGCGGCGTCGGCGAGGAAATGCTTCTGGCTGCTGATGGACTGGTCCAGCCGCTCCAGCAAATCGTTGATGGCGCGCACCAGCGGCGCGACCTCGTCGGGAATGCGGCGTTCGTCGATGGGGCTCAGGTCCGAGCTGTCGCGCGAGCGGATGCGGCGCTGCAGGTCGTTCAGCGGCGCGATGCCGCGCGCCAGCGCCAGCCACACCAAGAGCACGGCCAGCGGCAGGATCACGAACTGCGGCAGGATCACGCCCTTGATGATTTCGTTGGTGAGGCGCGCACGCTTGCCCAGGGTCTCGGCCACCTGCACCAGCATGGTCTTGCCGCTGGGGCCCATGCCTTCGGGCACCACCCACAGATAGGCCACGCGCACATTCTCGTGGTCCACCTCGTCGTCGCGGAAGTGCAGCTCCCAGGGCACGATGGTTTCGTCGGCGGTGGGCACGGGCAGGTTGCGGTCGCCGTTCAGGTACTCGCCGCGCAGACCCAGCACCTGGTAGTAGATGGTGTCGGCTTCGTCGGCGCGCAGCAGCGCCGCCGCCTCGGGCGAGAGCGCATAGCGCGAACTGGCCTTGCCGCCGCGCGGCTGCTCGGCCGCCACCTGCAGGCCCAGCGAGCGTGCCATCTCGCCCAGCTCGCGGTCGTAGGGCTTGCTGGCAATGCCCTGCGCCACCAGCCAGGTCAGCGCCACGCTGATGGGCCAGATCACCAGCAGGGGGGCGAGCATCCAGTCGAGGATCTCGCCGAACAGCGAACGTTGCCCGTTGTCAGCGGCCATGCATGACGCCGGGGGTCAGGTCTTGACTTCCTGGATCTTCTCCAGGCAGTAGCCCAGGCCGCGCACCGTGGCGATGCGTATCGGGCCCTGCTCGATCTTCTTGCGCAGGCGGTGGATATAGACCTCGATGGCGTTGTTGCTGACTTCCTCGCCCCATTCGCACAGGCGCTCCACCAATTGGTCTTTGCTGACCAGCCGGCCGGCGCGCTGCAGCAGCACCTCCAGCAGCGAGAGCTCGCGCGCCGAGAGTTCCACCATCTGGTCGTTGATATAGGCCACACGGCCGGTGGCATCGAAGGACAGCGGGCCATGCTTGATGACGCTGGAGGCGGTGCCCAGGCCGCGTCGGGTGAGGGCGCGCACGCGCGCTTCCAGCTCCTGCAGCGAGAAGGGCTTGGCCATGTAGTCGTCGGCGCCCAGGTCCAGGCCCTTGACGCGCTGCTCCACGCTGTCGGCCGCGGTGAGTATCAGCACGGGTACGGCGCTGCCGCGCGCGCGCAGCTTGCGCAATACCTCCAGGCCGTGCAGGCGCGGCAGGCCCAGGTCCAGAATCACCAGATCGAATTCATGCGAGGCCAGCGCGGCATCCGCTTCGGTGCCGGTGCCCACCTGGTCCACGGCATAGCCCGAGGCGCGCAGTGAGCGCAGCAGGCCATCGGCCAGCACTTGGTCGTCTTCAGCGATCAGGATGCGCATCTTTTCTCCATGGGCCGGGTCAGGGATGCCGGCGCCTGTCCCTCATTCTATGGAGCCGCCCGCTTGCCGAGCGGCCTCGCATAAACTACTGTACGAATATACAGATTGCGCCATAATGCGCGCATCAACCGGAGAGCATTCATGGACGCCCCAGTCAAAGCCATCAACACCGAGAAAGCCAAGGCCCTGCAGGCCGCACTTGCCCAGATCGAAAAGCAATTCGGCAAGGGCTCCATCATGCGCCTGGGCGAGGGCGAGGTGATTGAAGACATCCAGGTGGTGTCCACCGGCTCGCTGGGCCTGGACATCGCGCTGGGCGTGGGCGGCCTGCCGCGCGGCCGGGTGGTCGAGATCTACGGCCCCGAGTCCTCGGGCAAGACCACGCTGACCCTGCAGGTGATCGCCGAGATGCAAAAGCTCAGCGGCGTCTGCGCCTTCATCGACGCCGAGCATGCGCTGGACATCCAGTACGCGCAAAAGCTGGGCGTGAACCTGCAGGAGCTGCTGATCAGCCAGCCCGATACCGGCGAGCAGGCGCTGGAAATCGTCGATGCCCTGGTGCGCTCGGGTTCGGTGGACCTGATCGTGGTGGACTCGGTGGCCGCGCTCACGCCCAAGGCCGAACTGGAAGGCGAGATGGGCGATGCCCTGCCCGGCCTGCAGGCCCGCCTGATGAGCCAGGCCCTGCGCAAGCTCACCGCCACCATCAAGAAGACCAATTGCATGGTCATCTTCATCAACCAGATCCGCATGAAGATCGGCGTGATGTTCGGCAGCCCCGAAACCACCACCGGTGGCAACGCGCTGAAGTTCTACGCCTCGGTGCGCCTGGACATCCGCCGCATCGGCTCGATCAAGAAGGGCGAAGAGGTGATCGGCTCCGAGACCAAGGTCAAGGTGGTGAAGAACAAGGTCGCGCCCCCCTTCAAGACCGCCGAATTCGACATCCTCTATGGCGAGGGCATCAGCCGCGAGGGCGAGATCATCGACATGGGCGTGGTGGCCAAGGTGGTCGAGAAGTCCGGCTCCTGGTATGCCTACAAGGGCGAGAAGATCGGCCAGGGCAAGGACAACGCACGCGAGTTCCTGCGCGAGAACCGCGACGTGGCCATCGAGATCGAGAACAAGGTGCGCGAGTCCATGGGCGTGCCGCTGCTGACCGAGAGCGAGGCAGGCTGATCAGCCTAGGCAGGCCATGGTGCGCGGACAGCCGCTGTCGCTGAAGGCGCGCGCCATCGGCCTGTTGGCGCAGCGCGAGCACAGCCTGGCCGAGTTGCGCCGCAAGCTGATGCGCTTGACGCGGCAAAGCAAGGATGCAGCCGCGCAGGATGGCGAGGTGGCCGGGCAGGATCCGGCGGCCGAGGTCGATGCCCTGTTGGTCTGGCTGCAGGCCCAGGGCTATTTGAGCGAGACGCGCTTTGTCGAGTCGCGCATCCATGCGCGCAGCCAGCGCTATGGCAATCTGCGTATCCAGCAGGAGCTTGCTCAACACGGGCTGCGGCTCGAGGCCGAGCAGCTAACCAGGCTGAAGGACGGCGAATTCGAGCGCGCGCGCCAGATCTGGCAGCGCAAATTTGGTGGCGAGGCGCCGGTGGATGCGGCCGCCCGCGCCAAGCAGATGCGCTTTCTGGCCGGGCGGGGCTTTTCGCCCGAGGTGATACGCCGCGTGCTGCGCGCGGACGACGAATAGCTGGCGCAAGGGCTCCGAGCGGACTTGAGTTGGCGCAAGCTGGTGCCAGGAGCACCCCCGCCAAGGTCCTTGTTGACAGCCTCGTGAAAGCCTTGATGCAGCGCAGCATGCTACATTGGCGCACTGCGCAAGGCGTGCTTGCCGGCCTCCGACGGCCCGCGGGCTACATTTTCGCGCCAAGCCGTCCATGCGTTTCATGTCCCTGCCCAGCCTCTGCCCCGTGCGTCAGCCCTCGCACCGTCGAAACTTCGTCGGGCAGGTTGATGCGCGTGAACGCGGCCGAACGCGCTTGCTGCCGGATCGCCGCCGCGCACTTCGCAGCAAGGGTCTGCTGGTGCAAACTCATGACCCTCGCCGGCAGCGCGTCGCGTCGGCTCGTCCGAACGCGCGGGCACTGACCGCTGCCTGCACTTCCTGATTCACTTCTTCCTTCTATCCATCAAGCGAGACCTCCCTATGAAGATCCACGAGTACCAGGGCAAGGAAATCCTGCGCCAGTTTGGCGTGCCGGTGCCCCGCGGCATCCCGGCCTTCACCGTGCAAGAAGCGGTGGAAGCCGCCCAAAAACTCGGCGGCCCGGTTTGGGTGGTCAAGGCGCAGATTCACGCCGGTGGCCGCGGCAAGGGCGGCGGCGTGAAGCTGGGCCGTTCGCTGGAAGAAGTGAAGGCGCTGGCCGAGCAGATCCTGGGCATGCAGTTGGTCACGCACCAGACCGGCCCGGAGGGCCAGAAGGTGCGCCGCCTCTACATCGAGGAGGGCGCTGACATCAAGAATGAGCTCTATGTGTCGCTGGTCACCGACCGCGGTACGCAGAAGGTGGCCTTCATCGCTTCGAGCGAAGGCGGCATGGACATCGAGGAAGTGGCCCACTCCACGCCCGAGAAGATCCTCACCGAGCTGATCGATCCGCTGGTTGGCCTCACGGTCGAGCAGGCCAAGAAGATCGCCGCCGGCATCGGCCTGACGGGCCACTCGGTCGATCAGGCCGTTGACCTGTTCCAGAAGCTCTACAAGTGCTATATGGACACCGACGCGTCGCTGGTTGAAATCAACCCGCTGAACTGCGATTCCAAGGGCAATCTGATTGCGCTGGACGCCAAGTTCAACTTCGACGCCAACGCGCTGTTCCGTCATCCCGAGATCGTCGCCTACCGCGATCTGGATGAAGAAGATCCGGCCGAAGTCGAGGCCTCCAAGTTCGACCTGGCCTATATCAGCCTGGACGGCAATATCGGCTGCCTGGTGAACGGCGCCGGCCTGGCCATGTCCACCATGGACACCATCAAGCTGTTCGGCGGCGAGCCGGCCAACTTCCTGGATGTGGGTGGCGGCGCCACTGCCGAGAAGGTCACCGAGGCCTTCAAGATCATGCTGAAGAACAAGTCCGTGAAGGGCATCCTGGTCAATATCTTCGGCGGCATCATGAAGTGCGACACCATCGCCGAAGGTGTGATCACGGCCTGCAAGGCCGTGAACCTGTCCGTGCCGCTGGTGGTGCGCATGAAGGGTACCAATGAAGAGCTGGGCAAGAAGATGCTGGCCGAATCCGGCCTGCCCATCATCGCTGCCGACACCATGGCCGAAGCCGCGACCAAGATCGTCGCCGCTGTTGCCTGAGTCTGCCTAAAGCCCCGCAAGGAAAGAAATCATGTCGATCTACATCAACAAAGACACCAAGGTCATCACCCAGGGCATCACCGGCAAGACCGGCCAGTTCCACACCCTGGGCTGCCAGGCCTATGCGAACGGCAAGAACGCCTTCGTCGCTGGCGTGAATCCCAAGAAGGCGGGCGAGAAGTTCTCGGACATCCCCATCTTCGCCACCGTCAAGGAAGCCGCGGCGCAGACCGGCGCCACCGTATCGGTGATTTATGTGCCGCCCGCCGGCGCAGCCGCCGCGATCTGGGAAGCCGTGGAAGCCGATCTGGACCTGGCCATCTGCATCACGGAAGGCATCCCCGTCCGTGACATGCTGGAAATCCGCAACAAGATGAAGGCCAAGGAAGCGGCCGGCGGCAAGAAGACCCTGCTGCTGGGCCCCAACTGCCCCGGCCTGATCACGCCGGAAGAAATCAAGATTGGCATCATGCCCGGCCACATCCACCGCAAGGGCCGCATCGGCGTGGTCTCGCGTTCGGGCACGCTGACCTACGAAGCCGTGGCACAGCTGACCGAAATCGGCTTGGGCCAGTCCAGCGCCGTGGGCATCGGCGGCGACCCGATCAACGGCCTCAAGCACATCGACGTGATGCAGGCCTTCAACGACGATCCGGATACCGACGCCGTCATCATGATTGGTGAAATCGGTGGCCCGGACGAGGCCGAAGCCGCACGCTGGTGCAAGCTGAACATGAAGAAGCCGGTGGTCGGCTTCATCGCCGGCGTGACAGCCCCTCCCGGCAAGCGCATGGGCCATGCCGGCGCGCTGATCGCCGGCGGTGCCGACACGGCCGATGCCAAGCTTGCCATCATGGAAGAGTGCGGCTTCACCGTGACGCGCAATCCATCCGAAATGGCCAAGCTGCTGAAGGGCCTGCTCTAAGCCGACCGGCCCGGCCTGCGACGGTGCGTACTATCACGCACCAGCGCGCAGGCCAGGCGCCAGACAATCGTGGCGCTGCCAGGCGCGCGAACCAGAGACAGAAAGAGGGGCGCCACCGCCCCTCTTTGCATTTCGGCCGCCAGCGTCCGCATGCCCGCCCAGGCCTTAGACTGGGCGATCTGAACCAGGATCCCCACCGCATCAGCACACACCATGGACATGCTGTTCAGTCCCGAATTCTGGCTTGCCGTTGGCCAGATCATCATGATCGACATCCTGCTGGGTGGCGACAACGCCGTCGTGATCGCGCTGGCCTGCCGCAAGCTGCCGGATGCGCAGCGCACCAGGGGCATCATCTGGGGCACTGTCGGCGCCATCGTGCTGCGCGTGGTGCTGATCTTCTTTGCGCTGACCCTGCTCAAGCTGCCCTATCTGAAGCTGATCGGTGGTGCACTGCTGTTCTGGATCGGCATGAAGCTGATGGTGCCCGAGGATGGGGACGGGCATGCCGACATCCAGGCCAGCGACAAGCTCTGGGCCGCCGTCAAGACGGTGATCGTGGCCGACTTCGTGATGAGTCTGGACAATGTGATCGCGATTGCCGGCGCCGCCGAGGGCGCGGGTGGTGATCACAAGATGCCGCTGGTGATCTTCGGTCTGCTGGTCTCGATTCCCATCATCGTCTGGGGCAGTCAGATGGTGATCAAGCTGATGGACCGCTTCCCCGTCGTGATTACCGCTGGAGCCATGCTGCTGGGATGGATCGCCGGCACCATGATGCTGTCGGATCCGGCGCTGAGCCCCTGGCTGCCGCTGCCATCGGGCGGCGAACGCAGGGCCCTATCGGATGTGTTGCCGCTCTGGCATTACGCCAGTGGCGTGCTGGGTGCGCTGCTGGTGCTGGCGCTGGGCAAGCTGTTTGCGGCGCGCACTGCGGCCGCGCAGGGTTGAGTTGCGCGCCCGAGCGGAGATGCCATGAACCCGCCCGGATTCTGGAAACGTATTCTTGGCCGAGCCGAGCAGCCGGAATCCGAGCCATCCACCCAGCCCGAGTTGCACCAATCCGTCGGCATCGTGCCGGGCTATCTGCTGGGTGAGGAAATCGGTCGTGGCGCGATGGCCGTGGTGCACAAGGCCACCCAGAGCAAGACCGGCCGCCAGGTGGCTATCAAGCGCTTGGCCCTGCAGCGCGAATTTGCGCCCGAGGACCTGATCGACGTGCGCGAGCGTTTCATGCGCGAGGCGCGCGCGGCAGGCCATCTGCAGCATCCGGACATCCTGCTGATCCTGGACGCCGGCGAGGTGGGTGGCGACACCTGGATCGCGATGGAATATGTGCTCGGGCGCGACCTCAGCCATTACACCCGTCCCGGTCAGTTGCTGCCGGCCCGCGAGGTGCTGCAGCTGGTGATTCGCCTGGCACGCGCACTGGCCTATGCGCACAGCCAGGGCGTGGTGCATCGCGACATCAAGCCGGCCAATGTGATGCTGGACCGGGTCAGCAACAGCATCAAGGTGATGGACTTCGGCATCGCACGCCTGGCCGATGGCAGCCGCACCCGCACCGGCCTGGTGTTGGGTACGCCCTCCTTCATGTCGCCCGAGCAGCTGGCCGGCCTCAAGGTGGATGGCCGCAGCGACCTCTATTCGCTCGGCGTGATGCTCTACCAGCTGCTGACCGGGCAACTGCCGCACCAGAGCGATTCGATGGCGCAGCTGATGTACCAGATCGCCAACCAGCCGGCGCCGGATGTGCGCCACCTGCGCCCCGACCTGCCCGAATCGCTGGCGCTGGTGCTGGCCCTGGCACTGGAGAAGCGCCCCGAGCTGCGTTATGCAAGTGGCGAGCAGTTCGCCGCCGACCTGGAAGCCGTGCTGGCCCAGGGCGGTCTGGATGCCGCCGCGCCCGGCGCAGGCGCAAAGGCGAGCGAGCTGCCGGCCGAAGGCGAGGCGTTCGCGCAAACACTGCGTCTGGATCTGAAAGATCCAGGGCAGAATCCCTGATCAATCCCCAGACCTGCCCAGCCGACATGACCTTGGAGCTCTACTGCGCGACCGACGTGGGCCGCGCGCGCGACAACAACGAAGACTCGGTGGCCCTGGACGAAGGCGTCGGTCTGGCCGTGTTGGCCGATGGCATGGGCGGCTACAACGCGGGCGAGGTGGCCAGCCAGATGCTGACCTCCTTCATCAAGGCCGAGTTGGGGCGCTGGCTCAAGGAGGCCGGTTCGTCCGCTGCGCTGGCCGATGTGCGGCGCGCCATGGACATCTGCGTGGACAACGCCAACCGTGCCATCTTCAACGCCGCCAATACCAATCCGCGCTATGCCGGCATGGGCACCACCCTGGTGCTGGCGGCCTTCCGCGAGAGCCATCTGCTGCTGGGCCATGTGGGCGACTCGCGCGCCTACCGCCTGCGTGCCGGCCAGCTGACGCAGATCACGCGCGACCACTCGCTGCTGCAGGAGCAGCTCGACGCCGGACTGCTGACGCCGGAAGAAGCGGTGTTCTCCAGCAACAAGAACCTCGTGACACGTGCCGTCGGTGTGGAAGACGCGGTGATGCTGGAGCTGCATCAGCACGAGGTGCAGCCCGGCGACGTCTATTTGCTGTGTTCGGACGGTTTGTCCGATATGTTGGACAGCGAATCCATCCAGCAGTTGCTCTTAAGCTACCCTTCGCTGTCCGAAGCGGCCCAGGCACTCATTGATGCAGCCAATGACATGGGTGGCAAGGATAATATTGCGATCGTATTGGCCAGGGCCGAGGGGCGTACCCGTCAGGGTGGCCGGGCCTGGTGGCCATTCGGACGCAAGCAGTAAGCAAGCAAGCAACAAAGCAAACAAAGCCTCGCCCGTGGTGCTGGCGGTACAAGCCGCGGTTCATCGGGCGCAACAACAGACTGAGGTCAAAGCATGGGCAAGCTGGTGGTTTCGCTCGACGGCGTGGTGATCAAGGAGGTCCAGATCACCAAGGACAAGACCACGCTCGGGCGCCGGCCGTACAACGACATCGTGATCGACAATCTGGCGGTCAGCGGTGAGCATGCCGTGCTGCAAATGGTGGGTTCCGATGTTTTCATCGAAGATCTCAACTCCACCAACGGCACCTACATCAACGGCAAGGCGATCAAGAAGCAGCTGCTGGCCAACAACGACATCGTCGAGGTCGGCAAGTACAAGATCAAGTTCCTGATCGAAGACAACGCCGATTACGAGAAGACCATGATTCTCAAGCCCGGGGCGACACCGCCCTCGGGCTTTGGTCTGCCCTCGTCGTTCGGGGGCCTTGCTCCCGCCGCCAGTGCGGCCACGCCCGCTTCCATCAAGGTGCTCAATGGTGCGGCCGCGGGCCGTGAGGTCAGCCTCACCAAGGTCGTGACCACCGTGGGCAAGCCGGGCGTGCAGGTGGCCTCCATCACCAAGCGCCCCAGCGGCTATGTGTTCGCCCATGTCGAAGGCGCTTCGCGTCCGACCGTGAACGGCCTGCCGTTGACGGGCGAATCGGTGGCTTTGAAGAGCGGCGATGTGATCGAGTTGGCCGGCACCCAGATGCAGTTCCTGCAGGGCTGAGTGAGCACCGAAGGCATGCCCCGCGGCATGCCTGACGGCTCACGAAGGCTCGGCCGCCTGCAAGCGGCTGAGCTGAGTGAGCACCGAAGGTATGCTGAGGCCAAAGGCCCAAGCCTGGCCTCAGCGTGCAGCTTTTCACGGCTGCTCGTGTCGCCTGTCCGAGCACCCCAAGGGCTGAGGAAAAACACCAACTTCCTGCCTTGCGGCTTTTGCCCAGGGGCGTAAATTGCGGGGCTGACCACCTTCTCTACCCGCGGGTAGCGTTCCCGGGCCCCTGATGGGCTCGTCTCCAGAGCCCCTCATGAAGATTCGTGTCCTGGGTTGTTCCGGCGCCATCGCCGCCGGTTTCAAGACCACCTCCTTCCTGCTCGATGAGGACGTTCTCATTGATGCGGGCACCGGTGTGTGCGACCTGGATCTGGAGGCGATGGCGCGCATCGACCATATCCTGCTCAGTCATTCGCACCTGGATCATGTGCTGGGCATACCACTGCTGGCCGATGCCGTGATGCGCCTGCGCGCCCAGGCCGGGCGACCGCCCATCCAGGTGCACGCCCTGCCGCAGACGCTCGATGCCTTGCGCCAACATGTGTTCAACGGCGTGATCTGGCCGGATTTCACGCGCCTGCCGGATCGTGAACACCCCATCCTGGAGTTTGTGTCCTTCTCCGTCGGCGAGCGCCTGGAATTCAAGGGGCGCGTCGTCGAGGTCTTGAGCGCTGCGCACACCGTGCCGGCCGTGGGCTTCGCCGTCGATGGCGGCGCAGCCGGCCATTGGGTCTTCACCGGCGACACCGGCCCCAATCCCGCGCTCTGGCAGCGTCTGGCCGGCCTGAAGCTGGCGCATCTCGTCATCGAGACGGCGTTTGGCAACGAGGAATGCGAGCTCGCCGAGCTCAGCCGGCATCTGTGCCCCCGCATGCTGGGCCAGGAACTGGCCAAGCTGGCCGGCAGCGCCGACGTGCACATCACCCATATCAAGCCGGGCGAGATCGCCGCCGTGATGGCCGGCGTCCACGCGCTCACGACCGCGCACCGCATTGCGGCGTTGGAGGCCGGGCGGGTGTTCAGCCTGGGTGACTGACTGACTTACTGACGAAAGCTGTCTGCGACGAGGCGATGTGACCGAATGCGGCGGTCGGAGTGACGAAAATTGTCAGTCCAATCCCGAGGAGCCCAGGCGGGTCGTGATTAGCGTCACGAAAAGACTCGAATCCAAGCTGGCACGACCCCTGCATTCAAGGGGGTGTCTCTACCCCTTAATCCCTTTCTTGTGCGGAGTTGTTTATGAAGCGCATTCAACAAGGTTTTACCCTGATCGAACTGATGATCGTGGTCGCGATTATTGGTATCTTGGCTGCTGTGGCTCTGCCGGCTTATCGTGATTACACGATCAAGGCCAAGGTGTCGGAAGTGATGATGGCTGCTACCTCGCCCAAGGCCTCCATTCAAGAGTGGTATACCGTCAAGGGCACTATTCCCCCGGCGGATCAGATCGTGACTGATAAAATAAAGAGTGCATATGTTGAGAAGGTCGAATATACCGTTGCCGGCGGAAAAGCTGTGATCACTGCTACTTCCCAAGTTCCTGACGCCGGCGGTACGATCGTGTTGACGGGCACGGCAAATAACGAAAGTATCGATTGGGCCTGCACCGGATCCATCGATAAGAAGTATCTGGCGGCTAGCTGCAAGAGTGGCACCTAAGTTTCTTTGGTTCGGTGTTTTGTTCCCTATCTTTGCCTATCAATACGGAGTTTTTTATGAAGCGTGTTCAAAAGGGTTTTACCCTGATCGAGTTGATGATCGTGGTGGCGATCATTGGTATCTTGGCTGCGGTGGCACTGCCGGCTTATCGTGATTACACGATCAAGGCCAAGGTGTCGGAAGTGATGATGGCTGCCACCTCGCCCAAGGCCTCTATTCAAGAGTGGTATACCGTCAAGGGCACTATTCCCCCGGCAGATCAGATCGTGACCGATAAGATAAAGAGTGCATATGTTGAGAAGGTCGAATATACCGTTGCTGGCGGAAAAGCTGTGATCACTGCTACTTCCCAAGTTCCTGACGCCGGCGGTACGATCGTGTTGACGGGCACGGCAAATAACGAAAGTATCGATTGGGCCTGCACCGGGTCCATCAATAAGAAGTATCTGGCGGCTAGCTGCAAGAGTGGCACCTAAGCTTCTTTGATTGGTAGAAAAACGGGGCCTGGCCCCGTTTTGTTCTTTATGTTGGAAAGCTAGGCAATGAGCGTCACTCGATGGGCTTGCGGGCTCTATCTGTTGACCCTGCCGTTCATCTACCAACTGGCCGGCGGCAATGTTTCCGCGCATGATTTTGCGCGCATTGCGCAGTTGCCTTTACTGGCCTTAGCAGTGCTTGAACTGGTGGTGTTCCCAAGACGTGAGACGCCAACATTTTCGTCAAGCACCGGCTGGCTGCTTGTTTGCATGGGGCTGCTGGCTTCGGCGTCGGTGCTGGGCTCCGCCCACCCCTTGGCTGCAATCCGCGAGGTCACGCTCTTGGCGAGCTTGCTGGTCCTGAGCGTCGTGATCGGCCGAGCGCCGCGTCATTGGACCTCACTGAATGATTTTGCCCTGGCGGCCATGTTCAGCTATGCCGCCGTGCTGTTGATGGTCATGGCCGCGATGTTGGCGACGGGGCACGTCGTGCTGATGTGGGACTTGCCATTCGGATTTGACAATCCCCGTTTCTTCAACCATGTGCAGACGGCCGCCATTCCCTTGCTGGCGGGCCTTTCGTTGCATGGTGCATGGTCACAAAGGATTCGGAGCCTGGCCCTTGTAGCCTTGACCGGGCAGCTGTTTCTTTTGCAGACCACGACCGGGCGTGCCACCATGACGGCGTTGGTGGTAGCTGGTACGGTGGTGATGCTGACCTTGGGGCCGCGCTCATTGCCCTGGGTACGGAATATGGTGCTTTGCGCCGCTTTGGCGCTGGTTGCCTATCTGTTGCTGTCCACATACGGGCCCGGCTTGTCCGAGATGGTTGGTTATCAACTTAGTGCGCGTGAACTTGGCAGTGCCCACTCGCGGGACTATCTGTGGAATATTGCTTTTGAGCATATTCGCTCGTTTCCGCTGTTGGGCGTAGGGCCCATGCACTTTGCACACCAGGTCAATGCCAAAGGCGCGCACCCGCACAATGCCTATCTTCAACTGGCTGCTGAATTTGGCGTACCCTTTGCCGTGGCCGTGATCTATCTTGGGTTTCGTTGCTTACGCTTCATGGTCTTGCAGTTGCGTGCCAGCACGGAGCCAGGTCAGCTGGCGATGGGGGTTGGCTTGTTCGCCTCTTGCGTTGCCATAGCGGTGGACGCCCTCTTCTCTGGCAACTTAGTAATGCCAAACTCCCAAATTTGGTGCTTTGCTGTTTTTGGCATGAGTTGGGGTTGGTGCCAAGATGTTGCGCAGGCGAGTGCCCAACAGCCACCTGTGAAACCGGCGATTTTGAAGGGGCAGGGCCTGGGGCACCTGTTCCGCTACGGACTGCTTGCAATGGTTCTTTGGATGAATTTAGCATCCCTGTCCGAATTTGAACTGGAGGTGCCGCGCTTGGTGATTGGCCACAGTGACGTTGGCGATGGCATGGTTCGTGTGAACGCGCAGAGACGCCCAAGATTTTGGTCGGAGGGTTGGTTCTGAAAATGTTGAATCGCTGGCATTCCGTAGGGAGAGCTCAGGCTGCTGGTATCCACTTGGCATGCAGCGTCGTGCTGGCCGCCGCAACTGCCTGGCTGGTTTTCGGGGTCTGGTATCCGTGGCCGTTCAATCTGCTATCAGGCGGAACCGAGCTATTCAAACTGCTCGTTAGCGTGGACGTTGTCCTTGGGCCCTTGCTTACATTGGTCATATTTAACCGTGCCAAGCCACGTGCTGAACTCAGACGCGACCTTTCCGTCATTGTGTTGCTGCAGTTGGCGGCAATGGGCTATGGGCTGTACGCCATGGCCGTGGCTAGACCCGCAGTGATTGCATTGGAGGTTGACCGGTTTCGTGTGGTGTCCGCGCTGTCCGTGGTCGAGACAGAATTGGCGTCGGCGCCAGCAGGCATGGGGGAGTTGTCTTGGACGGGGCCTCGCTTGCTACATACACGGCAGCCAAGCAGTGCTGAAAAAGTGGATGCAGTTCTGATGGCACAAGCGGGGGCCGATCTTGGTATGCGGCCAAGTTTCTGGCTTCCCTGGGACGCCAAGGCGCGCGATTCAGCCAAACAGCATGCCTTGCCCGCGTCGGAATTGGCAAATCGTGGCGGGCGAGAGGCTGCCCTGCTGTTCGATGTGGCTGCGCGAGCCCATCTGCGCGTTGACCAAATGGGCTATGTGCCGATACTAGCTCGGCGCAGTGACTGGGTAGCGCTGCTGAATGCGAGTACGGGCGACTTGGTGGGGTACGCTCCGGTGAACGGATTCTGACCATTCCTTAACGGCGGCAAGATGCTTACACGCACAGACGGATTCACCTTGATCGAGGTCATGATCGCCCTGGCTGTGGTGGTAATTCTGGGCGCGGTGGCACTGCCCAGTTACCAGGACTACCTAACACGCAGCAAGCTCTCCGAAGCCACCGATGCGGTGACCCCCATGCAGTTGGAACTGGGCCAAGCCTGCCTCTCCAAGTACCTGGCAGGTGCCACCAACGCCTCGCTGGGCTTGCGCGCTGCCGGCGACTACGCCACGCCGTCGGCCGTGCAATCGATCTCGGTTGCCGGCGCCGATGCCACCGCGGCCAAGATCATTGTGACGCTGAAGGCCTTTGGTGGCGTGACCGCGGGCAGCACGCTGGTCTATGCAGGCACATGCAGCGCCAGCGGGGTCAGCTGGCAGATTGATGCCAGCAGCACCTTGCCGGCCAAGTACCGACCCAGGGTCTAATGGCGTTTTCCCATTGCGCCCCACGGCGCAGCGCCGGCGCCCATGTCTGACGTAACTAGCTTCCCGCCTCTGCAGCAACACTCCTCTGTCGACCGAGGGCTGGCACTCCTCGCGTGCGCCTTCCCGCTGCTGCTGGCCTACAACCTCACGCCCTCTGCCACACTGTTCAATCAACTGCTGGCGCTGGGTGGCTGGGGCGCCTTGTTGCTGTACCTGAGCCTGCAGGTGCCGTTGGCGAGGGCGCGCATGCCGGCCGCGGCATGGGGCCTGCTGCTGATGCTGCTGGCGGCGCTGAGCTCACCGTTGCTGAACGGCCTGCCCTGGTCGCTCGCGCTGTCCGGTGCGGCCCTGCTGGGCGCGGCCCTGGCGGTGCTGGTGGCCGCGCAGGCACTGGCTCCTGAACAGCGTATGGGCTGGTTTCTGGCCTTCATGTGGGCGCTGTTGTTGGCGGGGCTCGTCAGTGCCCTGATCAGCCTGGTGCAGGTCTTCATGCCGGACTGGGCGGATGGCAATTGGATCGCCCGCTCGGGCATTCCCGGACGCGCGGTGGGCAATATGCGCCAGCCCAACCATCTGGCCAGCTTGCTGATCTGGGCCTGCGTCGCGGCGGTGGCGCTGGCGCAGCCGCTGGGCCAGCGGCGCCGGCCCGCGCTGTCGCCCGCGGTCTTGTCTGCCATCCTGCTGCTGCTGGTGCTGGCCATCGTGCTGAGCGCCTCGCGCACCGGCATGCTGGCGGTGCTGCTGCTGGCCGCGTGGGGTGCGCTGGATCGTCGCCTGACGCGCGCCAGCCGCTTCGCCCTGCTCGCCACGCCCTTGATGCTGGCCCTGCACTGGGCCCTGCTGTCGGCCTGGGCCAGCCTGGGCAGCCACGCCTTTGGCGCCGAGACGCGGCTGGCCGAGGGGGCGGGGTCGCCATCGCGCATGGCCATTCTTCGCAATGCTTGGGCCTTGCTGCAGCAGCAAGCGCTGACCGGCGTGGGCTGGGGCGAGTTCAATCTGGCCTGGACCATGAGCCCCTTTCCCGACCGCCCGGTGGCCTTCTTTGACCATTGCCACAACCTGCCGATGCAATTGCTGGTGGAACTGGGTTGGCCGCTCGGGCTGGCGGTGCTGGGCCTGCTGATTTGCTCGTGCTGGGTGGCCTGGCGCGAGTCCTGCCGCGCCGGCGCGCAGGAAGAAGAAGCGCTGATGCGGCGCTGCGCCTTCATGGTGGTGGCGATGATAGGCCTGCACAGCCTGCTGGAGTATCCGCTCTGGTATAGCTATTTCCTGCTGCCCACCGCGTTTGCGCTTGGCTTTTGCCTGGCGCCACAAATGCGCGTCCCGACGGCGCCGACCGCCACAAGGGTGTCGCTTGCCGTGGCGGGAGGCGTGTTGCTGCTCGGCAGCTTGTGGGCCGTGTACGACTATCTGCAGGTGGTGGCGGTGTACGCGCCGCCCGCGCAGGCGGAAGCGCTGGAGCAGCGCATTGCGCGCGCGCAGCGCAGCGTATTCTTCTCGGCCCAGGCCGATTACGCGGCAGCCACCAGTTCGCCACCCAGTGAAGCGGCGCTTGCGGCCACCCGGCGCACCGCGCACAACCTCATCGATGTACGCCTCATGATGGCCTGGGCCAAATCCCTGCATGCCGTGGGCGAGACAGACCAGGCACGCCATGTGGCGCAGCGGCTCAGGGAGTTCCGCAGTGCGCAGGGTGCGGAATGGCTGGAAGTCTGCGATCAGCCGCCGATGGCAGGCGAGCGGCCATTTCAATGCACGCCACCGCAACGCGCCTACGACTGGCGCGAACTGCGCTGAGACTTACGCAGCCTTCCAATCCCCCGACTTCCCGCCCTGCTTCTCCAGCACCCGCACGCCGTCGATCACCATGCCGCGGTCGGCGGCCTTGCACATGTCGTAGATGGTCAAGAGGCCGATCTGCACGGCGGTCAGCGCTTCCATTTCAACGCCGGTGCGGCCCAGCGTCTCCACCTGCGCGCTGCAGTGCACGGCATGCCGAGCGGCGTCGATCTCGAACTCCACTGCCACGCGCGTGATCGGCAGCGGGTGGCACAACGGGATCAGGTCGGCGGTGCGCTTGGCTGCCTGGATCGCGGCGATGCGCGCCACGCCCAGCACATCGCCCTTCTTGGCACTGCCCGCGGTGATCAGTTCCAGCGTGGCCGGCAGCATGCGTATCAGGCCGGTGGCGCGTGCAACGCGGTGCGTCACGTCCTTGGCGCCGACATCGACCATATGGGCCTGGCCTTGGGCATCGAAGTGGGTCAGCGGTGATGAGGAGAGGGAGCTCATGGCGCGCAGCAATAAAGCGGAAACCTGTGGCCGCTCATCATAGTTGTGGCAGAGTCACTCGGACGCTGCCGCCCTTGCTCCAGGAGACTTCCGACCGTGCCCCGATTTTTGCGTGCCTTGCATTCGCCGCCGCCGCGCCGCCTCATCGCGCTGGTGGCCGCGCTGGTGGTGTCGTCCGGCCTGAACACCCCGGCCATCGGCCAGGTGAATCTGCCGGCCCTGGGCGATTCGGTGTCGGCGGACGTGGATGTCGGTGCGGAGCGCAAGCTGGGCGATCAGGTGATGCGGCAGATCCGGCCCGATCCTGATTTCCTCGACGATCCCCTGCTGCAGGAATATCTGGAGGCAACCTGGGCGCCACTGGTGGCATCGGCCAAGCAGCTTGGCAATATCGGCGAAGACACGGTGGACCGCTTTGCCTGGGAAACCTTTCTGGTGCGCGATCGCAGCGTGAATGCGTTCGCGCTGCCGGGCGGCTTCGTCGGCGTGCACCTGGGCCTGATTGCGATGACGGGCGCGCGCGACGAGCTGGCCTCGGTGCTGGCGCATGAACTTTCGCATGTGACGCAGCGCCATATCGCGCGCCGCATCGTGGGGGATTCGCGCACCAGCCTGCTGGCCACCGCCGGCATGCTGCTGGGGGTGCTGGCCGCGGCCAAGTCGGGCAATGTGGCCGCCGCGAATGCGGCCATCGTCGGCGGTCAGGCCGCCGCTGCGCAATTGCAGCTGAACTTCTCGCGCGATATGGAGCGCGAGGCCGATCGGGTCGGCTTCCAGGTCATGACCAAGGCCGGCTTCCGGCCTGCGGGCATGGCCAGCATGTTCGAGCGCATGGAGCAGGCCTACCACCTGATGGACTCTGGCAGCTACCCCTATCTGCGCTCGCACCCGCTGACCAGCGAGCGCATCGGCGAGGCGCGTGCGCGCCTGGGCACGGGCGAGGTGCAAGGCCTGCCCAATGTGGCTGAGCATGCCTTGCTGGCGGCGCGTGCGCGCGTGCTGATGGACGCGCGTGCCGAGGCCTGGGCGCAGCTGCAGGCGCTGGACGCTGGGGCGCGCCAGGGCCAGGGTTTCGAACAGCTGGCGGCGCGCTATGCAAGTGCGCTGGCCTCGATCAAGATGCGCGACTGGGCGCGCGCCGAGAGCGCGATCAAGACCGCCGATGTGCTGCTGGACATGCTGGGCCCCGATGTACGCGCGCGCCGCTTGCTGGCTTATCTGCGCGCCGAGCTCGAAGCCGCGCGCAGCCAGCCGGTGGCCGGCCTGGCCGCGCTGGCCCCCCTGGCCGGCGAGCGTTCGCGGCCGATGCTGCTGATGCGTGCGCAACTCGCGCTGGTCGATACCCGTGAGGCGCAGTTGCGCGAGAGCAGCGAGGCACTGCAGACCCATGTCAGCCTGCATGCGCAGGATGCCGGCGCCTGGGGCAGCCTGGGCCTGCTGTGGGGCAAGCTGGGTCAGCCGCTGCGCGCCGTGCGCGCGCAGGCCGAGGCCCAGGCCGCGATGGGCGATCTCAATGGTGCGATCGACCGCATGCGCTCGGGCCTGCGCCAGTCGCGTGGCCGCGAAGCCGATCAGTTCGAGGCCGCGGTGATCGATGCGCGCCTGCGCGCGCTGCTCTACGAGCGCCGCCAGCTGCTGGCCGATATGTATCCGCGCGGTGTGCCGCCGGGCGCGGAACTGCCGAATTAGTCTGCGTTGACGAACAGGCGCTCGATCACCACATCGATCAGCATGCCGCACAGGCTGTAGATCAGTGAGCCGATCAGCGCGGCGCCGAAACCCGTCACCGCAAAGCCGTCCAGCAAGGAGGCGGCGGCCCAGAACATCAGCGCATTGATGACGAACAGGAACAGGCCCAGGCTGAGTACCGTCACGGGCAGGGTTAGCAGCACCAGCAGCGGACGCAGCAAGGTGTTGAGCAGGCCCAGCACCAGCGCCGCAATCATCGCCGAGGCGAAGCTCGTCACCTGCACGCCGGGGTAGAGGTGCGCCACCAGCAGCAGGGCGCCGGAGAGCAGCAGCCAACGCGTCAATGTTTTCATGCGGGCAAGCATACAGGCAGGGCCTGGCGTGGATGAGGGGCGCTGCCTCAGGGCTTTGCCCTAGGCGAGATTGGCTGAAGTTTGAAGAAAAGCAAATGCGAACGATTCGCATTTGGTGTAGCATGCGCATCTGGCAGCCAGACTGGCTGCGCCCGCAAGCCGCCACAACCATGCCTCAAGCCGCTCTCGCGCCCTACGGACCGATGTCGCTGCAGCCAGATCTGCAGCGTGTTGTTGCGCGTGCGCCAGCGCGTACCGCAGCGGCTGGCTTGCCGGCGCTGCCGATGTTGACGCCGCTGCGCTACGAGCCGCAGACCGGGCGCGGCACGCGCCTCGCCGGCGTGGCGGTGCTGGCCCTGCATCTGCTGGGCCTCTGGGCCCTCATGCATATCGCGCCGATGCGCGAGGCGGTGCACAAGCTGGCGCCGCTGGTGGTCAGCATCGTCAGCGCGCCCCAGCGCACCGAGCCGTCCAAGCCCCTTCCTCTGCCGCCGCCACCGCAGGCGCGCCTGCAGCAGTTGGAGCCGGCCTCGCTGATTCCGGTGTTCCAGGTGAACGCGGCCGTGGCGCCCAGCGCTGCTGCAACGCAGGCCGCGCAGCCCATGCTCGCCGCAACGCCGCAGTCCAGCGAGCCCGTCACTGCGGTGGCGATGCCGCCGCCGCAACCGCCCGCGCCCAAGCAGATCGCCGCCAGCGCGGTGCGCTACCTGGTGGCGCCGCCGGTCGAGGTGCCGATGCTGTCGCGGCGCGCCGGCGAGAGCGGCGTGGTGCTGCTGCGCGTGCTGGTCGACACCCAGGGCCTGCCCAAGCAGATCCTTCTGCACAAATCCTCGGGCTTTGCGCGCCTCGATGAGCAGGCGCTGGCGGCGATGCGGCAGGCGCGCTTCAAGCCCCAGACCGAGAACGGCCAGCCGATCGAATGGTTCGTGATCGCGCCGCTGTCCTACGAGCTGGAGCGCTGAGGTCTTTCGGCAAGACCTGACCCCTTCCCCTCTTCACACAATTCAATCCCGCTAGCCATGCCGGCGGCGCCTCTGCGGCCGCCTGGGCAAAGCCATGCCCCAACGCCAGGAGCTTTTCCTCATGACCTCATCCCGCAAGAACAACGCCGGCGCCAAGCTGCTGCCCCTTGGTGCCCTGGCGGCCGGTTTCGGCCTGGCCGGCTCGGCCTGGGCCCAGCAACTGCCGCCCGCCAGCGACGAGGCGGTGGACAACGTGCTGCCGGTGGTGCGCGCCAAGGCGGCCGCCGAGAAGCAGGGCAAGGACGCCTACCAGGCCACCGAATCCCGGATCGGCAAGGGCAAGCAGGAACTGCGCGACATTCCCCAGTCCGTCACCGTGGTGACCGAGAAGCTGATGGACGACCGCAATCTCGACAACCTCAAGGATGTGCTGAAGAACACCGCCGGCATCACCTTCCAGGCGGCCGAGGGCGGCGAAGAGGACATCAAGCTGCGCGGCTTCTCGCTGCAGGCCAGCGGCGACGTCTTCATCGACGGGCTGCGCGACCCCGCCTTCTACGAGCGCGACACCTTCTTCCAGGACCGCGTGGAGCTGCTACGCGGCTCGGCCTCGCTGCTGTTCGGACGTGGCTCCACCGGCGGTGCGGTGAATCAGGTCAGCAAGGAGGCACGCCTGATCGATGCCAACGAGATCAGCGCCAGCCTGGGCAGCGACAGCGCGGTGCGCGCCGTGGGTGACTTCAACGCGCGCCTGGGTGAATCCTCGGCGGCCCGCGTGGGCCTGATGTTCCAGCGCGCCGACGACGATGGCGCCGGCAACAGCATCAACAAGCAGGGCCTGGCGGCCAACCTCCGCCTGGGCATCGGCGAGCGCGACGAGTTCGCCTTCAGCGCCTACTACCTGGACAACACCAACGGCATGAACTACGGCATGCCCTGGATACGCCCCGCGCCCACCGCGCCGGTGTCCAGCACCACGCTGCTGCCGATCGCCGCCAACTCCTATTACGGCATGGCCAGCGACGTCAACAAGGGCACCGCCGCCTGGGGTGTGCTCAAGCACACGCACCGCTTCAACCAGCAGACCGAGCTGGTGACCACGCTGCGCCGCGCCGACTACACGCGCGACCAGCGTGCCGGCACGGTGCGCTTTGCGGCGGCCGCGCTTCAGCCTGATGGCAAGCCGGTCTCGCTGGAGACCTTCGGCCCCAGGACGGTGCTGACGCGCGGACTGCAGCCCAAGATCCAGGACATGCAGACGCTGAGCCTGCAGAGCGATCTGAGCAGCAAGTTCAAGTGGCTGAACCTGGACCACAGCGTGCAGGCCGGTGTCGATGCATCGGAGGAGAACAAGCAGGTCTACGCCGTGCGCAGCGCGGCCCAGGGCGGCGTGAACCTGATCAAGCCCAACACCACGGTGGGCGCGCCCAGGGACGGCGCCTGGGTCGATGAATCCCTGCGCGTGCTGCGCACCAACAATGAATACAGCTCGCGGGCCTATGGCGCTTATGCCCAGGACCTGCTGGCGCTGAGCCGCCAGTGGAAGCTGCTGGCAGGGTTGCGCTACGACAAGGTGCGCGGCGACTACGACACCTTCAGCATTCCCAACGCGGCGGCGGGCCCGGAAACCAAGGCCAGCTATCGCATGAACATCAGCCAGTGGAGTCAGCGCGCCGCCGTGCTGTTCCAGCCTAACGAGCTGATGTCATTCCACCTCGGCGGTGCCACCTCCTTCAATACCTCGGGCGATACCTACTCGCTGAGCGCGCAGAACCAGGACATCCCGCCCGAGAAGGCCATCAATATCGAGCTGGGTGCCAAGATCGACTCGGCCGACGGCAAGCTGAGCCAGCGCTTTGCGATCTTCCGCAGCACCAAGCTGCACGAGCGCAATACCGATCCGCTCACGAGCCTGGTGACGCTCTCTGGCAAGCGCCATGCGGCGGGCTTCGAGTACGACGTGATGGGCCTGATCGCCGCGAACTGGGAGGTGTTCGCCTCCTACACCTTCATCCCTAGCGCCAGGATCGACATCAGCTCGGCCGGCAGCGGCGAGGTGCAGGGCGACCGCCCCTCGCTGACGCCGCGCCACTCGGGCACCCTGTTCACCACCTACAAGCTCACGCCGCAGCTGCGCGTGGGCGGCGGACTGACCGGGCGCAGCGGCTACCAGCCCAACCGCAACCCCGGCTTCTACGTGCCCAAGTTCGTGACCCTGGGCTTGCTGGCCGAGTACGAGTTGCTCAAGGACAAGCTGACGCTGCGCGCCAACGTCAACAATGTCGGCAACAAGCTCTACGCCGAGACGGTCTACACCGGCCATTACGTGCCCGGCAAGGGCCGCACCTTTGCGCTCACCGGCAGCTACAAGTTCTGATCGGAAACACGCCATGCTGATCCGCATACCCCAGTTGCTGGACGTCGAGACGCTGCGCCGCATGCGCGCCGGCTTGCAAGAGGCCGCGTGGGAGAGCGGGTCGCGCACGGCGGGCACGCAGGCCGCCCAGGTCAAGCGCAACGAGCAGCTGTCGCGCGAGGGCGAACTCACGCGCCAGCTGCAAGCCCTGCTGCTGGTCGCCCTGGAGCGCAACACCACCTTCTTCTCCGCGGCCCTGCCCAAGCGGGTGCTGCCGCCGATGTTCAATCGCTACGGCGGCGACAGCAACCAATACGGCGACCATGTGGATCAGGCGATCCGTTATGTGCCGGGCACGGCGCAGCGCGTGCGCACCGACATCTCCTGCACCGTCTTCCTTGCCGAACCCGAAGACTACGAGGGCGGCGAGCTGGTGATCGCCGATACCTATGGCGAGCAGCGCGTCAAGCTGGCGGCCGGCGATGCCGTGCTCTACCCGGGCACCAGCGTGCACCGTGTCGAGCCGGTGACGCGCGGCGCCAGGTTGGCCAGCTTCTTCTGGATCGAGAGCATGGTGCGCAGCGACGAGCAGCGCCGCCTGCTCTACGAGATGGACCTGGCACTCACCGCGCTACGCGCCACGCATGGCGAGAGTGCCGCCACGGTGCAGCTCACCGGCACCTATCACAACCTCTTGCGCATGTGGGCCGATACATGAAGCTGGAGCCGCTGCCCGAGGGCCTGGTCAACCTGGCCGACTTCGAGGCCCATGCCCAGGCGCGCATGGACGCACCGGCCTGGGCCTATCTCCAAGGTGGTGCGGCCGACGAGCTGACCCTGCGCGCCAACCGTAGCGCCTGGGACGCCATCAAACTGCAGCCGCGTGTGTTGCGCGCGCTCGGCGGTGGCCACACGCGCGTGTCGTTGCTGGGCCGCGAGCTGGCGCACCCTATCCTGCTGGCCCCCATTGCCTACCAGCAGCTCGCCCATGCCGACGGCGAACTGGCGAGCGCCTATGCCGCGGCGGCGCAGGGCGCCGGCATGGTGTTGAGCGCGCAATCCAGCGTCGACATGGGCGCGGTGGCCGCGGCCTTTGCGCAGGAGCCGCAGGCCGGACCTCTGTGGTTCCAGCTCTACTGGCGCGACGACCGTACCTTCATGCGCGAGCTGCTGCAGCGTGTCGAGGCGGCCGGCTACCAGGCCCTGGTGTTGACGGTCGATGCGCCGGTGCATGGCGCGCGCGACCGCGAGCGCCGCGCCGGCTTCCAGCTGCCGTCGCACATCCGCGCCGTCAATCTGGGCGGTATCAAGAAGCCGCTGGAACTGCAGCCTGGCCAGAGCGCGCTGTTCGACGGCCTGATGCCGCGCGCCGCCAGCTGGGACGAGATCGACTGGCTGCGCGCGCACAGCCGCCTGCCGCTGTTGCTCAAGGGCGTGAGCCATGTCGATGATGGCCGCGAGGCGCTGCGCCGCGGCGCGGCCGGGCTGATCGTCTCCAACCATGGCGGCCGCACGCTCGACACCCTGCCGGCCAGCGCCGAGCTGCTGCCACCGCTGCGCGCGGCCTTGGGCGATGAGGTGACGCTGCTGGTCGATGGCGGCATCCGGCGTGGCACCGATGTGCTGAAGGCCATCGCGCTGGGCGCCGATGCGGTGCTGTTGGGGCGGCCTTATGTGCATGCGCTGGCGACCGCCGGCGCGCATGGCGTGGCGCATGCGCTGCGGCTGCTGCGCGATGAACTCGAGATCGCGATGGCCCTGTGCGGCTGCAAGACCTTGGCCGATGCGGGCCCGCATTTGCTGTGGTGCGCGCACAAGTGATGCACGGCTGCGACACATGAGGGTTTAACTGGTGCGATTCATCGTGTCTTACTGACTTCTTCCCCTATGAAAGCCTTCTCAATGCCAGAGGTGCGCAGTACCATTGCCTGCGCAGGGTGCTAGAGAGAAATGAAGGGTCAGACCTTCGCCCGGGGCCCGGCACATCAACCAACCTTTGATGGAGAGAATCGAAATGGCAACTGCGAAGAAGGCCGCGCCCGCTAAGAAGGCGGCACCGGCCAAGAAGGCGGCAGCTCCGGCCAAGAAGGCCGCAGCACCTGCGAAGAAGGCAGCAGCTCCTGCAAAGAAGGCAGCGCCGGCGAAGAAGGCAGCAGTTCCGGCCAAGAAGGCCGCTGCGCCCGCCAAGAAGCGCACGCCCAATGCAGCCTTCATGAAGGCCCTGACCCCCAGCGCCGCGCTGGCAGCGATCGTTGGTGCAGCACCTCTGCCGCGCACCGACGTGACCAAGAAGGTCTGGGAATACATCAAGAAGCACAAGCTGCAAGACGAAGTGCAGAAGCGCATCATCGTCGCCGACGCCAAGCTGAAGGAAATCTTCGGCAAGGCCAAGGCCGATATGTTCGAAATGACCAAGCTGATCAACAGCCACTTGAAGTGAGACGAGGGCCCGCGAAAGCGGGCCGGACTCTGACGATCAGGCCCGCGCTTCGCGGGCCTTTTTTGTTGTGGTGCTCAGCGCGCGACCGACATGAACTGCTGCAGCGCGGCCTTCAGGCGCGGCACCTCGATGGGCTTGAGCCAGTAGTCGATGAAGCCGGCCGCGCGTGCCGCGCGCACCTGCTGGTCGTCGTTGTCGGCCGACAGCGCCACGCAGGGCAGCGCCTGCCAGCGCGCATCGGCGCGCAGTCTTGCCAGCAAGTCCATGCCGCTCATATCGGGCAGGTTCATGTCGATCAGCAGCAGGCCGGGGCTGATCTCATGGAGCAGCGCCAAGGCCTCGGCGCCGTCTTCGGCGCACACCAGGGTCCAGTCGGGCAGCAGGCGGAACACCTCTTCCATCAGGATGATGTTGATGCGGTCGTCTTCGACATACAGCACCTGGTGCGTGCTGGTTTGGGCGGGCGAGGGCAGGGTCATGGTGGCTGGGGCAAGCGGGCGCGCCCGCGCACGATACCAGCGATTGGCTGGCCGGCGGCATGCCTTCATGCGCTTGCGAAAAGCGTGAACAAAGCCATGGATGGCGGGCCCCTTGCATGGGGGGGAAGACCCTAGGGGGCCGGTGAGCGCTATTTACACTTGCGCCTCGTAGTCCCTCAGACCGCCGTCGCCAATCGGAAAGCCCTATGTCCCTCGTCGCTGCCCTTGCACTCGCCGCATCCAGCGCCACCCTGCCCCACTGCTCGTGGGACCGGCCGGGCGTGAACCCCTTCATGGGCGATGTGGTGGCGGCCGTGGATCGCTACAAGGGCATCCCGAAGGCCACGCGCGACAAGCTCAAGGCCCGCATGCAGGCGCGCCAGTACGACGAGATCGCCAGCATCAAGCGCGACAGCATCACCGGCAAGGCGCAGTACAGCAACGAGATCCGCGACATGCACTTCGGTGCCGGCAGCGTCTGCAGCACGGTCAGCCGCGTCAAGTGGAGCGAGCAGCAGGAGGAGCGCGGCCTGGTCTATTGCGAGGATGGGCAGTGCATCATCGTGCCGACGGTGTGCCGCAACGTCAGCCGCATCAAGCGCCTGCCCGCGCGCCCGGTGGCCACGGCGCCGGCCGCCACCACCACGGTGGCCTCGTCCGCGCGCGAAGACGAGACGCCGCTGGAGTTCGATCCGCCGGCCGCCGGTGGCGATATGGGCGGCGGTGCGCAGGGCAGCTTCAACCAGCTGGCCGGTACCCCGCTGGCGCCCACCGCCTCGGGCCTCGGCCTGCCGGGCGGCAACGGCGGCACGCTGATCGTCGACGCGCGCCCCACGCCGCTGCCCCCGCCGCCGGTGCCTGGCCTGCCGCTGGGCCCGAATGATAAGGTCACCAGCCCGGTGCCCGAGCCCGGCAGCTGGGCCATGCTGCTGGCCGGCCTGGCCGCGCTGGGCTTCATGGCCCGGCGCCGCCAGCCGCGCTGATCAGCGCCGCGCTAGCAGCGGCTTGAGGTAACGGCCTGTGTGGCTGCCCTCATGCCCGGCCAGCGCCTCGGGCGTGCCCGCCAGCAAGAGCTGACCCCCGCCCGAGCCGCCCTCGGGACCCATGTCGATCAGCCAGTCGGCGGTCTTGATGACATCGAGGTTGTGCTCGATCACGACGATGGTGTTGCCGGCGTCGCGCAGCTGGTGCAGCACCTTGAGCAGCAGCGCGATATCGGCGAAGTGCAGGCCGGTGGTGGGCTCGTCGAGGATGTAGAGGGTGCGGCCGGTATCGCGCTTGGAGAGCTCCAGCGCCAGCTTGACGCGCTGCGCCTCGCCGCCCGAGAGCGTGGTGGCGCTCTGGCCCAGCTTCACATAGCCCAGGCCCACGTCCAAGAGCGTCTGCAGCTTGCGCGCCAGCGTCGGCACGGCGCTGAAGAAGGCGTAGGCATCTTCCACCGTCAGGTCCAGCACCTGGGTGATGTTCTTGCCCTTGTAGAGCACCTCCAGGGTCTCGCGGTTGTAGCGCTTGCCGTGGCAGACATCGCAGGGCACGTAGACATCCGGCAGAAAGTGCATCTCCACCTTCAGCACGCCATCGCCCTGGCAGGCCTCGCAGCGGCCGCCGGCCACATTGAAGCTGAAGCGGCCCGGGCCGTAGCCACGCTCGCGCGCGGTGGGCATCTCGGCGAACAGCTCGCGGATGGGCGTGAACAGGCCGGTGTAGGTGGCCGGGTTGGAGCGCGGCGTGCGGCCGATCGGCGACTGGTCGACGTTGATGACCTTGTCGAAGGCCTCCATGCCCTCGATCTCGTCGTGCGCGGCCGGGTCCTGATGGCTCTGGTAGAGCTTCTTGGCCACCGCCGCGTAGAGCGTGTCGTTCACCAGCGTGCTCTTGCCCGAGCCCGACACGCCGGTCACGCAGGTCAAGAGCCCCACGGGGAATTCGGCCGTCACGCCCTTGAGGTTGTTGCCGCGCGCGTTGACGATGCGCAGGCGCTGCTCGCCGGGCAGGTGGCGCTGCTCCGGCACCTCGATGCGCGCCGCGCCGCTCAGATAGCGGCCGGTGAGCGAGTCGGGATTCGCCGCCACCTCGGCGGGCGTGCCCTGGGCAATGATCTGGCCGCCGTGCACGCCGGCGCCGGGCCCTAAGTCCAGCACATGGTCGGCGGCGCGGATCGCGTCCTCGTCATGCTCGACCACCAGCACCGAATTGCCGAGGTCGCGCAGCCGCCGCAGCGTGGCGATGAGGCGGTCGTTGTCGCGCTGGTGCAGGCCGATGCTGGGTTCGTCCAGCACATACATCACGCCGGTCAGGCCCGAGCCGATCTGCGAGGCCAGGCGGATGCGCTGCGCCTCGCCGCCCGAGAGCGTGTCGGCACTGCGGTCCAGGCTCAGGTAGTTGAGCCCCACGTCGTTGAGGAAGCGCAGCCGCGAGCTGATCTCGCGCACCACCTTGTCGCCGATCTCGGCCTTGGCGCCCTTGAGTTTCAGGCCTTCGAAATAGTGCAGGCAGTCGCGCAGCGTGGCGTGCTCCACCTCGTAGATCGGCTTGCCCTTGAAGCCGGGCGCGGCGTCGGCCGGTTGCAGCACCACGTTGCGGGCCTCGCGGCGCAGGCGCGAGCCCTCGCAATGCGTGCAGGGCTTGGCGGCCATATAGCGCGCCAGGTCCTCGCGCACCGCGGCCGAGTCGGTTTCCTTGTAGCGCCGCTCCAGATTGGGCAGGATGCCCTCGAAGGGGTGCGAGCGCTTCACGCTGCGCTTCTTGCCGGCCGCGCTTTCGGCCTGGTAGACAAAGGCGATGTCGTCCGTGCCCGAGCCGTGCAGCAGCACCTGGCGCGCGCTCTCGGGCAGCTCTTCAAAGGGCAGCTCGATGTCGAAGCCGTAGTGCGCCGCCACGCTTTCCAGGAAGGAGAAGGTGTAGGCGTTGCGGCGGTCCCAGCCCTTCACAGCGCCGCTGGCGAGCGAGAGGGTGGGGAAGGCCACCACGCGCTCGGCATCGAACACGGTGACCTGGCCCAGGCCCTCGCAGCTGGGGCAGGCGCCCACCGGCGAGTTGAAGGAGAACAGGCGCGGCTCCAGCTCGGGCAGCGAATAGCTGCACACCGGGCAGGAGAACTTGCTGGAGAAGATGGTCTCGGCGCCCGTGTCCATATTCAGCACCAGGGCGCGGCCCTCGGCCAGGCGCATCGCCGCCTCGAAGCTCTCGGCCAGGCGCTGGCGCAGGCCGTCGGCATTCTCGGCTCGCAGCTTGACGCGGTCCACCACCACATCGATGTCGTGCTTCTCGGCCTTTTTCAGCGCTGGGATGTCGGGAGCCTCCACCGTCTGGCCGTCGACGCGAAAGCGCACATAACCCTGCGCCTGCAGGTCCTGGAACAGCTCGACGAACTCGCCCTTGCGGTCGCGCACCACCGGGGCCAAGAGCATCAGTTTGCTGTCCTCGGGCATGGCCAGCGTGGCATCGACCATCTGGCTGGGGCTGGAGGCCTCCAGCGGCAGATGGTGGTCGGGGCAGAAGGGCGTGCCGGCGCGCGCATAGAGCAGGCGCAGGTAGTCGTGGATCTCGGTGACCGTGCCGACGGTGGAGCGCGGGTTGTGGCTGGTGGCCTTCTGCTCGATCGAGATCGCGGGCGAGAGGCCCTCGATCACGTCCACATCGGGCTTGTCCATCAGCTGCAGGAACTGGCGCGCATAGGCCGAGAGGCTCTCGACATAGCGGCGCTGGCCCTCGGCATACAGCGTGTCGAAGGCCAGGCTGGACTTGCCCGAGCCCGACAGCCCCGTGATCACCACCAGCTGGTTGCGCGGCAGATCGACGTCGATGTTCTTCAGATTGTGGGTGCGCGCACCCCGCACGCGGATCATCGGTGTTTCTGCGGGCAAGGGACGGTCGGGCTGGGACATGGGGCACTAACAATGGGCGAACTCGCCATCATAGGGCGAGGGCCGTGTTTATCCCAATGGCAGCCGCACCCGGACACATAAACCGGGGGTACCGCCCGGCCCAGGCAGCAGCGCCGAATCGCCCAGCGAGATGCTGCCGCTTAAGCCCAGCACCACGCTGCGCACGATCGCCAGACCCAGGCCGCTGCCCTGCTGGGCCTGGTCGGGCACGCGGAAGAAGCGGTCGAATACGCGCTCGCGCCAGGGTACGGGGATGCCGGGGCCCTGGTCGTGGAACTCCAGCAGCGCCTGCTCGCCCTCGCGTTGCAGCCGGATCAGCAGATGCCCGCCCACCGGGCTGTACTTGATGGCGTTCTCGGTCAGGTTGTCCAGCATCGAGGCCAGGCCCTCGTGCTCGCCGAACACCTGCAGGCCCTGCTGGGCCTCGCAGTCCAGCTCCAGGCCCTTGGCGCTGGCCAACAGGTCCAGCGCGGCGAGGCGGTCCTGCAGCAGCTCGTCCAGGGCCAGCTGTTGCGGCGGCTGCGCGGCGGCGTCGCTGCGCATCAGGGCCAGCAGCTGGCCCACCAGGCGGGTGGCGCGTGCCTCGCTGCGCAGCATGCCCTGCAGCCAGGCCTGCGATTGCGCGTCGTCCTGGTGCCGGCCCTGCAGGGCCTCGGCATGCACGCGCATGGCCGCAAGCGGCGTGCGCAGCTCGTGGGCGGCGTCGGCAATGAAGCTGCGCTCGCGTTGCAGGCCCTGCTGCACGCGCTTGAGCAGCGCGTTCACCGCGCTCAGCATCGGGCGCAGCTCGCGATGCTGGGGAGTGAACTTCAGCGGCGAGAGATCGCCCGCGCCGCGCCGCGCGATCTCGTGGCTGACGCGTCGCCAGGGCCGCAGCGCGATGCGCACCGAGATCCAGGCCGGCAGCACCAGCAGGGGCAGGCTGATCAGCAGCGGCAGCACCAGCAGGCCCTTGGAGCTCAGCGTCAGCAGCACATTCGCGGCGCTACCCGGCAGCATCAGCGTCACGCGCACATCCGAGCGCTGCGACTGCTTGGTGAGCGCGCGCCAGCGCTGGCCCTGGCCTTCCACCCACTGCATGCCGTCGCCCGGCGGGCTGGGGATGGCGCCGGGCTCGCCGGGGCTCACATAGACCAGCTCCGCGCCGCGCCAGACCGTCATCGCCATGCGCAGCTGCGGCAGGTCGTCGGCACCGTTCTCGAGACGCTGGAACAGGTCGATCTGCTGCAGCACGCGTTGCAGCTGCTCGGGCTGGTCCTGCAGCGCCTCGGTCACGGCGATGATGGATTCAAAACGGTGGCCGCTGTCGAACACCGAGGTGTCGCGCACCGCGTCGTTGATGGCAAAGGCGATCAAGCCCAGCCAGAGCGCCAGCACCAGCACCACCTGGGCCACCACCAGGCGACGCAGCACCGAGGGCTCGCGCATGCGCGCCAGCCAGCGCTGGAACCTCACGACGGCTGCCTCATTTGCCGGCGGCCTTGGCGGGGGCCTGGCGGTCGATCACATAGCCCACGCCGCGCACCGTGCGTATGAAACCCTCGCCGATCTTCTTGCGCAGATTGGACATATGCACGTCCAGCACATTGCTCTCGGCGCTGCCGCCGGGCAGCACCTGTTCCTCCAGCAGCCGGCGTGTCAGCACGCGGTCGGCGCGCTTCATCAGCGCCACCAGCAGTGCGAACTCCGAGCGCGAGAGCTCCACCGGGTCGCCCTTCACGAGCACGCGCATGGTCTGCTCCTGCACGCAGATGCCGCGCAGCTCCAGGGTCTCGTCCTCCTGGCCGTAGCTGCGCCGTACCAGGGCGCGCACCCGCGAGATCAGCTCGGCCAGCGCGAAGGGCTTGACGAGGTAATCGTCGGCGCCGCTGTCCAGCCCCAACAGGCGCTCCTGCAGGCTGTCGCGCGCGGTGAGTATCAGCACCGGCAGGCGCAGCTTCTCGCGTTTCAGGTGGGCGAGCAGGCTGAGGCCGTCGCCATCCGGCAGCCCCAGATCCAGCAGCACCAAGTCGGCCACGCTGTTCGTCAGCGTCTGCATGGCGTCGGCCAGGCGCCGTACCCACACCACCTCCATGCCCTGTTCGGCGAGTGCCATGCGCACGCCATTGCCCAGGTCCAAATCGTCTTCCACCAGCAGCACTTTCATGCCCCGTATTGGAACGCCTCTGTCTGAGGATGGCATGAAGTCACCTTCAGCCGACCTTCAGCAAGCCTTGAGTGCAGCTTCAGGGCCGCTGGCCACACTGCAGCATGTCCCGGTCAACACGCGGTGCCGTGACTCGCAACAAACCATTCGCCGCTGCTCTGCATGAAGGAAGTCCTTTCCATGAAACTGAAACAAATCGCCCTGGTCTCCGCCGCTGCCCTGATGCTCGTCGCCCAGGCCGCACAAGCCGCCCCGCAGTCCGATGAGCCGGGCGCCTACGGCGGTCTGTCGGTGGGCCGCAGCAGCTTCAATCTGCCTGGCGCTTCGGTGGCCATCACCGGCAAGGACGGCCGCGACACCGCCTACAAGCTCTATGGCGGCTACCGGCTGAACGAGCACTTCGGCGTCGAGGCCGGCTACGCCCGCCTGGGCAGTTTCAGCGAGCAGGCCACGCTGGCCAGTGGATCGGTGACGCAAGAGGGCAAGGCCAGCAGCTTCTACGCTGCCGCCACCGCCCGCCACGCGCTCACCGAGCAGTTTGCGCTGCAGGGCCGCCTGGGTGTGGCGCGCAGCAAGGTCTCCGGCAGCAATCTGCTGCCCGCGGGCGACAGCCTACAGGGCAGCAAGACCAGCGTGATGTGGGGCGTGGGCGCCGAGGTCAAGCTGGCCAAAAACCTGGCGCTGACGGCCGATTACGACAACTACGGCAAGGTCTCTGACAAGGTCAAGGCCAGCACCTTCATGCTGGGTGCGCGTCTGAGCTTCTAAATCGACCTTCGGGGCAATCCCCCCTGGTGGTGATCTCGCGGCAGGCCAGAATGGCGCCTGCCTGAAGAATGCCCTGGGAGGGGATATGTGGAGAAGAAGCGTCGGCCGCCTCGTCGCGGCCCTTTCGTTTTGTCTCGGCGCCGCTGCGATCGCCGCGCCGCCGCTGGAAGACTTCTTTCGCAAGCCGCAGATCGCGGCGCCCAAGCTGTCGCCCAATGGCCAGCACCTGGCCGTGCAGGTGGCGGGCAGCGATGGGGTGGTGCGGCTGGCAGTGATCGATCTGCTGACGCTGGATCCGCCCAAGGTGGTGGCCGGTTTCAGCGACGCCGATGTGCAGCGCCATGAGTGGGTCAACGACCAGCGCCTGGTCTTCAATGTGAGCGTGGCGCAAAACGGCACCAGCCCCCAGCTCGATCCGGGGCTGTGGGCGGTGAACCGCGACGGCGGCGAGTTTCGCCCGCTCATCAAACCCGTCAGCCACTTCATCCAGGCCGCCTCGAACCTTGCGGATCGCCGCCTGGACCGCAACTGGGCCCTGCACAGCGTGGCAGACGACGGCAGTGACGATGTCTTCGTGCTGCGCTACCCCTGGTCCAGTGAGCCGGACTCGGTGGGGGTGGGCCTGGCGCGCCTGAATACCAGGACCGGCAAGCTCACCAGCCTGGCCGGCGGCGCGCCCAGCCATGTGACATCCTGGGTGCTGGATAGCGATGGCAAGCCGGCTGCGCTCACGGCCATGCAGAACGGGCGTTATCTGTCCTATCTGCGCGATGCCGCGGGGCATTGGCAGCGCTGGCAGGAGGGCGAGGCCTATCAGCAGAGCTTTGACCATCCGGTGTGGTTCGGGCCCGAGGGCCAGGCCCTGGTGCAGACCAGCCGCAGCGGCTTTCAAGCGCTCTATCGCCTGGATCGCAAGACCCTGCAGCGCGAGGCCGAGCCGCTGATCTCGCTGCAGGGCTACGACTTCAATGGCAGCCTGGTATACGACAAGCAGGCCGGCAAGCTGCTGGGCCTGCACTACGAAACCGATGCCAGTGGCAGCGTGTGGCTGCATCCGCAGATGAAGGCGGCGCAGGCCAGCATCGATGCCCGCTTGACGGGCACGGTCAACCATATCCACTGCAACCGCTGCCTGACATCGCCGCGCTGGGTGGTCTCGGCCAGCTCGGACCGCCAACCCACCAGCTACTACCTCTATACGCCCGAGCAGGAGCGCCTGGAACCACTGTCGGCCTCGCGTCCCTGGATCAAGCCGGCCGAGATGGGCCTGCGCGATATGCACCGCATCAAGGCGCGCGACGGTCTGGAACTGCCGGTGCTGGTGACCCAGCCGGCCGGCAAGGCGCAGGGCGCGCGGCCGGCGGTGCTGCTGGTGCATGGTGGCCCCTATCTGCGCGGCACCCATTGGACCTGGGAGCCGATGGCGCAATTCCTGGCCTCGCGCGGCTATGTGGTGATCGAGCCCGAGTTCCGCGGCAGCACCGGTTTCGGTTCGGCGCATTTCCGCGCCGGCTGGAAGCAATGGGGTCTGGCCATGCAGGACGATCTGGCCGACGCGCTGCAGTGGTCGGTGCAGCAGGGGCTGGTGGACCCCAAGCGGGTCTGCATCGCCGGTGCCAGCTATGGCGGCTATGCCACGCTGATGGGTCTGATCAAGCAGCCCGAGCTCTACCGCTGCGGCGTCAACTGGGTGGGGGTGACCGATATCGAGCTGCTGTACAGCATCCACTGGAGCGATCTCGGCGACGAGTGGAAGGGCTACGGCATGCCGGTGCTGGTAGGCGACCGCGACAAGGATGCTGCGCAGCTGCGCGCCACCTCACCGCTGCAGCGCGCCGCCGAGCTCAAGCGCCCGCTGCTGATGGCCTATGGCGCCGAAGACCGGCGGGTGCCCGTCGAGCATGGCCGCAAGTTCAAGAATGCGCTGCACCAGGGGCAGGAACTCGAATGGGTGGTGTACGACGACGAGGGTCATGGCTGGCGCCAGCTCAAGACCCAGCAGGACTTCTGGGGCCGGGTGGAGCGCTTCCTGGCCCGCCATCTCGGGGCTGCGCCTTGAGTCGGATTGTCGGATGATGCGGGCATTGACGACGATGGAGCGGTGATGAATCCCGAGCGCCCACAGCGCAAATCATGGCTGGATGGTTTCATGGCCTACCCCCTGCCCGCCGGGGTGTCGGAGGCCGAGGTGCGGCGCCATATCGTGCTGCTGGACCAGGCCCTTTACGAGCGCTGGTGCCTGGGCCAGAACCTGCTCTATGCCTGGACCCCGAGCGAGCAGGGCCTGGCGGTGCTGGTGGCGCCGCACACCTTGCTGACCGAGTTTGTGCAGGGTGCCGGCGATGCGGCCGAGAAGGGCCGCCGCGCCGCCCTGCTGGAGGGCCTGCTGGCGCGCCAGGAGCATCTGGAGGAGGCCGAGTTCGAACGCATCGCGGCCGAGCTGGGCCTGCAGCCGCAGCCGATCGCGCTGCCCTTCGCACCGGCGCGCGGCCTGGGCCTGCCCCTGGTGGCGGCCATCGTCGAGCGCTATGGCATCCGCCTGGTGGAAGACCGCGCGGTGATCCTGCTCGACGCGGTGGGCTTCTCGCTGCTAACGCCGCTGGAGCAGGTGGTGCAGCTGGGCAGCCTGTCCTGCTCGGTGAACGCCGCCTACGCCAAGCTGCTGGACCGCGAGATCAACATCAACTTCGCCCGCACCACCACCGGCGACGGCTTCTATATCTGGAACCGGCGCCGCGGCATCGCCGCCAACGTCGAGCTCTACCAGCTGATGCAGTTCATCCTGGCCGACAACGCGCTGGCACGCGAACGCGCCTCGCGGCCCAGCGCGGTGCCGCTGTTGCGCGCCTGCTTCCATGTCGGCTCGCACTACGAGTTCTACCAGAGCGAGGGCCTGAACCCGACCTCGTTCAGCTATTTGGTGGGCCAGGTCACGATCGAGCTGGCACGCATGATCGAGCGCGCGCTGCCGGGCCAGATCCTGCTGGGCAAGTTCCGCACCATGATGCGCGATCAGCCCGGCGCCGCGCCGGCGCTGATCGACAGCGTCGCCTTTGTCGAGCGTACGCGCGAGCCCTTGCAGAAACTGGGCGGCCTGGCGCTGGGGGGCTCGGCCATCGACGAGATTGCCTGCTACCTGACCGGCCGGCGCGGCGAGGGCGAGAACGGCGACGATTTCGGCATCAGCGAGTTCGAACTCACCGACAAGCATGGCCTGGCGCACCGCGTCTACAACGCCAAGATCAATATCCACCGGCGCGACGGTGAACCGATCTACCTGGGCCTGCGCGAGGACGACCTGGGCGCCTTCCCGGCGCGGGTGGTGGAGGCATGAGCGCAGCGCAGGGCCGCCCCAAGCAAGCTCGCTCACGCCTGGCGGGACAGGCCGCAGGCCGAAGGGTGCTCCAATGAAGGCGCGCTGGTTCGTGACCTGCTTGCTGGCCGTGGCTGGCTGCGGCGGCGGTGGTGGTGGCGATAGCGGCGCACCCGCGCCCGTTGCCGAACCGGCGCTTGGCACGCAATGCCTGGCCGGCTCGGTGGCGCGCCTGGAGCTGCCCAGTGGGGCGCTCACCGGGCGCAACAGCGAGCTGAGTCTGCTGTCCTGCGGCGCGGCCATCTTCAGCGAGCTGCGCTGGACCCAGAGTGCCGGCCCGGCGCTCAAGCCGCTGTCGGCGCGCTCGCAGGCCATCACGCTGGAGCCCAGCGAGCCCGGCAACTACCGCTTCGAGGTGAGCTTCCGCGACGAGGCCGGCCGCCTGCGCAGCGGCACCGCCGAGTTCAGCGTGGCGGCCGCCAGCGAGCCCGGTCTGCTGCTGCGCGGCGAGCCCTCGGCCTATGGCCAGGGGGCCTTGTCGCTGCGTGCCTGGGCGCCCGGGCTGAGCCAGGCCGAGCGCGACGGCGCCAGGCTGCAATGGAGCGTGGTCGACGGGCCGGCCACCACATTGAAGGAAAGCGAAGGCTGGCGCGTGCTGCTGACGGCGCCGGCGGTCAGCCGCGACAGCCTGCTGCGCCTGCGCGCCACCGCCACGCTGGCGGGCGGCCGCACGCTCAGCCAGGACTTCCGTCTGCTGGTGCAGGCGCCGCCGCATCAGGCCGGCAGCGACGCCCTGTTCAAGGCCAGCGAACCGGTCTCGCGCGTCTACCCCTACCTGAGCGGCAGCCCGCATGCGCAGGCGCTGCGGGACTGCGTCTACGCGCCCAGCCTCAGCAGCGGCAACACCTGCACGCTCGGGCGCCTGCCCCTGCTGGGGCAGGAGACGCGCGGCGAGCTGCCCACGGTGGCGCAGGTGATGCAGCGCGTGCTGGTCTCCAACGACTGGATGGGCGAGGCCTTCGAGAACTTCCTGCGCAGCCAGGACACGCATGGCGACTTCCGGCGCCTGCTCAACGCCACCACCGCGGTGGTGATAGGCGGCCGGGTGCGGCCCTCGTTCTACTGGAGCGCCACCGGCGCCATCTACCTGGACGCCGCCAACCTCTGGAGCAGCCCCGAGCAGCGCGACACCCTCAGCGAGACCCCCGACCCACGCAGCGACTATGGCGCCGAGCTGCATTACGCCGCGCCCTGGCGCTATGTGCGCAACAACCAGTACGCCGCCGGCATTTATCCGGTGGCCGAGCGCGGCATGCGCGAGCCCGGCGCCCTGGTCTATGCCCTGGGCCCGCTGCTGTATCACGAGCTCAGCCATGCCGGCGATGCCGTGCCGCCGCGCCTGCATGCGCTGCTGGGCGGCGATCTGCGTGTCTGGCAGGCCAGCCCCGCGCTCACCGCGGCCAAGGAGCTGGCGCAGCGCCTGCCCTTCTACTCGCAGGAAATGGTGGCGCTGGGCCGTGTGCAGTTCTTTGGCGCGAAGGCGACAGCGGCGCAGCTCGCCTACGAGCCGGCGGACATCGTGCGCTTCTTCAGCCAGGACCGCGTCAACGACGACTACAACTACTCCATGCCCGAGGGTGCCACGGTGTCGGCCGAGGATCCGGCCATGCTGGCCGAGGAGGCGATGATGCAGCTGCGCTACGGTGTGCTGCGCGATTTCGCCATCACCCCGGCCCTGCCCAAGGGCGGCAGCAGTGCCGAGCTGAGCGTGCAATGGGGCCAGCGCGGCCGCATCGGCGAGGCGGCCTTGCGGCCGCGCGTGGCCCTGGTGATGGCGCAGCTGATGCCCTGGCTGGCGCCTGGCTTCGTCGATGCGCTGGCGCCGCCGCTGGCGCTCAAGCCCGGCCTGAGCTGGGGCCAGAACCTCGACCAGGCCGCCATCGCGGCCGGCCAGCCGCGTGCGCTGAGCGCGCGCGAACGCCTCATCGAGGCCGAGCATGCACAACAACGTGGCGGTGAGCGCGCGCGTCGATTGCGTGCCCAGCAATGGCATGGCGGGGGTCAGTCCTTGCCTTGAGCGGCCAGGCCGGGGCGCTCGGGTGCACAATCGGGCCCAAGTGCTGAGCCGCCCGCGCCGATGAAACTGCCCAAACCCTCCCTGTCCCTGCGCAGCGTCGTGCTGCTCGCCGTGGTGGTGGGGATCGCGGTGCCGGCGCTGCTGCTGCTGGCCTTCAGCGAGTCACTGGTGCGGCGCAGCCTCGAACCCCTGCTGGAGGGCCAGCGCTCGGCCGTGCTGACCCTGGCCGCCAACGGTCTGGCCGAGCCGCTCTGGACCGTCGACAGCCAGGCCGTACAGCGCGCGCTCGAGCAGCTGCTGTCGGACGCCAGCGTCTGCGGCGTCGAGTTGAGCGAGGAGCGCCCCGGCGCGCCCGACCTGGTGCTCAAGAAATGCAGCCCGGACTGGCCCACCGTGACCCTGGTCGCCGCGGTGCGGCGCGACAACCAGGTGCTGGGCTCGCTGAGCGTGCGCTTCGACGATGCCGCACTGGAACACACCCTGTCCGGGGGGCGCGAGCAGATCGTGCTGATCGTTGGCCTGCAGGTCGTGATGGGCGTGACGGTGATGCTGCTGGTGCTCTATCTGCGCCTGGTGCGGCCGATCGACAGGCTCAAGCAGCAGGCCAGCGCGATCGCCCAGCGCGAAGCGGCGGTGCGCCTGCCCTGGAACCGGCGCGACGAGCTGGGCCAGCTGGGCGAACACCTCAACGAGGTGGGCGACCGCATCGACACCCTGATCGCCGACCTGGAGGGCAAGAACGCCCAGCTGCACCAGATGGCCATGTACGACCACCTCACCGGCCTGCCGAACCGCACGCTGTTCCGCGAGGTCTTCCAGCATGAGGCGGCGGTGGCCAAGCGCGATGGTTCGAGCCTGGCCCTGCTGTTCGTCGACCTGGACCGCTTCAAGGCCATCAACGACTCGCTGGGTCATGCCGCGGGCGACAACATGCTGCTGGCCGCCAGCGAGCGCCTGCGCCAGACGGTGCGCGAATCGGACCTGGCCTGCCGGGTCAGCGGCGACGAATTCCTGCTGCTGATGCGCGAGGCCTCGCCCAGCGAGGTGGTGGCGCATGCCGCGCAGCGCCTCATCAGCACCCTGAATGTGCCGCTGCAGCTGCCCGATGGGCTGGGCACGGCGAGCGTCTCGGCCAGCATCGGCATCGCCATGTTTCCGCGCGATGGTGAGGACTTCGACACCCTGGTGCGCCACGCCGATCTGGCCATGTACCGTGCCAAGCAGCAGGGCCGTTCGCGCTACAGCTTCTTTCAGCAGGAGATGGACGCGAATGCGATGGCCAGGCTGGCGCTGGAGCGCGAGCTGGTGGCCGCGCTGGCCGAGCAGCAGCTGGAGCTGCATTACCAACCCATCGTCGACGCCGGCTCGGGCCGGGTCTGCGGCGTGGAGGGCCTGATGCGATGGCAGCATCCGCAGCGTGGCTTGCTGATGCCGGGCAGCTTCATCGCCCTGGCCGAGGAGTCGGGCCAGATCCAGGCCCTGGGGCGCTGGACGGTGGAGGTGGCCTGCGCTCAGCTGGCCGAGTGGAAGGCCACCGGCCGCCATCCCGGCAACCTGGCGATCAACCTCTCGGCCCTGCAGTTCCGCGACCAGCGCCTGCCCGAGCAGGTGGCCGACGCGATGCGCCGCCATGGCGTGTTGCCCGGCGAACTGAGCATCGAGTTGACCGAGAGCACCCTGATGAGCGACAGCGACCTGTCGATGCAGACCATGGCGCGGCTGCGCGCGCTGGGCGTGGCGCTCTCGGTGGACGATTTCGGCACCGGCTATTCCTCGCTCTCCTATCTGAAGCTGTTGCGCCCGGCCAAGCTCAAGATCGACCGCAGCTTTGTGCACGATCTGCCGGTCAGCGCCGACGACCAGGCCCTGGTGCAGGCCATCCTGGGCCTGGCACAGGCGCTGGGCATAGGCGTGGTGGCCGAGGGCGTGGAGACCGAGGCGCAGCGCGCCGTGCTGCTGGAGCTGGGCTGCGCGCAGCAGCAGGGTTATTTCTATGCCCGGCCGGCGCCGGTGGCCAGTGTCACCGAGCGCCTGCCCGCCTGGCCTTGATCCCGTTCGCCCCGGCAGGCCGCAGTTCGCGCCACGCTGCTGGCGATTCGTCGCCTCCCGCTGGCCCGCGCGCGCCCGGCTGACGACACTGCGTGCATCGTCAACAAGCCCGGAACTCCAAGGAGTCCACCATGAACGCAGCCGCCAAGACCCTCATGACCGCCGTGCTCGCAGTGGCCAGCGCCGTGATGACCGGCCTGCTGCTGGCTGACCAGACGGATCCCTATGCCAGCTACGCGGTGCAGCACGACGCGCTGTTCTCGCAGGCCAAGGCCCAGGCCGCCAGCGGCAACGCCAGCCTGCTGCTCAAGCCGCGCGGCTGAGCTGCACCGGAATGCGGTGCCGGCCAAAATGGCCCGGCTGCGCCGCAAAGCGCCCGGCCAGTGCCGTGCCGCAGCCCGGGCAGCGGCCGACGGCGTCGAGGCGGTAGCTGACTATCTCGTACCAGTCGCGTGTGATCAGGCGTTCGCCGCAGTTCGCGCAATCGGTGCTGCCGCCCTCGGTGTCGTGCACATTGCCGGTGTAGACATGGCGCAGGCCCTCGCCCTGCGCAATCTGCCGCGCACGTTGCAGGGTGGCCAGCGGTGTGGGCGGCAGGGTGTCGAGCTTGTAGTCCGGGTGAAAGGCCGTGAAATGCAGCGGCACCTCGGGTCCCAGCTCCCGGGCCACCCAGGCCGAGAGGGCGCGCAACTCTGCATCGCTGTCGTTCAGCCCTGGAATCAGCAAGGTGGTGATTTCCAGCCAGCAGTCGGTCTCGTGGCGGATATAGCGCAGCGTGTCCAGCACCGGGGCCAGGTGCGCACCGGTCTGCCTGAAGTAGAAATCGTCGCTAAAGCCCTTTAGATCGACATTGGCCGCGTCCATGCAGGCATAGAACTCGCGCCGTGGCGCGGCGCTGATATAGCCCGCCGTGACCGCCACCGCCTGCAGGCCCAGCGCATGGCAGGCCGCGGCGGTGTCGATCGCATATTCGGCAAAGATGACCGGATCGTTGTAGGTGAAGGCCACGCTGCGGCAGCCCAGCTCCTGTGCCGCCGCGGCGATGCGCTCGGGTGCGGCTGCATCCATCAGGCGGTCCATCTCATGGCTCTTGGAGATGTCCCAGTTCTGGCAGAACTTGCAGGCCAGGTTGCAGCCGGCCGTGCCGAAGGAGAACACGCTGCTGCCCGGGTAGAAATGATTCAAGGGCTTCTTCTCGATCGGGTCGACGCAGAAGCCCGAGCTGCGGCCATAGGTGGAGAGCAGCATCTGCCCACCCTGGCGCTCGCGCACAAAGCACAGACCCCGCTGGCCCTCGTGCAGCTTGCATTCGCGCGGGCAGAGGTCGCATTGGATGCGCCCATCGTCCAGCTCGTGCCACCAGCGCGCCGGATGGTTCATTGCTGCACCTCGCTGAAACGCTGCACCTGGTAGCGCGCCAGCTGCAGGTCCTCGGCCCAGAAGTCGGCGGCCAGGCCGGCCTTCTGGCGCAGCGCGCGGAGAAAGTCCAGCGGCAGCGGCAGCTGCGCCCACACCTGCGGCAAGAAGGTGGCGCGCCGCCCGCGCCAGCTGAGCACCAGGCCGTCGACGCCCGGGCGCAGCTGTGCGCAGGCTTGCTCCAGGCTGCGCGCGGGCATGGGCTCGGCCGGGCTTAGCAGGGAGATCTCGATGTCCAGATGCGGCCACTCGGACGCCGTCAGCGGCGCGAAGCGCGGGTCCTCGAAGGCGGCGGCGCGTGCCCGTGCGGGCAGCGCCTGCTTGAGCGCTTCGTCGGCCTCCAGATTGCCGATGCAACCGCGCAAGCTGCCGTGCGCATGCAGGGTGACGAAGCAGGCCCCGGGCCGCTCCAGGCGCGGATGCCATGGCTCGGCGCGCAGCGGCAGACCCAGTTCGCCGGCAATGGCATTGCGCGCGCGCGCCAGCAGGGTCTGTCCCAGATCGCCGGGGGCTGCATAGGCCAGCGCCGCATAGCCCACCACGCGGCTCTTGTCGCCCGCCGTGTCGCCGGAGTTGCGCAGATCCAGCAGGCGCCCGGCCAGGCCATGGGCGCGCGCTGCCAGCATCGCGCCGGCCAGCGGCGTGGCGCCGCAGGCCTGTGCATGCGTGGGTGCCTGCTCAAGCGCCAGCAGCTGCCGCACGGTGTCGCGGTCCAAGGCCTGCGCCTGGGCATAGGGCAGGTAATGCGAGAGATCGGAGCTGATCACGATGAGGGTCTCGTCGCCACCCCAGAGCAGCTCCAGGGCTTCGGCCACTTCGGCCGCGCTGGCCTCGCCCACCACCAATGGCACCAGGCTGAAGTCGCCCAGCAGCCGCTGCAGGAAGGGCAGTTGCACCTCCAGAGAATGCTCGAAGGCATGGGCGGCGGCATCACGGCTCACTTGCGGCAAGGCGCTCAGCTGCGCGCTGGCGGCCTGATCCAGCAGCACCTCGCCCAGTGGCGTGGCAAAAGAGCGCTGCGCCTCGGGCAGGCCCAGGCCACGCAGCGCCACCCGGTGCGCCGGGCCCAGCAGCACGACGCGCCGGATCTGCTCGCGCCAGGGGCGCAGCAGCGCATAGGCATGGGCGGCCACCGGGCCGGAATAGCGGTAGCCCGCATGCGGCACGACCAGCAGCTTGGGCGGCTGCGCCTCCTGCGCGGCCGGCACCGCATCCAGGTAGCCGTCCAGCTCGCGCGCCAGCGCCTCGGGACGGGCCGGGTAGAAGCTGCAGGCGACGGCAGCGGGGCGGGTGGCAGCGACAGGCATGGCAGGCCTCGTACAGCGGGCTATGGCCGAATATGCGTGACGATCGGCCGAATCTCAAGGGGGCGGCGCGGTCAAGGGGCGGCCGCCCCGCCGCGCGTTCATCGCCCGCAAGCGCAGTTCAGCCGCTGGCTCTGCAGCTCCGTCGCCTCGGCCTGGAGCCGCGGCCGGCCATTGACGAAACTGCAATCACTGACACAGCCAACCCAAGGAGCCCACCATGATGAACAGCACCAGCTACAAGGCATTCTTCTTCGGCATTGCGTCCGCTCTGGCCATCTCGGCCGCGTTCACGCACCAGACCGAAACGGCGCAGGCGCCGAAGCAAGGAGAAATCGTCAAGCTCGAGCGCGTCATCATCGAGGGCAAGCGTCTGAAGACTAACGAGCAAGTGGCGCAGCTGCCGCGCGTGGTGATCGAAGGCCGCAGCCTGAATCATGGCGTGCAGCTGGCCTCGGTCCAAGCGGTCTGTGACGCGCAGACGCTCTGCTAGGTTCAGCGCTCACGCTGTCTCAGTCAGAGTCCCACCAGCAAAGCCCGGCCCTGGCCGGGCTTTGTCGTTTCAGCCCGCCCCCAGCACCCGCAGAATCTCGCTGCCATAGGCCTCCAGCTTCTTGGCGCCCACGCCGCTGATCTGGGCCAGCTCATTCAGGCTGCGCGGATGCTGCCTGGCCATCTCGGCCAGGGTGACGTTCTGGAAGATCACATAGGCGGGCAGGCCATGTTCCTTCGCGACCTCGGCGCGCCAGGCCTTGAGCTGGCCGAAGCGCACCTGTGCATCCTCGTCCAGGTCGATCGCCTCGGCCTTGCTGGGGGCGGGCTTCGCGCCGCGCGAGAGCTTGCCCTTTTTCGGTGGCACGGTGGGCACGCGCAACAGCAGCTGCACCTCGCCCTTCAGCACGGCGCGCGCCGTTTCGCTCAGGGCCAGGGTGTTGTACTCGCCCTCGGCCACCACATGGCCCAGCGCCACCAGCTGGCGCAGCACCGCGCGCCATTGCTGCTCGGGCAGGTCGGCGCCGATGGCCCAGGTGCTCAGGTGCTGGTGGCCGTATTGCTTGACCTTGTCGGTCTCCTTGCCGCGCAGTACGTCCAGCAGATGGCCCACGCCGAAGCGCTGGCCGCCGTTCTGGTGGAAGCGGTAGATGCAGGAGAGCGCCTTGCGCGCGGCCTCGGTGCCGTCCCAGGTGGCGGGAGGATGCAGACAGTTATCACAGTTTCCGCAGGGGCGGCTTGCTTCGCCGAAATAGCCCAGCAGGCGCACGCGCCGGCAGTCGGTGGCCTCGGCCAGCGCCAGGAGGGCATCGAGCTTGCCGCGCTGCACCTTCTTGAAGTCCTCGCCGGCGGGGCTTTCGTCGATCATACGGCGCTGGTTCACCACATCGGCCAGGCCATAGGCCATCCAGGCATCGGCGGGCGCGCCGTCGCGTCCGGCGCGGCCGGTCTCCTGGTAATAGCTCTCGATGTTCTTGGGCAGGTCCAGGTGCGCGACGAAGCGCACGTCGGGCTTGTCGATGCCCATGCCGAAGGCGATGGTGGCCACCATCACGATGCCGTCCTCGCGCAGGAAGCGGTCCTGGTGGCGCTGGCGCAGGCCGGAGTCAAGCCCTGCGTGATAGGGCAGGGCCTTGATGCCCTCGCCCTCCAGCCAGGCAGCAGTTTCTTCCACCTTCTTGCGGCTCTGGCAGTAGACGACGCCGGCCTCATCCTCATGCTCGTCGTGGATGAAGCGCAGCAGCTGATCGCGCGGCTTGCCGTCCTTCTCGACGATGGCGTAGCGGATATTGGGCCGGTCGAAGCTGGAGATGAAGATGCGTGCGTCTTCGAGCTTGAGGCGCTCGATGATGTCGGCGCGCGTGATGTCGTCGGCGGTGGCGGTGAGCGCGATGCGCGGCACCTCGGGGAAGCGCTCGTGCAGCAGCGACAGCGCCAGGTACTCGCTGCGGAAGTCATGCCCCCATTGGCTGACGCAATGCGCCTCGTCGATCGCGAACAGGCTCAGCAGGCCGCGCTCGCGCAGCGAATCCAGCTGGGCCAGGAAGCGCGGGTTGGTGATGCGTTCGGGCGCGGCGTACAGCATCACCAGCCGGCCGCTCATCATCTCGCGCTCCACATGCGCGGCCTCCTCGCTGCCGAGCGTGGAGTTGAGGAAGGCGGCGTGCACGCCGGCCTCTTCCAGCGCGCCCACCTGGTCGTGCATCAGCGCGATCAGCGGGCTCACCACGATACTCACGCCCTGGCGCGCGCGGTGGCGGGCGATGGCCGGAATCTGATAGCAAAGGCTCTTGCCGCCGCCGGTCGGCATCAGCACCAGCGCGTCCCCGCCTTGGGTGACATGCTCGACGATCTCGCCCTGGGCGCCCCGGAATGCGGCATAGCCAAACACCTCTTGCAGGATGTCGGAGGGGGCGTGATGATGGTCGGCGTGCTGGCTCATAGAGCCCGCGATTGTCGAGGAGATTGCGCTTGACCGAGAAAGCCGATGCCTTGCGCGCCCAAATGAACGGCAGCTTCATGCCGCCCCCCGTCCCCGACGACGAGGCCGAGCGCCTGGCCACGCTGCAGGCGCTGCGCATTCTCGACACCCCGCCCGAGGAGCGTTTCGACCGCTTCACACGCCTGGCCAAGCGCCTGTTCGGCGTGCCCATCGTGGCCATCACCCTGATCGACGCCGAGCGCCAGTGGCACAAGTCCATGCAGGGGCTGGAGCTCACCGAACTGTCGCGCCCGCTCTCGTTTTGCGGCCATGCCATCCTCAGCGACCAGCTGCTGCTGGTGCCCAACGCCCATGAGGACGCGCGCTTTGCCGGCAACCCGCTGGTGACCGGCGAGCCTCACATTCACTTCTATGCAGGTCAGCCGCTGCGCGCACCCAACGGCCAGCGCCTGGGCAGCCTGTGCCTGATCGACTCCCAGCCCCATCCCTTTGATGCCGATGACGAGGCCCTGCTGCGCGACCTGGCGCTGATGGTGGAGCATGAGCTGGCGATCCTGCAGATGGCCACGCTGGACGAGCTCACCGGCCTCACCAACCGGCGCGGTTTCGAGGCACTGGCGCGGCATTCGCTGGGCATGTGCCGGCGCCTGCAGCGGCCGGCCTCGCTGCTGTTCTTCGACCTGGATCGCTTCAAGCACATCAACGACGAGTACGGCCATGCCGAGGGTGACCGCGCCCTGATCGACTTCGCCGCACTGCTGCGCCGCACCTTTCGCGAGTCCGACGTGGTGGCGCGTCTGGGCGGCGACGAGTTCGCGGTGCTGCTGACGAATGCCGCGCATCAGGAGCGCGATGCGGCGCTGGACCGGCTGGCCTTTGCGGTGGCGGCGCACAATGCCCAGCCGGGGCAGTTCTATGCATTGCAATACAGCGTGGGCTGCGCCGACTTCGACCCCGCGCGCCACACTGGCGCCGCCGAGCTGCTGGCCGAGGCGGACCGCCTGATGTACCGGCAGAAGCATGCCGGGCGCCGCGCCTGAAGCCGGCCCTAGCGCTTTTCGCCCAGGCCCTTGATGCTGGAGGTGCCGGCCACGCTGGGCTTGACGGTCGGGCGTCCCCAGTAGTCGATGAAGCCGGCACCGGCGATCTTGATGCGCAACTCCTCCTGCACCCACAGCGTGGCATTGCCCAGGCCGCTGATGCTCACATTGGCCTGCTGGCATTGCAGGTTCTCGGCCTGCAGCCGGCCCTTGCCGGCCACATGCAGGCTCAGCTCGCGCACCCGGCCGCTGGCCTGCGCCTCGCCGGCGCCGGCCATGCTGAACTGCAGGCTGTCGGCGCTCACGTCGTCCAGCCTCGCCTGACCGGTGCCAGCCAGCTTCACCACCAATTTCTCCGCCGCCAAGGGGCCCGGCGCGTGCAGATGGGCCGCGCCTGCCAGGCTGATGCCCGAGAGCTTGCGCGCGCCGACGGAGATCTGCAGCCGGCTGGAGGTCCAGAATTTCCAGCCCTCCTTGCTCTGCACCGTGAGCGTGTTGTCTTCCAGCGAGACCCGCACGCCCTTCTGCACATCGGCATCGCCGGCGATGAAGACCTGATCCTCGCTGCCCTGCACCAGCTTGACATCGGCGGCGCCGCCGATGGCGATCTTGTCGAAGGGGCCGGGCGTGTAGAGCTTGCCCTCGGCGCCTTGAGCGCCTGCCGCCAGGCAGCAGCAGAAAAGGCCACCGGCGACCAGGGTGGCGCGCATCGCGATGCTCATATCGATTGCTCCCGCAGGCGCTTGGAAACCTCACGGCTGGCGGTGAAACGGGCGCCATCCTGCATCTGCACCACCAGCTGCGAGCTCTCGTCGGGCGTCATCGACTCGACGAAGTCCAGGTTGACGATGCAGCCACGCTGCAGCTTGATGAAGCGGCCGGGGTCCAGGCGCTGCTCGAAGCTGGTGATGGGCAGGCGCACCAGGAACTGGCGGCCGCGGCTGGTCACAGCGGTGTACTTGGTGTCGGAGCGCAGGTACTCGATCGCCTCCACCTGCAGCGGGAAGATCTTGCCCTGGTCGCGCACCAGGATGCGCGTCAGCGGCGTCTGATCCTGGTCTTCCTGCGTCAGCGCCTCCAGCGCGGGCAGGGCCTGCGAAGCCTGGTTGCCCAGCGCTTGCAGCGCATGCTCCACCGCCTCCTGGAAGCGTTCCTGCGCATAGGGCTTGAGCAGATAGTCCAGCGCATGCAGCTCGAAGGCGGCCAGCGCATGCTCGTCGTAGGCGGTGGTGAAGATCACCGCAGGTGCCGGCCCGCTCAGGCTGCCGGCGGCGCGCTCGGCGGCGAGCGCGCGCAGCACCTGCAGGCCGCTCATGCCGGGCATGTTGATGTCCATGAAGACCAGCTCGGGCTTGAGCGCGCGGATCTGCGCCAGCGCGCTGTCGCCGCTGCTGCAGCTCGCCACCAGCTCCAGCTGCGGCAGCTCGGCCACCCAGGCGGCCAGGCCTTCGGCGGCCAGCGGTTCGTCTTCGGCGATCAGGGTAGAGGTACGTTTCATGTCTGGGGTATCCACAGGTCGACGCGAAAGCCCTGGCCGGGTGCGGTGTGCACGCGCAGCCGGGCCTGGCCCTCAAAGTCCAGCGCAAAGCGGCGCTTGAGCGCGCTCAGGCCGATGCCACGGCCGGGGCGGGGCTCATCCAGCAGGGCGGGGTCGCAGCCGGCGCCGTCGTCCTGCACGGTCAGGGCCAGGCCCTGGGTGAGGGCGTCGCGACGCGCGCTGATGCTGATGCAGCCGCCCTCGGCACGCGGTGCGATGCCGTGCAGGATGCAGTTCTCCACCAGGGGCTGCAGGGTCAACGGCGGAATGTCGTCGTCCAGGGTCTGGGCCTCCAGCTCCCATTGCACGCGCAGGCGCTGGCCCAGGCGCAGCGCCTCCAGGGCCAGGTAGTCGCGCACGAAGGCTATCTCCTCCTGCAGCGCCACGCGGTCGCTGGCCTCGCGTTTGGCCGCCAGCACATAGCGCAGCATGCCGGCAAAGCGCAGCAGGCCCTGCTCGGCAGCCTTGGCATCCTTGCGCGTCAGCGCGATCAGCGAGTTGAGCGTGTTGAAAAGAAAATGCGGATTGAGCTTGCCGCTGATGGCGGCCAGCTCGGCGCGTGCCAGCGCCGATTCGGCCTGGGCCGCGGCCACCGCGCTGGCGCGCGCCTGGCGGGCATTCAGCACCGAGACGAAACCGGTGGCCAGGGCGGCGTAAACCAGCACGCCCCAGATCAGGCGCCACAGCAGGTTCTGCTCCAGCATGGCCTCGGCATGTTCGAGGCCGAACAGCCCCCAGGCCAGCAGCACATTGCCGGCCAGCCAGGCCTCGCTGAAGACGATGGCGGCGCCCGCGTGGCAGGCCAGCTGCGCCGTCGCCGGCCAGGCCTTGCGCTGCAGCCAGGCCGCCACCGGGTAGACCGCCGCGCCCAGCAGCATCGGCGCCCATAGCGAGGTGCTGGCCTGGTAGACCGCCTCCCAGATCTCCCAGCTACCGCGCTGCAGCTCGGTGCCGGCCAGCACGAACAGCAGCCAGGTCAGCAGGCAGGCCCCGGCATAGCCCAGCCAGAGCTTGCGCAGGCTGCTGCGGGGTGCGCTGCTGCGGATGGAGGTGCTGGTGAGATGCATGGCCGCATCTTAGGCATGGCCACGGGGCTCCCGGACCTAGAGGCGACCAAGTGCCGGCCTGGGGTGGCCAAATGCGGCTGCCGCGCCACGACGCTGGCTGCAGATATCGAAGTCCTTGGGCGGGGGCGCGCTGCCTTGCAGCAGCATCGCGCTCAGCAACAGCAGGGCCCAGCTCCGACGATGGCTTGGCATGGCTACATGCGGCTGTCGTGCAGGGCCCCGCCGCTCAGGTCCACCAGCTCGGGCTTGACCTCGGCGAAGCGCAGCACGCGGCCGCCATGCTGGGCCGCGAAGGCCTTGGCCGCCGCCTCCTCGCGGAAGCTGGCCAGGGTGGGCCCCATCGAGCCGCGCTTCTTGCTGCCATGCACATAGAAGCCGCTGCGCGCATCGAACCAATGGCCGCGCGGCTGTTCCCAGTCGGCCAGGGCCATGTCTTGCGTGAATACCGCACGCACCGTCTTGACCTGCTCGGGCCTGAGCAGCAGCGAGAACATTTCCACCGTGTCGCACAGCCAATGCGGCTTGTCCTCACCGGCGTAGTGGATCTGGGCCTTGGGACCCGGGTAGTCGGCCAGCAGCATGCCGTCCAGGTCGCAGGTGCTCGCGGGCTCGATTTCGGCGGCCACCAGGGGCGCCTCGGCGGGCTTGCCGCAGGCGGCCAGCAAGAGGGACGAGAGGCCACCTGCGAGCAGCAGGCGCCGGTTCAGCTTGTTTGTCATGGTTTGAATCTCCAGGAGGCCAGCGCCAGCGGTCCGAGGATCCAACCCAGCATGGCCGTGCCCATCAGCCAGGGATTGGCCAGTGCGGGCGGCACGATGCTGGCCAGGCCGTAGAGGCTGCGCACCTCGTCGAGCGAAAACACATTCAGGATGCGGTACAGATCGGCCGGGTTGAGCAGCAGCACATAGGCCAGGCTCTCGCCACCGTAGGCGCCACCGCTGGCCACCAGCAGTCCCAGCAGCAGCAGGTCGAACACCAGCACGAAGCCGAACCACAGCGCGATCGCCAGGCCAGAGGCGCGCGTGCGGTCGCGCGCCAGCACCGAGAGCAGCAACGCCAGGCTCAGAAAGGCCAGGCCCAGCAGCGCCGAGCTGAGCACAAAGCCCAGGTAGTGGTAGAGCCCGGCCCAGCTGAACTGCTGGTACAGCAGCACCGCCACCAGCGCAAAGCCGGCCAGGGTCGAGAGCGTGAGCGCCGCGGCCAGGCCCAGGTACTTGCCCAGCAGCAACTCCAACCGGGTGATGGGCAGGGCCAAGAGCAGGTCCAGCGAGCCGCGCTCGCGCTCGCCCACCACCGCGTCGAAGCCCAAGAGCAGGGCGATCAGGGGCACCAGATAGATCACCAGGCTGACCAGGCTGGCGATCGTGAATTCGATCGAGCGCGGCCCCACCTGGCCCTGGCTGGCGCCGCCGAAATAGGTGATGACGAGCGAGAACACGGTGAACACCAGCGCCACCGCCAACACCCAGCGATTGCGCAGGCGGTCGCGGAACTCCTTGCCGGCCAGCGTCAGGACTTGTTGGATTTCCAGCCTCATGTGGCCTCCCTCAGGCCGAAGAACATGTCTTCCAGCGTGGGTTCGTGGATCTGCACGTCCTGCAGGCGCGAGGCCAGTGGCGCCAGTGCCCCGAGCAGCGCCATCTTGGCCGGGCGCGGGCAGCTGAAGCTCAGGCGTCCCTCGGCTTCGACGAAGCGCAGGCTGCCCAGCGGGCGCAGGCCCTCGCGCAGGGCCGGATGCTCGGCCGGCGCGGCTGCCAGCGAGACCTGCAGCGGCAGCTGCAGCTGCTCGCGCAACTCGCTCACGCTCCCCTGGGCCTGGACGCGGCCATTGGCCATGATGGCCAGGCGGTCCACACGCGCCTGCAACTCGGCCAGGATGTGCGAGCTGATCACCAGGGTCACACCCTGGGCGCGCAGTTGCTTCAGCACCTCGTAGAACTCGCGGATTGCGCTCGGGTCCAGGCCGGTGGTGGGTTCGTCCAGGAACAGCACGCGCGGCGTGCCCAGCAGGGCCTGCGCGAAACCCAGGCGCTGGCGCATGCCCTTGGAGAACTCGCGCACCGGACGCTGCGTGGCCGCGGCAAGCCCCACCTGCTCCAGCAGGGGCTGGCATTGCGTGGCGGGCGCGCCCTTGAGCTTGGCAAAGAACTGCAGCGTTTCCAGCGCGGTGAGGTTGTCGTACAGCACCAGGTTCTCGGGCAGGTAGCCGATGCCGCGGCGCGCGGCGCGGAAGTCGCGCCCGCGCACATTGCTGCCGTTCACCAGGATCTCGCCACTGCTGGGCTTGATCAGCCCCAGCATCATCTTGAACAAGGTGCTCTTGCCGGCGCCGTTGTGCCCGATCAGGCCCAGCAGCTGGCCGCGCGGCACGGTGAGGTCCACGCCGTCCACCGCCGTCAGCGTGCCGTAGCGCTTGACTACGCCGCGCAGCTGGATTGCATCAATTGAATCGCTTGTCACGCCAAGTGCTCCATGTCTTGTTGGCCGGGGCCATGCGGGGCGCATCATCCACCACGCTGGGCACGCGCAGCACCGGGAACTGCTGGCCCACCAGACGCAACGCCTGCACCGCGGGGCTGCCCAGCAGCAGCTTCATTTCGGGGTGGCGCCATTGCAGGCGGTCCACCATGTCGTTGGCCTCGTAGGGCAGATCGCCGATGCCGTCGCCGTCGCGGTCCCAGCCCAGGTAGTTGCTCCAGTGGTTGCCCTTGCCCTTCTCACCGGGTTTGCCGCCCCAACGCTCGTCGCGCGAGCCCACATAGCGCACCTGCTCGCGGTTGGCGACGAAGTCATTGCCCTCCACCACATTGCGGGTGGAGCCGGCGGCCAGGTGCACGCCCACCTGGTTGTCGACCACCAGATTGCCGCGCAGCGTGACGTACTCGACGTCGTAGATGAAGAAGCCGCGCGCATTGCCGGCGATGACGTTGTCTTCCACCACCGAGTCCTGCAGGGTGCGCAGCATGATGCCGTGATCGCTGTTGCCCCAGGTGCGGTTGTTGCGAACGATCTGGTTGCGCGCCTCCATCAGCGCCAGGCCGCCGCGGTTGTGGTAGCTGTCGTTGTCCTCCCACAGGTTGTAGTAGGAGTTCATGTAATGCGTGCCGTAGCGGCTGTGGTGCAGGCGGTTGCCCTTGAACACCGCATGGTGCGAAACGTCGACATAGAGCGCGTCGCGCACGAAGCTGATGTGGTTGGCAAGGATGCGCGCGCCATCGGTGTTATAGAGCTGGATGCCGTTGCCGCGCTGCGAGCTGTTGTACTCGCGCTTGCCGGTGATGACATTGCCCTGCACCAGCACCTCGTTGGCCTTTTCTATCCACAGGCCGAACAGGCTGGTGCTGATCTCGCAGTTGCGCACCACCGCGCGGTGCGCGCCGGGGCGGATGTAGATGCCGCTGTTCTGGTCCTTCAGGCTGTCGCCCGAGTCGCGCACCAGCAGGCCCTCAAGGGTGACATCGGGCGCCGTGACGCGGATGGTGTCGCCCTTCATGCCGCCGCTGATGGTGGGGCGCTGCATGCCGCGCAGGGTCAGCGGCTTGTCCACCAGCAGGTTCTCGGCGTAGTGGCCGCGTGCGATCTCGATCACATCGCCGGGCGCGGCGCGCGTGATCGCGGCCTGCACCGATTCGCCCGGCTGCACGCGCAGGGTGGCGGCCTGGGCTGGGCCCAGCAGCGCAGCCAACGCGAACGCGGCCAAGCACCTCATCCCAGCATCCCCAGCGCCTTCAAACTCAGGAACAGCGTGGCGCCAATCAGCAGGTTTTTGAAACCGACATAGCTCACCATGTCCATCCAACCGGCCACGCGGTAGTTGGCGCGCCACCAGGGGCCGTCCTTCACATAGCGGCGGCCGCTCATGCGTATCAGCACCTCGTAGACGCTCCAGCCAAACCACCAGCCGATGATGGCGGCCGAGGAGAGCCGGCCGCTGGCGGCCAGCAGCCAGGCCAGGCTGGCCGCCACGGCCAGCGAGAGGCCGGCGATCTGCAGCGCGCGCTGGCTCTTCCAACCCTTGCGGCTCCAGGGGATGAGGTGGTCGCGCAACTCCATCAGCAACCAGGTCAGGCGCGACTCGCCGGCCTGGTGGTAGGGCGCGGCCGGGTCGGTGGGCATGCGCGGATCCGGACCCTGGGCCACCTTTGCGGGCATGACCACCGGCTGGATGGGAATGAAGTAGCCGTCCTGGCCGATGGGCGTGATCAAGAGTCCGTCGCGCTCGCGTCGCTTGCGCTCCTTGGCCAGCGGCGGGCAGCCATGGCTGTCGGTGTAGAGCACCATGCAGTCCAGGCAGTGCAGGCATTCGCGGTGGTCGATGCGGCCCGCCGCATCGATGGCCTGGGCCCCGCAGCCCACCGCGCAGGCCTTGCAACTATTGCAGTCCTGCTTGCGCCTCAGGCCGAACCAGCGGAAGGTGCTGGGCATGGCCAGGGCCGCGCCCAGCGGGCAGATGTATTTGCAATAGGGCCGCTCGATGAAGAGCGAGATGCCAAGCAGCAGGGCCACGAACAGGCCGTAGGGCCAGGCGCGGTGGCTGATGCCGACCAGGAAGGTGGTCTTGAAGGGTTCCACCTCGGCCAGCATCTCGGCCTGCGTCATCGAGAACATCGAGACCGCCAGCAGGCCAAAGAAGATGCCGTACTTCAGCCACTTGAGCCGGTCGTGCAGGGGCTGCGGCAGCTGGGTCTGCCAGCGCTTCATGCCGAGCTTGCGGCCGAGCTTGTAGATCGCCTCGGAGAGCGAGCCGAAGGGGCACATCCAGCCGCAGAACAGGCCGCGTCCGAACAGGAACACGGTGACGATGATGAAGATCCAGAAGATGAAGACGAAGGGGTCGGACAGGAACAGCGACCAGGTCCACTGGAACAGCAGCGCATGGAACCAGGTCAGCACCTGGGTGATGGAGGGTTGGGCCATCACGCCAAAGCCAACGAACACGATCGACAGGGCCCAGGCGCTGTACTTGAAGGCATTCACCGGCCACTTGTTCTTGTGCGTGGACGCACGCGTCAGGCGCTCGCGCAGCGCGTACACGACGGTCACGCCCAGCAGCAGGGCGATGAACAGGCCGATCTCCAGCGCGCGCGTCTTCCAGATGCGCACCCAGGGTGCGTCGGGCTCCTGCACCGCCGGCCGGCCGCCTTCGAGCATGCTGGCGGGCAGCCAGTACTTGGACTCGAACACCGCAAAGCTGCGTTGGCCGGTGGCGCGGTCCACGCGGTTGCCCAGAAAGGCCAGCTTCCAGGGGTAGGCGGCCGAGAACGAGCCGGCGCGGATGATGAAGATGGCGGACTCGCTGTAGCCGGGCGCGCCGGCGGCTTCGAGGCCGTAGAGGTTCAGGTAGTCGAGGTCGCGGAAGGTGAAGGCGTCTGCGCCCTGCTTGACCTGCACGCGGTCGTAAATGCCGCCGCGCACAAAGCCCGAACCCTTGAAGGACTCGGCGCCGGCGCTGCGGATGACGAAGAAGGCATGGTCGCCTTCCTTGAGGCGGCTGCGCAGGTTGGCGAAGCCGCGTTCGCCCAAGAGGCTGGTGCCCAGCTCGGGGTGGTTGAGGTCGCCAAACCAGAGTTCGATGAAGGGCTCGGAGCCGCGTTCCAGGCCCACTTGTTCGGGCCGCACGCGCAACTGCTGCACGGCGCCAAGCTGCACCAGCTCGGCCCAGCTGTAGTTCATTCTGCCGCTCAGGGCATAGCGGGCGGCGTCGCGCTGGGTGGGCGCAATGATGCCGACCTGGCGCGCCACCGCGCTGCCGGAGAGCTGCATCACCTGGTTCTGTGCCACCACGGTGACGGTGGCGCCCGAGATCGCGTCCACGCCCAGCACGCTTTCCTCGGGGCGCGAGGGGCCTACCTCGATCAGGTCGGTGACCGACTTGCCCAGGTACTGCTTGTTGAAATTGATCAGGGCCTGCTCGGGAATGCCCAGCAGCAGGATGGGCTCGGAATGCTTGAGCACCTTCACGCCCACATAGCGGCCCTTGACGTCCATACCGATCAGCGTCACCACCGGCTTGCCGGAATATGCGGGGGTGTCGGTGATGTCGGTGGACAGCATCACATAGCCGAGTAGCTTGCCCTTCTTGGCGGGTTGCTGCGGGTCGGGCTCGCCATAGGCCTCGACATAGGGCGGTTGGCCCATGCGCGGCGAAAAGCTCTTGGCGCCCGGGAACACCTCGTGGCAGGGCACCAGGGCGCAGAGGTCTGCGGCGGTGGCGAGCTCGGGGCTCAGCTTGGCCTCGTAGGCCTGGGCCTGGGCCGGCTGTGCTTGCGCCAGCAGCAGGGCCATAAAAGGTGCGGCCAGCACCCTGAGGCTGGCCGCAAACAGATCAACTACCGGCATTTTTCTCGTTTCTGCCGGGCGGCGGGGCTCGAGTCCCGCTGCCCGGCGATCTCAGTCGTCTATCAAGCCTCAACAATCATGCGCGTGCGCATTTCCAGGTGCAGTGCATGGCAGAAGTGGGTGCAGTAGCACCAGAACACGCCCGGCTTGTCGGCCACAAAGGTGACCGAGGCGGTCTCCAGCGGGTTGACGATGAAGTTGACGTTGTACTTCGGGATGGCGAAGCCGTGCGTCAGATCCTCCACCTTGTCGAGGTTGGTGAGGATCAGCGTAACCTCGTCGCCCTTCTTGAGCTTGAACTCGCGCATGCTGAAGGCCGGGGCCTGCGAGGTCAGCTTGACGGTGACCTTCTTGCCATTGCGCGTCACGCCGGATTCCTTCGGGTCCTTCACCGCCAGCGGGAAGTCCTCCAGCGCGTAGACCTGCTTGGGCTTGACCAGATCGCGCTTGAAGATGATGAAGTCATGCGGCTCGCCGCGCACCGGGTGGTCGGCCAGCAGCACCATCTTCTCGCCCGAGATGTCGATCAGCTGCTCGTTCTCGGCGTGCAGCGGGCCCACCGGCAGGAAGCGATCCTTGGAGAACTTGCAGCCCACGGCCAGGTACTTGCCGTCGGCGGCACGCGTCTCGGACTGGCTGGCGTTCAGGTGGCCCGGCTGGTATTGCACGTCGATGCGGTCCACCACGTACTTGGCGCTCTTGTCGCCGGCGTGGAACTTGATCGCGGCCTCGACGTTCCATTTCACCACCTGGCTGTCCAGGAACAGCGTGGTGAAGGCATTGCCGCGGCCGTCGAAGGCGGTATGCAAGGGGCCCAGGCCCAGCTCGACCTCGGCGACGATGGCCTTGTCGGGCGATTCCAGCTTGCCGTCGAAATAGTCCAACACCTTGGCCAGCTCGATCACGGTGGCGGTGGGCGAGAGCTTGCCGGCGCAGATGAAGTACTTGGCGTCGGGGCTGGCGTTCACGCCGTGCGGGTTCTTGGGGACGCTCACATAGGCGGTCAGCGCGGTCTTGGGGTCCTTGTTGGCGGCATGCGTACCGTCCACCACCGGCACCTTGGAGTCGCCATAGGTCTTGAACTTGCCGGCCTTGACGGCCTCTTCGATGCGGGCGATGTTGAAGAACAGGCAGGCGTCGCGCTCGGCGGACATCATGTCCTCGTACTTCGCACCCATCTCGGTGTTGTACTGGTTGGTGGCGGCGAGCTTGCCGTCGTACGAGGTGGCGGTGAGGTCGCAGTTGCCGTCGATCAGCACCTGCCAACGCACTTCCATGCTCTCGGCGTCCACGCAGGTGAACAGCGAGTGGTACTTGGTGGCGTCTTCGCTGCCGGTGTTGGGCAGGGGGATGGAGAACTCGGCGCCGCAGAACACCCGCGTGGTGTAGTTGATCTTCGGATCAACCGGGTCGGCCTTGTCCGGGAAGATGCCGTGGAAGCCCTGCACATTGGGCAGCTCGGTGATCTTGTCGCAGACGAAGTAGTCGAGCCTGATGCGCGCGATGCGGCTGTTGATCTTGTCGTTCACCCAGGCGTAGCGGCCGTCGTAGTTGCCGTCCTTGTAGGAGGCGTGCACATGGTGGGTGTCGGCCACGGTGTAGCGCAGGCTGCCGTCGGCCTTGGTGCCCATCACCTTCTTGGACTCATTGGTGATGCCCCAGCCCACCAGCGCGTCGGGGTTGAAGCAGGGAATGCGCAGCAGTTCGCGGCCCGAGGGCAGGCCCAGCACGCGCACGTCGCCCGTATGACCGCCGCTCCACAGGCCGTAGTAGCTGTCCAGCTCGCCCGGCTTCAGGTGGGTGGCATTGGCCCCGCCCGCGCCATGCTGGGCGGTGGTGGCGGGGCCGCTGGCCGCGGCCGGGGCGCCGTCGCCGGCCTTCTTGTCGGCACAGGCGGCCACGCCCAGGGTCAGGCCGGTGAGGGCCGCGGTGTTGATGAAGCGGCGGCGGCCCAGGGCGGTGGGCTGCACGGCGGTCACGGTCTTGCTGTCGTCTTTCATGGTCTTACCTTGTGGCTAGGTTTTCAGGCAAAGCAGGGAGGGCCACGGGCCGGCAAAGATGCGGCTTGTGTGGCGGTGATGGGAGAAGGCGGGCAGCGGCTTGCGGCGGCCGGTCGCCAACTGTGGGAAGCGGCTTGCAGACCTGGCGGATCGAGCGGCAGGTCCAGCGGTAGGCAGCATTGCGAACAGACCGAGGCGCCATGCGCCTGCAGCAGGCCTGCAGCAGCGCCGCCGGACGCGTCGTCCTGCGCCTCCAGCATGCGCATGCCGGCACTGCCGCATACCAGCTGCAGGCCGACCGGCTGGATCAGCGGCGCCGCCCATCCCCATGCCCAGGCCATCAGCAGCAGGGCCACCATGGCGCGACGCAGGCCGAGCCGGCGCAAGTGGTGCATGGAGGAATGGGACATGGGATGTGCTTGGGAGGGGCATGCGCATCGTCGTCAGCCCGCTCATGGCATGCCTTGACCCAGTTCAAGAAATGCAAATTGACCTGGAATATGTATCTTGCATCGAACAATTCACTGGCGGCCCGCGCCGGGACTCTTCAGAATCGCGCCTGTGACAGGTGGCCGATACGGCATGACCCGCGGTGCGGGATGAAGAACTCAGAGAGAAGCGCAATGGTTAAGAACAGCATCACCCGATTCGGCCTCATGGCCCTGACCCTGGCAGCTCTGGTGGCCTGCGGCAAGCAGGAGGCTGCGGCGCCGGCCGCGCCCGCCGCAAGCCCGGCCCCCGCGTCGGCGGCCGTGGCGGCAGCCCCGGCCGAGAACGCGCTGGGCAAGTCCACCTTCGGCAAGGTCTGCGCCATGTGCCATGCGGCCGGTGTGGCCGGAGCGCCCAAGCCCGGCGACAAGGCCGACTGGGGCCCGCGCATCGCCCAGGGCGAGGAAACGCTGTACAAGCATGCCCTCGAGGGCTTTACCGGCGCCAAGGGCATGATGCCCGCGCGCGGCGGTGGCGCGGCCCTGAAGGACGAGGAAGTCAAGGCGGCCGTCGACTTCATGGTGGCGCAATCGCGCTGAACGGACGGGCCACGCCATCATGCTGAAGCGACGCGCCTTTGGCGCCGCCCTGCCCTTGCTGGCCACGGCGCTGTATCTGCGCCCGGCCCTGGCCGATGCCCAGGTGCAGCAGGCCTCCAGGCCCCTGATGGGCACACGGCTGGACATCACCGTGCAGGCCGCGGACGCCGAGCAGCGCCGCCTGGCGCTGCAGGCCGCCTTCGCCGAGATGGAGCGCCTGGCCGCGCAGATGAGCCGCTACCGGGCGGACAGCCTGGTTTCGGCGCTGCAGCGCGCCGCCGGACGCGAGGCGCTGGCCCTGCCGGCCGAGATGTTTGGCGTGTTGCGCATGGCCAAGGCGATGGCGCTGCGCAGCGGCGGTGCATTTGATCCGACCATTGGCGCGCTGGCCGAGTGGAGCTTCGAGCCGGACCGGCCCGCCATGCCCACGCCCGCCCAACTGGCGCGCGAGCTGCCCCTGGTGGACCACCGCGAGCTGCTGCTGGACGAGCGTGCCATGACGGCGCGCCTGCTGCGCCCCGGCATGCGCCTGGACCTGGGCGGCATCGCCAAGCTGCCGATCCTGGCGGCGGGCATGCAGGTGCTGCGCCGCCACGGCATCGAGAACGCCATGCTCAATGGCGGCGGCGATGTGCTGGTGCAGGGCCAGTTGCAGGGACGCGATTGGCGCATCGGCCTGCGCGACCCGCTGGCGCCGGCGCGTCTGCTTGGCACGGTGAACCTCAGCGAGGGCTGGGTGGCCGCCTCGGGCGACTACGAGCGCTGCTTCGAGCGCGATGGCCGCCGCTATCACCACATCCTCGATCCGCACAGCGGCCAGCCCAGCCAGGGCCCGCATGGCGTGGTGCTGGTGGCCAGGCGGCTGGAGGCGATCAACGGCCTGGGTGCCGCCATCATGGTGGCCGGCGCCGAGCGCGGGCGCCGCTGGCTGGCACAGAGCCCCGAGGTGGATGCGCTGATCGCCGAGCGCGACGGGCGCCTCTGGCAATCGCCCGGCATGACGGCCCGCCTACGCGCCTGAAGCGTTGTTCCGCAACGCCGCCACGCGGCGGTTCATGCCGCGGCGTATCCAGTGCACATAAAGCCAGCGCTTGAGGCCGCTGAGATTGCTGCCGTGGCGCGCGTAAAACGCGTCGGGGCTTGCGAACACGCCGAAGTCGCGGTTGATGCCCTCCTTCTGGATATAGGTGTTGCAGCCGCTCCACTGCACCCCGGGCGCCTGCAGATCCGGCGTGGCCGCGCCATAGCCGCAAAAGGACTTGGCAGCGGGAAAGCGGCGCTGCAGGGCGCTCAGATAGGCCTGGTCCAGGATGAAGCCTTCCAGCTCGATCCAGCGCCCGTCCAGCCACAGCTCCACCCAGCTATGCACGATGCTGGCCGGCGCCAGCCAGTAGCCCAGGCCGGTGATGGCGCCCTTTTGCAGGCGCTTGTGGATGGTGAAGCCGTGCAAGCGGCAGGGCAGGCCGGCGCCGCGCAGCAGCGCCATCAGGAGGCTGCCCTTGGTATTGCATTGGCCCATGCCATCCGCCAGCACCTGCGAGGCCGGGATCTCGTCACCGAGGTTGTAGCCAAAGGCGATCTCATTGCGCACAAAGTCGTAGATTGCCCCGGCGCGCTCGTGGGGCGGCAGGGCGGCCCAGCCGCGCTGTGACAGCAGCGCCCGCAGGCGGGGGTGGTGGAAGTCCAGGATGGGCGTGCTGGCGAGGAGGGGGCGGAGTTCAGCTTCTTTTTGCATCATGGCGGCATTGCAAAGCCTGGAGCCGATGCAGAGTCAAGCGCTCACCCCAATATGCGCTGGCGGGCACGGCGGCATAATCTGCGCTTTCTCGCCAGCAGCGGAGCGCTTCACCATCATGGCCTCGGTCAACAAAGTCATTCTCATCGGCAACCTGGGGCGCGACCCCGAGTTGCGCTACAACCCCAGCGGCGTCGCCTTCTGCACCATCAGCCTGGCCACCACCCGCACCTGGAAGAGCCGCGACAGCGGCGAGCGCCAGGAAGAGACCGAATGGCACCGCGTCGTCTTCAACGACAAGCTGGCCGAGATCGTCGGCGAGTACTGCAAGAAGGGCCGCCCGCTCTATGTGGAAGGCCGTCTGCGCACCCGCAAGTGGCAGGACAAGGAAGGCAAGGACCAGTACACCACCGAAATCATTGCCGACCAGATGCAGCTGCTGGGCGGCCGTGAAGGTGGCGGCGGCGACGAAGGTGGTGGTGGTGGCGGCGGCGGTGGCGGCTACAGCCGCCAGGCCCGCGGCGCTGGCGCCGAGCGTGGCGGCGACATGGGTGGTGGTGGCGAGTCGCGCGCCCCGGCCGCCCGCGCCCCGGCCCCGCGCCCGGCACCGGCCCCCAAGCCCTCCACGGGCTTCGACGATATGGACGACGACATCCCGTTCTAAGAAAAAAGCTCACCAGCCTTGGCAAGCCAGCAAGCCCAGCGCCCTTCCAGGGGCCCTGGGCTTTTCAGTTTCTGGGCCGCCCACCCAGCACGCGCGCCGGCAGGAACAGCAGCGCGCGCAGCAAGGCGAACACGGCCTCGAAGCCTATGCCTATCAGCCGCAAGGGCAGCGAGATCAGCCAGACCAGGGGCCACAGCAGCAGCGCAAGCAGGGCCAGCGGCCAGCACAGCAGCAGCAGGATGAACCAGACGATCAGGGTGAGCAGGGCATGCACGGCGGCGGGGCTCCGGTCGGGCTGGGCCTGATTCTGTGCGCCGCCGGCGCGGGATGCCGGAGGCCATGCCCCCGCTGGCGCGTAAAAGCACCCATTGCTCCCGGCCGGCCTGACCCTAGAATCGCCCCGAATTGCGCGGCGCCCTGATCTTCCGTCCGGCCGCGTGAGGAAGAAAAGAATGATGATGATCAAAGAGATCCAAGGAGCACCCCCGATGAAGAGCAAGAAATTTGCCGCGCTGTCCGCCGGCCTCGCCCTGACCCTGAGCATGGGCCTGCTGGCCCCCGCCATGGCCGCCGGCCCGACCGGCCCTGATGCCGCCGCTGCGCAGAGCGTGCGCGAGCAACTGCGCACCGACCGCAAGGCCTATGTGCTGAAGTCGCTGGCACTGGACGATGGCCAGGCCAAGGCCTTTGCCAAGGTCTACGACGCCTACGCCGGCGAACTCGCCGAGCTGAATCGCCAGTCCACCCGTCTGGCGGTGGAGTTCATCGGTTTTGGCGACAAGCCCACCGACGCCCAGTCCAAGTACTTCGTCAAGGAATACCTGGCCGTGGAAGACGCCGAGTTCAAGGTCTATCGCAAGTACCACCCGCGCATCGTCAAGGCCATCGGCCAGGCCGGCGCCGCACGCTTCCTGGCCGTCGAGCGCCGCATCCGCGCGCTGCAGGAATTCGATCACTGGATGTGAGATAGCAACTCACTGCGGCTGCGACCCGGCCCGCAGCACTTGCCAGCCTGACCGGCTGTGAAAGCGCCCTCTTGAGGGCGCTTTTGTACGTCTGGGTCTGCGGAAAGGTCGTTGTTGGCGGTGCGGGATATTCCTCGCCTCGTCGGCGACCTAACTGGTAGTCTTGGTGGGCGGTCCAGGAGCCTGGCCGGGCTTGCTTTGAGAGCTTCGGTTGGTTCCTCAATCAGAATCCCTGTAGATTACAGACCATTCCTAGGTGCAAAAGGGTTGGATAAGTCCGTGTTCAAGCTGCACAGCGAGCCGGTGCTCAAGAAGAGCTATTGGAAACGGTGGATGAGGCCTGCCATGCCGCTGGCAGCAGCAGCCTTGCTGGCGATGGCAACTTTTGAAGCCAATGCCAGTGGCGCGCCAAACGCCAAGGCATTGCCAGACTGTCAACAATTTCGGTCTGCGCCGGCGACTGGGGGTAGTTCGCCGACAAAAATCATCAAAGCTATTCGAGTTGCAGTTGAAGCCAAGAAGATTGACAACCCGCACTACCTGCGACGAGCGGTGTTTCCTAGGTTGTGCCTTGATCGGGTTTCTGAAACCGGCTCAAAAATATACCTGTTTGATCCAGAAAATCAGCTTGGCCAAATTGGGCATGGGGAGCTTGTCCTATTTCCTGGCGGAGACTTCCGGCTATCTGTGGGCCTCCGGAATGATCAAAATCATCGGGTGAATGAATCATGTTTCTCGCCTGATGAGGTGAAAGGCATTCTCGGAGAACCAGATTTCGAAGGGCCGATCATACCTGTCCAAATGATTCGGCCCGTTCAAGAGGCGGTAGCGGCGGATGAGTTGTTTGAATATCGCTACTATCGTGAACTGCCTGGCGACCGCACGGTTGTTGTTGACGTGGCATTTTATAACGGCTGCCTGACCGGACTCGGCGTGGAGTCGCCCGGCGAAATTTACCTCAAATCAATTGACTGACATTCGGGGGCGAGGGTCAGGGGGGCGAGGGTCAGGTCTCCCATCTTGCGTTGCATTCATCGAATCGCGCAGGCGGAAGGACTGTCACTCGCATCGAAAAAATCAAGCGAATGTCCTGCGCGGCACAAACGCTTATTCAATTTGGGAGACGTGCTCGCACGTCTTCGGCCCCCAATGCATTGAGAGTAATGATATTTTGAGAATGCCAATCCCCTGGCTAAGAATCACGCTATTTTCAGTTTGCACTGCCTACGCCTATGTGTTCTGTAACATATCTGGCATTGGTGATCCGCTTGATGATTCAATCCGCGTGCTGGTGATTGGGCCGATACTATCGGTGCTGATATTTGCGGCCTTGGTGCTGGTGTGCATCGCTTGGCTGAAGATTCGGCACATGCTTGGAAAATGATGGCTCCCTTGCTGTTCGGCTTTGTGAAATCGTCATCCAGGTCTGGGTTGGCGCGCAGTTGCCAATTGGCAGGCCCAGCAAATTGGGGTGCATAAGACCCAGCGACCGACCCTGCATTTCCACCATCAAGACTTGAATTGGTTTCTTCGCGTCGCACGAGTTGGCGGCGAGCGTCGATAGATGGGTTCGCAGCTGCAACGCAAGTGACTTGCCGGCGCCGCCTGCGCCGCCCACCCGTTCACGGGGCCGGGATGCCCCGATTGCCCTGTCGCACAGGGCCTGCCATAGTGCCGGGCCGAGAAGAAGAACGCTGGTGAGGGTCTGTAGACTGGGCTCAGCGCTGAAAAAAGAACACCGTAGAGATGAATGCTGCCGAGCCGATGACCATGCGATCGAACCTGCCTTTGAACGACCTAAGCCGCCGATGCCGCGGCTTCACCCTGCTGGAGTTGCTGGTGGTGATGGTCATCATCGGCCTGCTGGCGGGCTATGTGGGCCCGAAATTCTTTGGCCAGATCGGCAAGTCCGAGGTCAAGGCGGCGCGCGCGCAGATCGATGCGCTGCAGAAATCGCTGGACCAGTACCGCATCGACCTGGGGCACTACCCCAGCACCGAGCAGGGCCTGCAGGCCCTGGTAGCCAAGCCGGCCGACGAGCCGCGCTGGGCCGGGCCCTACCTGAGCAAGGCCGTGCCCAAGGACCCCTGGCACAACGAGTACCAATACCGCGCCCCGGGCGAGCATGGCGAATACGACCTGCTCTCCTTCGGCCGCGATGGCCGCCCTGGTGGCGAGGGCGAAGACGCCGATCTGGTGAGCTGGTAACAGGCGCCAGCCGCCGTTGTTGTTCATGCCCACTTTTGAGGCCCGTGTCTTCCATCCCGACCAAGGGGTGGTGCAGCAACGCCGTGTCGAGGCCGCGGACCGCCAGGCCGTGGCAGCGGCCCTGGGCGTGCTGCCCCAGCATGTGCTGGAAGTGCGCGAACTGGGCGCCAGCGCGCCGGCAGCGCGCCGCTTCAGGCGCAGCGCCAAGCGTTTCCCGCTGCAGCTCTTCAGCCAGGAACTCGCCGTGCTGCTGGATGCCGGCATCAGCCTGCTGGAGGCCCTGAGCACCTTGCGCGAGAAGGAGGCCAGCGAGGGCGTGCGCCAGGCACTGGACGGCGTGGCCGAGGCGGTGCAGCAGGGCCAGCCGCTCTCGGCGGCGCTGCGCCAGCACCCCGAGGCCTTTGACGAGCTGATCTGTGCCATCGTGGCGGCGAATGAGAAGACCGGCCAGCTCGCCGCGGCGCTGGCCCAGCATGCGCGCTACCTGGCCTGGGTGGAAAGCCTGCGCGCGCGCCTGATCGCCGCCTGCGTCTACCCGGCCATGCTGCTGGTGGTGGGCTCGGCGGTGATCATGTTCCTCTTGCTCTTCGTGCTGCCGCGCTTTGCCGGCATCCTCGATGGCCTGGGCAACGAGCTGCCCTGGGGCTCGCGCATCCTCATCACCTTCGGCCAGACCGCCGGCGCGCATCCCTGGCTGTTGCTGGGCGCGGTGTCAGGTCTTGCCATGCTGGGGCTGGCGGTGTTCCGGCACAAGCCCTTGCGCGAGCGCGTGCAGGCCAGCCTCTGGACCTTCCCCGGCCTGGGCCCGCGCCTGCGCGTGCTGGCCTTGGCGCGGCTGTATCGCAGCATGGGCATGCTGCTGGCCTCGGGCGTGCCGGTGCTGCCGGCCCTCAACATCGTGCGCGACGTGGTGGCCCTGCCCTGGCGGCCCGCGGTGGCGGCGGCGGCCGAGCAGATCGCGCGCGGCGAGCGTTTTTCGGACGCGCTGGAGGCCCATGATCTGGCCACCCCGGTGGCGCGCCGCATGGTGCGGGTGGGCGAACGCAGCGGCGAGTTGGCGGCGATGCTGGAGCGCGCCGCGGCCTTTCACGACGAAGAGGCGGTGCGCCTCACCGAGCTGCTGACGCGCGCCATCAACCCGGCGCTGATGCTGGTGATGGGCGTGCTGATAGGCGGCATCATCGTGCTGATGTATCTCCCGATCTTTCAACTGGTGGAGCAGGTCCAGTGAGCGATGTAACCTCCCTGGCCCATTGGCTGCCCGCCGAACAGGCGCCCTGGCATCTGGATTTCGAGCGCTGGCCGCAGGCCCAGGCGCAGCGCTGGCGCGCCGTGCTGGCGGTCAACGCCGCCGGCCGCTGCACCCTGCTGGCCGATCGCGCGCTCGACGGCCTGCTGCTGCAAAGCGTGGAGTCGCGCCTGCAGGCGCCGGTGCGCTGGCGGGTCTGCGAGGCGGCGGCGGTGGAGCATTGGCTGGGCGCGGGCGAGGCCGATTTCCGCGCGCTCTCGGACGTGGACGAGGCCATGGCCGGCAGCGAGACCCATGCGGCCGATGCCGAGGAGCTCTCGGCCCTGCGCCTCTCCGAGCAGGCGAGCCCGGTGGTGCGCCTGCTCAACGCCACGCTCTACGACGCGCTGCAGGACGGCGCCAGCGATGTGCACATCGAATGCACGGCGCGCGGTGCGGTGATCCGCTTCCGCATCGACGGCGTGATGGCCCAGGTGCGCCAGGTGGACGGCGCGGCGGTGGCCGAGCAGCTGGTGTCGCGGCTCAAGGTCATGTCCGAGCTGGACATCGGCGAGCGCCGCCTGCCGCAGGACGGCCGCTTCAAGTTGAAGGTGCAGGGGCGCGAGATCGACTTCCGCCTCTCCATCATGCCCAGCGTGTTCGGCGAGGACGCGGTGGTGCGCGTGCTGGACCGCGCCCGTATTGAGCAAAGCGCAGGCCAGCTGACGCTGGATGCGCTGGGCTTCGATGAGGAGGAGCGCGCCGCCATCCGCGCCCAGGCACGCCAGCCGCATGGCATGCTGCTGGTCACCGGCCCCACCGGCAGCGGCAAGACCACCACGCTCTACGCCACCCTGGCCGAGATCCACACCGGCCAGGACAAGATCATCACCATCGAAGACCCGGTGGAATACCAGCTGCCCGGCGTGGTGCAGATCCCGGTGAACGAGAAGAAAGGCCTGACCTTCTCGCGCGGCCTGCGCTCCATCCTGCGCCACGACCCGGACCGCGTGATGGTGGGCGAGATCCGCGATGCCGAGACCGCGCAGATCGCGGTGCAGGCCGCCCTCACCGGCCACCTGGTGTTCTCCACCGTGCATGCCAACAACGCCTTCGACGTGATCGGCCGCTTCATGCACATGGGGCTGGACCTGTACAACGTGGTCTCGGCGCTCAACGCGGTGCTGGCGCAGCGCCTGATGCGACTGAACTGCCGGCATTGCGCGCGGCCCTTTGTGCCCGACGCGGCTACCTTGGCGCGGCATGGTTTGAGGGCCGATGAGGGGACTTATATGAAGGGCGAGGGCTGCGGCCATTGCCGTGGCACCGGCTATCGCGGCCGGCGCGCGGTGGCCGAGCTGCTCAAGCTCGACGATGGCCTGCGCGACCTGATCGCGGCGCGTGCCCCGATGTCGCAGATCAAGGAAGCGGCGCGCAGCCGCGGCATGAAGCCGCTGCGCACGCTGGCGCTGCAGGCGGTGTGCCGCGGCGTCACCACCTTCGAGGAGCTGGAGCGTGTCACCCTTGAGGAGTGAGAACAACCATATGAGGGCCAAGGGTCAGGTCTTGCGCTGGCGGCGCGGCCTGCGTGCGCGCCTGGCGCGGCCGCAGCAGCTGTGGCTGGATGGGCGCGCGCAGCTGCAGGGCGCCAGCCTGGCCGATTGGGCCGCCGCGCATGCGGGCACGGCGCTGGAGCTGGTGGTGTCCGAGCAGCTGCTGGCGCATCTGCTCAGCGAGCCCGGCCTGCCCCTGGCCGACGATGCGGCCGTTGCCGCCTATGCGCGCCAGCTCTTCGGCCATTACTTTGGTGCGCCCGCGCAGCGCTGGGCCATCGCCGGCTGGGCCGCGGCGGGTGCCAAGGGCGCCAGCGCCCTGCAGGGCCTGGACTGGCCGGCCGCCCAGGCCAGCCTGGCGGCCCAGCAGGTGCGCGTGCTGAGCCTGCGCCCCGCCTGGGCCGCCGTACTGCAGGCCCTGGCCGCACAGCAGCCGCAATGGTTGCGCGCACCGCAGGCCGCGCTGGCCTGGGTGGAAGGCAGCCTGCTGACCTGGGCCGAGCTGCGCGAGGGCCGGTGCCAGGTCTTGCGCCACCAGCGCCTCGAAGCGGCCACGCTGGCCGCGCTGGGCGAGGCCCTGGCCGAGCTGCGGCGCGAGGGCATGGAGGTGCTGCTGTGCGGCTATGGCCTGGAGGCCGCCACCCCGCTGGCCTGGCCGGGCGTGCGTCTGCTGGGCCGGCTGGATGGCCAGGCGCCCGCGGCCGAGCTCTTGGCCAGGCCCGCCCAGCCCTGGGCGGCGGCGCCGCGGCCCGATTTCATTGCGCAGGCCCAGGCGCGCTCGCCGCTGGCCTGGCCGCTGGCGGCCACCGGCGCGCTGGTGCTGGCGGCCGCCGGCTGGAGCGCCTGGGACGGCCACCAGGCCATGCAGCAGGCCCAGACCCGCCTGGCCAGCCTGAAGCTGCAGCTGCAGCAACAACAGCGCGGCGCGCCGGTGGCTGCGGCCGCGGCACGCGCCACGCCCACGCGCACCGATCCGCTCGAGCAGGAGCGCCAGCGCAGCTTGGCCGAGGTGCAGCGCCTGCTGGCGCAGCCCTGGGGGCATCTGCTTGCCAACGTCGAGCAGGCGGGCCTCACCGGCGCGCCCGGCGCGATCCACTGGCTGGGCCTGGACTTCAATATGGGCCGCCTGGAGCTGCGCCTGGAAGGCTTGGCCAGCGACAAGGCCGTGGCCCTGCAGCTGGTGGACCGCCTGAGCGCCGCGCCCGGCTGGGGCGAGGTGGTGTTGGGGCGCTTCCAGAACGGCGGCGAGGGCCTGAGCGGCCAGCGCTTCGAGCTGGTCGCCAAGCTCAAGCCCCAGGCCCTGCAGGCCAGCCTGCCCGTCAAGGAGAAGCAGCCATGATGAGGCCGCTGATGCAATTCGTCAGGTCGCTGGGCTGGCCCGGTTGGCTGGCCCTGGCCTTGCTGGCCGGGGCGGCGGGCCTGGCCCTGGGCCTGCTGCCGCGCTGGGAGGCGCAGACGGCGCGCCTGCAGGGCGAGGCCGATCACTTGCAGCGCCAGCTGCGCCTGCGGGCCCCGGCCGCGCCTGCCAGCGGCCCCGCCGCGCTCACGCCGCAGCAATGGCAGCTGAGCCTGCCGGCGGCCGAGCTGCGCCAGCAACGCCTGGCCGATCTGCTGGAGCTGGGCCTGCGCCAGGGCCTGGTCAGCAACCGCACCGAGCACCGCCTCACGCTGGACGCCAGCGCGGGCCTGGAGCGCATGCGCGTCACCATGCCGGTGCAGGGCGGCTATGCGCAAGTGCGCGGTTACATCGACGCGGCCCTGCTGCAGGACCCGGGCCTGAGCCTGGACAGCCTGAAGCTGCGCCGCGCCAATCCGCAGACGGCCGAGGTGGACGCCGAGCTGCTGTGGTCGCTGCATGCGCGCCACCCGGGCGCCGCCCCGGCCAAGGAGGCCCAGCCATGAAGGAGCGCAGCAACATCGGCAAGCGCCAGCTGGCCCTTGGCGTGGCGCTGGCGGCCACGGTGGCCGCCACGCTCTGGGCCGCGCAGGCCGAGGACGACGAGGCGCCGGTGCAGGCCACGGCCGGGGCGCGCCGTGCTGCAGCACCTGCCGCGCCCGCGGTGGGTGGAGGGTCCAGGGCGGCTGCGCCCGCGCCGGCGGCGAGCGAGCCGCCGCGCTTCGTGGCGCTGCAGCGCGCACCCTGGCCGGCGGTGCCGGACAGCGCGCTGGCGGCCTGGATGCCGCCGCCGCCCCCGCCTCCGCCGCCACCCCCACCACCTGCGCCAGCACCGCCGCCGGTGGCGCCGGGCTTCCCCTATCAGCTGATCGGCCGCCTGGAAGAGCCTGGTGTGGCGGGCGCGAGCCAGGTGTTCCTGGCCGGCCCGGCGCGCAGCCTGAACGTCCGCGTGGGTGATGTGATCGACGGCCAATGGCGCGTCGAACGCATCAGCCCCAGCGGCCTCCAACTCCTCTGGTTGCCCGCCAAGCTGCCAGTCAACGTCGCATTCCGACCCGTACCATGAAGCGCATTCACCACTTCGCCCTTGTCACGCTGATGCTGGTGCTGGCGGGCTGCGGCCATCCCGCGCTGCGCCAGGCCGACGAGCTGGTGCGCAGCAACCAGCTGCCGCAGGCTCACGCCCTGCTGCAGCAGGCTCTGCGCGAGGCGCCGCAGGAGCAAGCCTTGCGCGCCGCGCAGCTGCGCGTGGCCGATCAGCTCAAGGCGCGCCTGCTGATGCAGATCGAGGGTGCGCGCCTGGCCTCGCGCTGGGACGAGGCACGCGAGGTCTTGCAGCGCCTGCGCGAGCTGGATCCCAAGCATGGGCGGCTGGAGTGGTTTGATGCCGAGATCGGGCGTGGCGCGCGCCAGGACGCGGCCCTGTTGCAGGGCCGTGCCGCCCTGCGCGAGGGCCAGCTGTCCCTTGCCGAGAACGCCGCGCGCGGCATCCTGGCCGAATCGCCGCAGCACCCCGGCGCGCGCCTGCTGCTGAGCCAGATCGCCCAGGCCAGGCCGCTGGAATACGCCATCGGCGAGCTGGGCCCGGCGTTTCAGAAGCCGGTCACGCTGGAGTTCCGCGAGGCACCGCTGCGCCAGGTGTTCGAGGCGCTGGCGCGCTCAAGCAATATCAACTTCGTGTTCGACAAGGACGTGCGCTCGGACGCCAAGGTGACGATCTTCCTGCGCAATGTCAGCCTGGACGAGGCCATGCGCGTGATCCTCGCCACCCAGCAGCTCGACCGCAAGCTGCTCAACGAGAGCTCGGTGATGATCTTCCCGGCCACCCAGGGCAAGCAGCGCGAGCACCAGGAGCTGATCACCCGCACGCTCTACCTGACTAACGCCGATGTGAAGCAGGTGCAGGCGATGGTGCGCGCGATTGCCAAGGTGCGCGACATCCATATCGACGAGCGCCTCAACCTGATGGTGGTGCGCGACACCCCCGAGGTGCTGCGCCTGGTGGAGCGCCTGATCGCCTCGGTGGACCTGCCCGAGCCCGAGGTGATGCTGGAGGTGGAGGTGATGGAGCTGGCCACCGACCATGTCGACCAGCTGGGGCTGCAATGGCCGGAGACGGTCTCCTACGGCCTGCCGGGGGGCAATGGCGTTGCGAGTGGCCAGGTGCTGCTGGGCCGGCGCGACGAGTTCCGCGCCAGCATCGCCAACCCGGCCGTGGTGGCCACCCTCAAGGGCACCTCGGGCAATACCAATCTGCTGGCCAATCCCAAGATCCGCGTGCGCAACCGCGACAAGGCCAAGGTGCTGATCGGGCAGAAGGTGCCGGTCTTCACCACCACCACCAATTTCGCCCAGACCTCCTCGGTGGCGGCCTCGGTCTCCTATCTGGACGTGGGCCTGAAGCTCGAGGTCGAGCCCACCATACAGCTCGACAACGATGTGGCCATCAAGGTCAATCTGGAGGTCAGCAACCTGATCCGTCAGGTCACCGGCCCGGGCGGCACCACCGCCTACGAGATCGGCACACGCCAGACCAACACCACCTTGCGCCTGGCCGACGGCGAGACCCAGGTGCTGGCCGGCCTGATCAGCGACGAAGACCGCCGCAGCGCTACCGGCGTGCCGGGCCTCTCCGGCCTGCCGCTCTTGGGCAAGCTGTTCGGCGTGCAGACCGACAACCGCGCCAAGACCGAGGTGGTGCTGCTGATCACGCCGCGCATCGTGCGCAACCTGGCCCTGCCCGACGCCGGCCTGACCCAGCTGCCCGGCGGTACCGATGCCTCGCCGGGCGCGTTCAGCAGCCGGCTGAAGTCCAGCGCGCGGGTGGGCGTGGGGCTGAGTGGCCAGGCCGCGCTGTCGCGGCCGGCAGCGGACGCGGCAGCAAGCGCCGAGGTGACGCTGAAGATGGATGTGACGCCGCAGATCCCGGCCGGCGGCACGGTTTCGGTGACGCTCAAGCAGGACAGCGGCTTCTCGGTCAAGGGCGAACTCGAGTTCGACCCCGCCAAGCTGCAGCTGGCGCAGAACCTGCCGGGTGCCGTGCCCGGCCGCGCCAGCTTCGAGCTGGCGCCGCGTGGCGAGCGCGTCATCGTGCTGCGCGCCCTGCCGGCCGCGACGGGCCAGCCGCTGACCGTGAGCGTGGGCGGCCTGCAGGCCAGCGGCCTGAACGGCGAGACGCCGCCGGTGCGGCTCGAAGGTTCCGGGCTTGTCGCGGTAGAGGCTGCGAAGTAAGGGCATGCGCGCGCGCGGCTTCACGCTGATCGAAATGCTGGTGGTGCTGGCCATGCTCAGCGTGCTGGCGATGGCGGCGCGGCCGGTGCTGCTGCTGTCGGTGCAGCGCAGCCAGGAGTTCGCGCTGCGCGAGGCGCTGCGCACGCTGCGCGGCGCGCTCGACGCCTACAAGCGCGCCGCCGCCGAGGGCCATATCCAGCTCAGCCCCGAGGACAGCGGCTACCCGCCCGATCTGCTGGCGCTGGTGAAGGGCGTGCCGGATGTGAAATCGGCGAACGGCCGCAAGCTCTACTTCCTGCGCCGCCTGCCGCGCGACCCGCTGGCCGACCCGGCCCTGACGCCCGAGGAGAGCTGGGGCCTGCGCGCCGCCGACAGCCCGCCCGATGAACCCCGCGCCGGCCGCGATGTGTTCGACGTCTATTCCCGCTCCGAGCGCCGCGCGCTCGACGGCACGCTGTACAAGGACTGGTAGGCATGCGACAGCGTGGCTTCACCCTGATTGAATTGATTGTCGTGATGGCGATCGTGGCCCTGCTCGCCAGCATCGCCGCGCCGCGCTACTTCAACAGCCTGCAGAAATCGCGCGAGACCGCGCTGCGTAGCTCGCTGAACGTGATGCGCGACGCGATCGACCAGTACGCGGCCGACAAGGGCCGTTACCCCGATTCGCTGCAGCAGCTGGCCGAGGCGCGCTATCTGCGCGAGATCCCCGAAGACCCGCTCTTGGGCCGGCGCGATGGCTGGGTCGAACTCGGCCCGCCACCGGATGCGCAGCTCAAGGGCCAGCTCTACGACCTGCGCAGCGGCGCGGCCGGGCGCGGCAGCGACGGACGCTTGTATGCGGACTGGTGAGAAGAAGCTCCAGCCGGGGTTTACCTATCTGGGCATGCTGTTCTTCGTGGCCATCACCTCGGCCGCGCTGGCGGCGCTGGGCCAGCACTGGAGTACCGCGGCGCAGCGCGAGCGCGAGCGCGAGCTGGAGTTCCGCGGTCAGGAGATCGCGCGCGCGATCGAAAGCTATCTGCTGGCCAGCCCGAGCCAGCCTCCCAACTACCCGCATAGCTTCGAAGACCTGCTGCGCGATGGCCGTGGCATCAAGCCGCGCCACCACCTGCGTCGCGTTTATGCCGACCCTTTCACCGGCAAACCCGACTGGGTGTTACTTGCGGCACCCGCCGATCCGCGGGGGTTCGAGGGCGTGCGCAGCCGTTCGGAGCAGGTCTTGCTGCGGCAGCTCGGCGACGCCGGCAGCCCTGCATCGCATGCCAGCGATTGGCTCTTCAAAACCGCTCCCGCCCAGGCAAAACCTGACCCCACGGCGCCTGCGGCCTCGGCCCCCGGCCCCTGAGTGCTAGCGCGCCACGGCGCGCACGCCCCTGTGCACCTGTCCGTATTTACCCTGGATACCCCTAACTCGGGGGCGGGGCAACTCAGTATGTCCATCGCCACGGCTCTGATCAGAATCCGCATCCTGACGCACGCGTTGTTGTTCGGCCTCATTCGGATTCTCTGCGTTGGGCGGCCAGTGTGGCGCTTGCCCGGTATCCCCGGGGTGTAGCTGCCAGCCAAAAAATTCGGGTGCAAGACACCAACATCATTGGTAACAGGAGAAGGATTTTTTATGAAGCGGTCTTTGATCAAATCCGCGCTGGCCTTGGCAGCGCTGTGCGGCGTAGCGGGCACGGCCAGCGCCAGCATCGTCACCTTCGATGGGCTGCTGAGCACGCCCAATGCGCCCACGATGCCGTTCTTCGGCCATGGCGACGAGTTCTACCAAACGGGTTACTGGATGGACCCCTTCTCCAATGCCGCCAATGCGCAGCTTGGCGATCTGGTGGGTGCCATCGTCGACGGCGCCGATCTTGGCGGCACCTGCATGGGCGTGGTCTGCCCCAGCAACAACAAGACGAACTTCTTCACCGGCCTGAACGACGGCGCGATGGCTGTGGGCCGCATGAACGGCGCGCGCTTCCAGGTCAAGGGTTTCGACGCCGGCTTCGTCGGCAATGGCGATCCCCTGCCCGCCGTGGCGGGTCTGATCCGACTGCAGGGCCACAAGGCCGACGGCAGCGGCTTCCTGACCAGCACCTACCAGCTGGCAGGCCCAGACGCACAGGGCGCGCTGAACTTCAACCACTACAACCCCAGCGCCGCCTTTGCCGGCACCGAGTTCGACGCCCTGTACGTGTTCGGCTACGCCTGCAATGCCGCCGGCAGCTGCTCGGCCTTCGGTAGCGACCGTGCCCAGTTCGCGCTTGACAACCTCAACCTGGCCGAAATCCCCGAGCCTGCCAGCCTGGCGCTGACGGCCCTGGCCCTGGGCCTGGCCGGCTTCGCACGCAGCCGCCGTCGCTCCGTCTGAGCCCCAGCAACGCGCAAGAACAAAAGGACAAGACATGACGATGAAACTCAAGCCCGCAGCCCTGGCGACCCTGGTGCTGCTTTCGAGCCTGGCCACCGCCGCCATGGCCCAGGAGCGCAAGACCTATCTGGTGCAGCTCAACAACGAGCCGGCCGCCACCTACCAGGGTGGCGTCGCCGGCCTGGCTGCGACGCAACCGGCGCCCGGCAGCACCTTCAAGTACGGCAGCACCGCCGTGCAGGCCTATATCGATTACCTGGGCAAGCAGCAGGACAATGTGATCGCGCTGGTGGGCAACGCCCCGTTGCTGGCCACCTACAAGACGGTGTTCAACGGCTTTGCCGCCAGCCTGACCGAGGCCGAGGTGCTGGCGCTCAAGTCCAGCCCGAGCGTGGTGGACGTGTTCGAGGACGTGCCGCGCCAGTACGACACGATCAGCACCAGCAACTTCCTGAAGCTCACCGCGCCCGGCGGCCTGTGGTCGCAGACCGTGGGCGGCAATGCCAACAAGGGCGAGGGCATGGTGGTCGGTATCATCGACGGCGGTATCTGGCCCGAGAACCCCGCCTTTGCCGATCGCGTGGACGCCAATGGCGTGCCCACCTTCGACCCGGCCGGCACCCAGGTCTTTGGCCCGGCGCCCGCCAGCTTCCATGGCGGCTGCGTGGCCGGCGAGGGCTTCAACCCGGCCCTGCATTGCAATAACAAGCTGATCGGCGCCAAGTTCTACAACGCCGCCTTCAAGGCCAACCAGCCGGTGATGCACTGGACGGACTTCGACTCGCCGCGCGACTCGGGTTCCGGCCCCAACGGCCACGGCGGCCACGGCGACCACACCGCTTCCACGGCGGCGGGCAATAGTGGCGCCACTGCCATCGTCTCGGGCATTGCCATGGGCCAGGCCTCCGGCATGGCACCGCGTGCCCGCGTGGCCGCGTACAAGGTCTGCTGGACCTTCCCGAATCCCGCTGCCACCGACGGCACGGGCAGCCAGAACACCTGCTACAGCACCGATTCGGTGAAGGCCATCGACGACGCCGTGAACGATGGCGTGAACGTCATCAACTTCTCGATCAGCGGCTCGCAGACCTCGGTCAACGACCCGGTCGAGCAGGCCTTCTACCGCGCCTCGCTGGCGGGCGTGTTCGTGGCCGCATCGGCCGGCAACAGCGGCCCGGCCAACCAGGTGGCCCACATCAGCCCCTGGCTGACCACGGTGGCGGCTTCCACGCATGATCGCAATATGCAGGCCGATGCCAATCTGGGCAATGGCAGCAAGGTCTCGGGCGCCTCGCTCAATATCACGCCGGTGGCTGCCACGCCGCTGATTCGCGCCGAGGATGCCGGCATCGCCGGTGCCGGCGCCAACCTGAAGCTGTGCTTCAGCAATCCGCTGGAACTCGACCCGGCCAAGGTGGCCGGCAAGATCGTGGTCTGCACGCGCGGCAACAACGCCCGAGTGGACAAGAGCTTTGCCGTGCAGCAGGCCGGCGGCGTCGGCATGATCCTGGTCGACAACGGCGGCGGTCTGGTGGCCGAGGCCCATTCGGTGCCCACCATCCACGTGACGGTGGCTGACGGCGCTGCGATCAAGACCTATGCCCAGACCGCCGGTGCCACCGCGGCTATCGGCAAGTTCTATGTGGGCCAGAAGCCCGCGCCCATCATGGCCGGCTTCTCTTCGCGTGGCCCCAACCAGGGCGACAGCAACATTCTCAAGCCCGACCTGACCGCGCCCGGCGTGGACGTGATCGCCAGCGTGACGGCGGATCTGAGCCAGGCCGAGCGCAATGCGGTGGCCAACGGCACGCTGGTGCCGCCGCCGGCCTGGGCCTCCTACCAGGGCACCTCGATGTCCAGCCCGCATGTGGCCGGCCTGGCGCTGCTGATCAAGCAGGCGCACCCGAGCTGGTCGCCCGCGGCGATCAAGTCGGCCCTGATGACCACCGGCTACTCGACCCTGAACGACGGCCTGCCCGGCGACCAGAACGGTCTGCTGCCCTGGGCCCAGGGTGCCGGCCATGTGGATCCCAACAAGGCCACCGATCCGGGCCTGGTGTACGACGCCGGCAAGGCCGACTACGTGAAGTACCAGTGCAAGGTCAACAAGCCCGCTGTGCCGGCTGCGGATTGCACCACCTATGGCACGCTGGACGAGACCTACAACCTCAACCTGCCTTCGATCACGGTGGGCAATGTGATGGGCACCGCCACGGTGACGCGCCGCGTCACCAATGTGGGCGGCAGCGCTGCCACCTACACGGCAACGGCCTCGGTGCCCGGCTTCACCACGGTGGTGACGCCCAGCACGCTGAGCCTGAACCCGGGTGAGACCAAGTCCTTCACGGTCAAGCTGACCGGCGCCGGTGCCGCCGTCAACGCCTGGCAGTTCGGCTCGCTGAGCTGGACCGACGGCAGCCATGTGGTGCGCAGCCCCATCCAGGCACGCATCGGCAAGCCCATCAGCGCGCCCGCCGGCCTGGTCGCCAACACGGCTTCCGGCAACAAGCTGATCACCGTGAAGACCGGCTTTGCCGGCCGCATGGGTTCCGCCGTGGGTGGCCTGAGCCCGGTGACCATGGGTGATGCCGTGACGCTGGCTGAAGGCGGCAAGAACTCGGCACAGCTGAAGGCAGCCTGCCAGGCCGGTGCCGATCTGCCCGACGTGAAGGTCTACAACATCGCCGTGCCCGCCAACACCGTGGTGCTGCGTGCGGCGCTGCGCCAGGCGGACGTCAGCGGTGCCGGGGACGACAACGACATGGGCATCCTGACGCCGACGGGCGGCTGGGTGTACTCGGGCAACGATGGTTCCAACGAAGCGGCGCAGGTCAGCGCCCCGGCGGCCGGCAACTATCGCGTCTGCGTGGCCGCCTACGGTGGCTCGGATGCGATGACGCACCGCCTGTCGACCTGGGTCGTCAAGGTGGGCGACACCGGCGGCAACTTCCGCGCCATGCTGCCCAGCACCGTCTACGCCAACAGCTCGGCCACGGTGGGCCTGCTCTGGTCGGGTCTGGCCGCATCGGGCCGCTACCTCGGTGGCGTGCAGTTCAAGGACGCCGGCGGTACGGTGCAAGCCACCACGGTGGTGCGCGTCGAGACCAACGGCGGCCTGCCGGTGAGCGAGCCGGTGGAAACCAGCGCACACAAGCTGGTGCCGATGAGCAACTAAGCAAGGCGGCAACGCAGTCTCCGGCCAAGCGGCCAGAGACTGCGCCAAACGTCTGACTTTTTTGAGGCCGCAACCCGCAAGGGCTGCGGCCTTTGTCTTGGGCCCTACTGCTGGCCGGTGGCGCCCGCGCCGCCGCCGGCCAGCAGGCTGCAGCGCCCCGCCTGGCAGCTGCTGCCCGGGTCGGTGACGAGGCGGCAGTCGGACATCATGCCGCTGCGCAGGTTCTCGGCCCGGCGCGCGGCAGCATGCTGTTCGACCAGGGTCTGGAGCTTGGCCGCATCGCTGCGCTTGCTGGACCAGGCCAGATAGCCCTCCGGCCCGCCGCAGGACTTGTGGCCCACCGCGATGCTGCGGCATTGCTGCGGCGCGTCGCAGGCGGCATCGCCGATCTCGGCCTTGATGTCCTTCAGCAGCGTGGCGCTGTCCCTGGCCTCCACCTTGGGCGCGCTATTGCAGGCCGCGGCGGCGAGGGCCAGCAGGGTGATGCCGCCAAGGCGTAGGAGGGTGGTGTGGGTGCTCATGGCCCATCGTCGCGCCTTCGCTGGCGCCGCGCAAGCGCGCAAAGAAAAAGGGCGCCCAAGGCATGGGCGCCCCTTGCACGTGAGCGACGCTGACTTAGAACTCGTAGCCTGCGCGCACGTAGTAGCTGCGGCCCACGGCGTCGGCGAAGCGCGGGTCGTAGCCGGTCTGGAAGGTGGCGTTTTGACGCGAGAACGGCGGCTCGGTGTCAAACACATTGCGCACGCCGGCCGTCAGGGTCACGCCCTTGACGGGCTTCCAGCTGCCGTAGACATCCCAGATCGAATCGGCCGGCACCGTGTCCTTCTTGTTCTGGTCCAGGTAGCCGGTGCGATAGCGGTTGGTGGCGCCGAGCGCGTAGGCGCCCTGGCTCCAGCCGAACGTGATCGCGTGCGACCAGCGGAAGATCGGGTTGGTGCCGACATAAGCGCCTTCGTTCTCGTTCCAGGCGCCGCCGGGCTCGTCCTGGTAGTTGTAGCGCACGACATAGGTGCCGTTGGCGTTGACCGTGAAGGTGCCGGCATCGGCGGTGCGCAGGCGGTAGTTCAGGCTGGCGTCGATGCCGTTGGTGATCACGCCACCCAGGTTGAGCGTGGGGTTGAAGATATAGCCGCACTTCGGGCCGGGGCACAGCGAGCCGTCGGTGGAGAGCGAGCCGTCGGGGGCGCGGCGGAAGCTGTCCTTGTACTTGACCGGGTCACCGAAGATGGTGGTCTCGGGCAGCACGCCGATCGAGTCCTTGATGCGCACCCACCACAGGTCCATGCCCAGGCTGAGGTCGGCCACCGGCTCGAACACCACGCCCAGCGTGGCGTTCTTGGCGGTTTCGGGACGCAGATTCTTGTTGCCGCCGCCCAGCGTCATGAACTGGGTGCCGCAGTTGTTGGCCTTGGGCGCGCCGGGAATGGGCTTGCCGTCCGGGCAGCGCAGCGGATCGTCAAAGGCGTTGCCGGTGTTGGTATAGGTCTGCGGCGCGTTCAGGTCGTACAGCGAGGGGGCACGGAAGCCGGTCGAATAGCTGCCGCGCAGCAGCAGGTTCTTGCTCGGCTGGTAGCGCAGGCTGAACTTGGGGTTGGTGGTGTTGCCGAAGTCGTTGTAGCGGTCGTGGCGCAGGGCCATGCCCAGCTCCAGGCCCTTGAGCAGCGGCAGGGCCAGCTCGGCATAGACGGCGCTGACCTTGCGGCTGCCGCGGTTGTCGATGGCCGGGTCATAGCCGGTGCTGGCGATCACCGTCTCGGCAAACTCGGTGTTGGCCTTGTTGACGAAGTTCTCCTTGCGGAATTCGCCGCCCAGCGCCAGCGTCGCGTTGCCGGCACCCAGCCAGTCGCCCAGCTCGGTGCTGGCCGAGGCGTCCACCGTGCTGACCTTGCCGGTGCCCGAATACAGCATGCCCCTGGCGGCGGCCTTGGCGATCAGCGCCTTGCCGGCGTCGTCTTGTGCGCCGAAGGGGTTGATGATGCCGTCGCGCACGCCGGGGGTGATGATGGTGCCGTTGGTATAGCCGCCGGTCAGGAAGTTCTTCACCTCGTTGGTGTTGTGCGAGACGCCGACCTTGTAGTCCCAGTTGGCCAGCGTGCCATCCAGCGCCAGCAGCAGGCGCTGCTGGGTGTTGTCGGACTTGTCGGCACGGCCGCCGCTGACCTCGTCACGCCACTTCACGGTGATGGGCTGGCTCAGGTCGATGCCGGCCGACGCGGGTGGCAGCGGGGTGATGCCCTGGCCGGGGAAGTACTTGGTGCCGGGGTTCATCGTCAGTGCGCCATAGGGCACGCCGGCGACCACGGTCTTGTTGATGCTGGAGGTGCGGAAGTATTCCAGGCTGGCCAAATGGCTGCCGCCCAGGTCGACGCTGGCCTTCACCAGGCCCGACATGCGCTCCTGCTCGGGCACCAGCTGGACCAGGCGTGAGTAGGAGTACAGGCAGCCACTGATGCCGTCAGGCAGCACCAGGGGGGGCGCGCACTTCGGGCCGATCGGGTTGACGCTGTCGCCCTCCTGGAAGTAGTTGGCCGGGAAGGGCGAGCCCGAGGTCTTGGGCGTCTGGCGGTCCACATAGGGTCGCTGGCTGGCCTGGATGGGCTTTTGCTTGGAGGCGTCGAGCAGCGCGTAGATGTTGAAGCCGTCGCGGCTGAGATCGCCATAGCCCAGGCTGGCATTGACGTTGTGCGACTTGCCGCCCTCGTCCTCGGGCGAGCTGTAGCCCAGCGTCAGGCTGCCGCCGCTGTAGCTCTTCTTGGTGATGAAGTTGATCACGCCGCCGATGGCATCGGTGCCATACAGCGAGGAGGCGCCGTCGCGCAGCACTTCGACGCGTTCCAGCGCAGCGAAGGGAATGGTGTTCAGGTCGGGTGCGGTGGCGTCGAGTGCGTTGTTGGCGATGCGGCGGCCGTTCAGCAGCACCAGGGTCTTGTTGCGGCCGATGCCGCGCAGGTCGGCAAACGCGGCGCCGCCCGATGCCGAACCCACGGCCTGCGAGCTGCCGGTATTGGACTGGCTGGCCGCCAGGCGTGCCACCACCTGTTCGACGGTGCTGATGCCCTCACTCTTGAGGTCAGACATCTTGATCACGGTCACGGGCACGGCCGTCTCGGCATCCACGCGCTTGATGGCGGAGCCGGTGACCTCGACGCGATCGATCTTCTGCGCTTCGGTTTGCGCCTGGGCCGAGGCAGCGGCCAGGGCGCTCAAGGCATAGACGACGGCCGCGCTGATGGCGCTGACCTGGGGTGATTTCAACATATCGGATGCTCCCGGAATCGTAGTGGTGGGTGACCAGGCCATAACCCCATGAATTGGTGGCCACTGTTGGTGGCAGCCGGCGGGGGCTTGGTGGCTCGCGAGTCTAGGAGCGCGAGCCGCGGGGTGCGCGCGCGGTCGCCTCCCCAAAAATTCTTTCGGCACCCATCGCGGCGAAGTGTTAGCCCATGCTGCCATGGGCCCGAGGTGGGCGCGGCGTGAGCGCGGCGCCTCCGATCGGTGCGTATCGGTACCTGCGAAATTGCCGGCGCTGCGCTTGGCATTCCGATGGCGCGCGGCTCGGTCCACCAAGCGAAGCCGTCGGCCTGGGCGCATAGCGCGCGGCCGAGGCGCGCAGTTGGTGCCCAGCGACAGTGGCCATGCTCGAAGCCAGGGCGGCGCGGCGCGCCTCAGGCCGCGCGCAGGCAGTCCACGATCTTCATGCGCGCGGCGCGCCAGGCCGGCACGAAGCCGCCCAGCAGGCCCATGAAGAGGGCGAAGGCGAGGGTCTGCCAGACGATGCGGCCGGTCAGCTTGAATTGAAAGGCCAGCTCGGCAAAGCTCTGGAAATTGGTGGTCGAGATGTTCACCGTCTGCATGCCGCTGGCCGCCAACAGGCCCAGCAGCCCGCCCACCAGGGCCAGCAGCAGGGCCTCGCACAGAAAGGCCAGCAGCACCGCGCCGCGCCTAAAGCCCAGGGCGCGCAGGGTGCCGATCTCGCCGGTGCGCTGCGCCACCGCGGCAAACATGGTGATCATGGCGCCGACGATGGCGCCGATCGAAAAGATGATGGACAGCGAGGTGCCCAGGTAGCTGATGAAGGTGGCCAGCGCCTCGCTCTGTTCGGCGTAGAACTGGATCTCGGGCTTGGCCTCGACCGTCAGGCGCGGGTCGGCCGCGATGGCGGCCTTCAGCGCCTCGAACTGGCCTGCGTCGCTGAGGCGGAACACGATGCTGGAGAAGGCATTGCGGCGGAAGGCCTGCAGCATCTGTTCGGCGTCGCCCCAGATCTCGGAGTCGAAGCCGGTGCGGCCGCTGTCGAACACGCCCACCACGCTCCAGTCGCGGCCGGCGAAGCGCAGCGTCTCGCCCAGCGCCGCGCCCTGGAAGCCCTCGGCCACGGCGCGGCCGGTGACGATCTCCGAGCTGCCGGGCCTGAACATGCGGCCCTGCACCAGCCGCACCTGGGGGCGCAGCTCCAGCCCGGTGGCGCTGGTGCCGCGCACCGTCACATTGCTGGGCTTGCCGCTGCCGCGTTTGGGCAGGTTGTTCAGCACCACCGGTTCCTTGCTCAGCAAGACCTGACCCCGGCTGCCTGTGGCGATGCCGGGCAGGCTCTCCAGGATGGCGGCCTGTTGCCGCTCGACGCCGCTGTTGATCTCGGCGCCGGCGCCCTTGCGCAAGGCCATCACATTGTCGGGCTGGCCGGTGGCCACCAGGGTCTGGCGTATGCCCTCGCTCATCATCAGCACGGTGGCGAACACATAGACCACCAGCGCCATGCCGCCAGCGGTGAGTAAAGTGGTGACGCGCCGCACCCAGAGGTTGCGGGCGATGTAGGCCAAGGGCAATAGCCTCATGCGACTTGCCTTAATCCAGCCACGATGCTGATGCGGCTCATCTTCCAGGCCGGCCAGGCCGCTGCCACCACGCCCACCAGCAGGGCCGCGAGCAGCTGCAGCGCCATGGTCAGCTCGGAGACCTGGAACACCGGGAACAGCGTGCCCACCGCGGCACGGAAGGCGGCGGCCAGCGGCAGGGTCACGAGCAGACCGCACAGGCCGCCCACCAGGGCGATCAGCAGGCTCTCGCCGAACAGCAGTTTGACGATGAAGCCGGGCCCGAAGCCCAGCGCCTTGAGGGTGGCGTACTCGGCCAGGCGCTCGCGTGCCGTCATCGTCATGGTGTTGGCCATCACCGCCATGATGATGACGATGATGATCAGGCTGACCGCCTGCACCGCCACCAGGATGGCCTCGCTCATCGAGACGAAGCTGAGCTGGAAGGCCGACTCGGTCTCGGTGAGGGTCTCGGCCAGCGAGTTCTTGAACAGTGCGTCGACGCGCTGCGAGATGGCCGCGGCGTTGTGCGGCTCGTTGATGCCGATCACATACACACCCACGAAATCGGCACGGCCCGGGTAGCGCTTGCGCAGGGTCTCGTTGATCAGGCCCCAGTGGAACAGCAGCTGGCTCTCGTCGGTCTTGGCCTCGGCGCCGTCCCAGATGCCGCGCAGCGTGAAGGTCCAGGTGCCCGGGTAGATGGTGCCGCGCAGGGGGATCTGGTCGCCGATCTTCCAGCCGAATTTGTTGGCCAGCTTGCGGCCCACCACGCAGCCCTGGCGGTCGCGGATGAAGGCCAGGCGCTCCTCGTCCTTGAGGCGGTACTCGGGGTAGAGCGCCAGATAGCTGGCCGGCTCGACCGCGAACTGCGGGAAGAAGTTGCGCTCGGTGATGTAGACGCCGCCGAACCAGTTGGCCCAGGAGACGCTGGCCACGCCGTCCACCGCCTTGAGGCGCTGCGCGTAGTTGAGCGGCAAGGGGAAGGTCAGCGAGATCGCGCTGCGGGACACCAGGCGCGTGCTGCTCGAGCCCTCGACGCCGGCATACCAGGCGTCGACGATGGTGCGCAGCAGGCCGAAGGCCGACACCGCCACCACCAGGCCCACCAGGGTCAGCAGGGTGCGCAGCTTGTGCCTGAAGGCATTGCGCAGCAGCAGCTTGAGGGTGAACAGCATCGCCGGTATCTGCTCAGGGCTCGTGCACCAGCACGCCCTTTTCCAGGTGGATGAGGCGGTGCGCGCGCGCCGCGGCCTTGGGGTCGTGAGTCACCATCACGATGGTCTTGCCAAGGCTGCGGTTGAGTTCGTCCAGCAGCGACAGCACCTCCTCGCCGGTGTGGCGATCGAGGTCGCCGGTGGGCTCGTCGGCCACGATCATGGCCGGGTCGCTGACCAGCGCGCGCGCGATCGCCACGCGCTGCTGCTGGCCGCCCGAGAGTTCGTTGGGGTAATGATCCATGCGGTCTTCCAGCCGCACCATCGCCAGCGCCGCCTCGGCGTGCGCCCGGCGCTGCCGGGCGCCGAGGCCGCTGAGCAGCAGCGGTAGCTCGACGTTCTCCAGCGCGGTGAGCACCGGCATGAGGTTGTAGAACTGAAAGATGAAACCGACGTTGGCGGCGCGCCAGTCGGCCAGCCGGCCCTCGCCGAGGGTGGCGATGTCGATGCCGCCGATTTCGATGCGCCCGCTGCTGGGCTGGTCGATGCCGGCGATCAGGTTCAGCAGCGTGCTCTTGCCCGAGCCGCTGGGGCCCATCAGGGCCACGAAGTCGCCGCGCTGCACCTCCAGCTCGATGTCCAGCAGCACCGGGATCTCCTGGCCGCCGCGCCGGTAGGACTTGCTCAGGTGGCTGATGCGGATGAGGGCCTCGGACATGCTGCGCTTTCTCTCACTTGGCGGCCAGCTTGACCTGGGCGCCGTCCTTGAGCTTGTCGCTGGGGTTGAGCACCAGGCGCTCGCCCGACTTGAGCGCCCCCGCCACCTCCAGCACATCGCCCAGCATGCGGCCCTTCTTCACCTCCAGCGCCTCCAGCAGCTCCTGCTCGCCGGTGCGCTTCAGGCGGAACAAATAACTTTTGCCATCGCGCTCCAGCAGCGCCTTGGGGTTGACGGCCAGCACCGGCTGCTGCTCGGCCTCGGTGGGGGCCTGGGACAGAAACGCCACCTTGGCGCTCATCTCGGGCAGGATGCGCGGGTCCAGTTTTCCCTCGAACTGCACCTTGGTGATGACGGTGGCCTTGGCGCGGTCCACCGTCGGCACGATGCCGCCGACGCGGCCGCGGAAGCGCTGGCCGGGCAGGGCGTCGAGCGTGATCTCCACCGGCTGGCCCTTGGCCGCCTTGGACAGGCTGCCCTCGGAGACATCGGCCTCCACCTCCAGCGTGCTCATATCGGCCATCGTCACCACCGCGCCCTGCGAGCCGGCGGCGTTGGAGAAGGGCGTGATGATGTCGCCCACATTGGCGTTCTTCAGCAGCACGATGCCGTCGAAGGGTGCGCGGATCTCGGTGAAATCGCGGTTCACCTCCTGCACCTTCAGCAGCGCCTGGGCCTGGCCCACGCCGGCCTGCGCCTGCGCCACGCCGGCCTGGGCGCTGGCCTGGGCGGCGCGCGCGGCATCAAGGCGGCGCTGCGCCGCCTCCATCGCCTGCGCCGACAAAAAGCCCTGGGCCTGCAGGCTGCGCGCGCGCTGGAATTCGGCCTCGGCATTGTTGAACTCCACCTCGGCCTGGCGCACGCCGGCCTGACTCTGGCGTTGCGCGGCCTCGGCCAGGCGCACGCCGGCCTGGGCCGTGCCTATGCCGGCCTGCACATCGCTGGCGTCCAGGCGCGCGATCAGCTCGCCCTTCTTCAGCAGCGAGCCCTCGCGCACCAGCAGCTCGACCAGTCGGCCGGTGGCCTTGGAGGCCACTGCGGCGCGGCGCTGCGCCACCACATAGCCCGAGGCGGTGAGCTGCAGGTATTGCTGCGAGGGCGTGCTCTGCAGCACCGTGGTGGTCTGCACTTCGGGCGTGCGCGGCGCCATGGCCAGGCCCGCGGCCGCCAGCAGCAGGGTGCCGGCCACGATCCAGCGCCAGGGCAGGCGCCGGCGCTTGCCTTCGCCGGCGGCCTGGCGGTCGATCTTCAGTTGCTTCAGCGAATTCGTCTCAGCCATAGCGATGAGCCTCAGTGGTGGCGCCGGGCGATGGTAGCCGCTGTTTTAGGATGCGGGCTTGATCTGAACGGGGATGCGATGTCGGGACGCTGGGGCTGGTGCTTGGCCTTCTGGGCGCTGGGGGCTGCGGCCCAGGGCGAGGTGCCAGCCTGCCCGGTCGGCCTGACGCCCGCGGCGGTGCTGCAGCGCCTGAACGCCCTGCGTGCCGAGCCGCAGCCATGCGCCGGAGCGGGGCGGCCGGCCGCGCCGGCCCTGCGCTGGGACTTGCGGCTGGCGGGTGCGGCCGAGGCCTATGCCGGCGAACTGGCCCAGCGCGACGCGATCAGCCATGTGGGCCGGCAGGGCCGCAGCCTGCGCGAGCGGCTGGGCGCCGCGGGCTATCTGGCGCAGGCGGCCGGTGAGAACCTGGTGGCCGGACCGGAAAGCCTGGATGAGGCGCTGCAGCATTGGCTGGCCAGCCCAGCGCATTGCCGGAACCTGATGGCGCCCGATCTGTTTGACGCCGGCCTGGCCTGCGTGGCCGCGCCGGGGAAGTATCAGCGCTTCTGGGTGCTGTTGCTGGGGCGTACGAGACCGGAGTAGGCTTGGGTCACGGGGCGCCGCGGCTGTGCGGCCGCCGGTTTCGACGAAAGGGCCCGCATGCAGTCAGCGCCGTACAACCTGATGCATGCGGCATCGACCCGGCTGCTGTACTGGGCCGCGCACCTGGTGCTGCTGGCTCAGGTGGGCTTGCTGGCGCTGTTCTGGCTGCTGGGCGCCTTGCAGATGGCGGCGGTCAGCCTGGCGGCGCTGGGGGTCTGTTTCCTCGCCATCGTGCTGCTGCGGCAGGGGCGCACATTGCCGGCCCTGCTGTTGCTGGGCATGGAGGTGCTGATGCACTCGGTGCTGGCCGTGCTGCTGCTCGGCTGGGCGAGCGGCTTCCACTACTACCTGTTTGCCGCCGTGCCGGTCACCATGGTGAGCCATCTGGAGAGCTGGCGCAGCAAGCTGGCGCTGTGCTTCGGCACCATCCTGGCCTATGTCGCGCTGGCCTGCTGGCGCGCTGGCGCCGAGCCCTGGTTTGCGCTCGACGCCACGGTGACGATGCGCCTGGGCCTGTTCAATCTGACCGCGACGCTCTTGGCCATGGGCGTGCTGGCGAGCCTGTACTCGCTGCAAATGCAGCGCGCGGAGCGGCAACTGCACGAACTCGCGACCACCGATCCGCTCACCGGCCTGATGAACCGCCGCAGCATGAGCGCTCAGCTGGCGCGCGAGAGCGCCAGGACGCAGCGCCGGCAGGAGCCCTTGAGTTTCGTGGTGCTGGACCTGGATCGCTTCAAGACGGTCAACGACCGTTACGGCCACTTGGCCGGCGACATGGTGCTGCGCCGACTGGGCGGGCTCATCACCGAAGGGGTGCGCGAGGTCGACCTGGCCTGCCGCTGGGGGGGCGAGGAGTTCCTGATCGCCCTACCGGGCACCGATGCCCAGGCCGCCGGCGCGGTGGCCGAACGCATACGCCAAGGCCTGCAGGCGCAAGCGATCGAGATTGAACCGGGCCTGTCACTGCCGGTCACAGCCAGCTTCGGCGTGGCCTGCCTGCGGCCCGCCGAGTCGGTGGACGGCGCCATCGGCCGCGCCGACAAGGCCCTCTACCGCGCAAAGGCGGCGGGGCGCAACCGGGTGGAGCTGGCCGACCCGCCTAGATCCAGCCCAGATCAATTGCCCTGAGCACCGCCTGGGTGCGGTCGCGCACGCCCATCTTGGAAAAAATCGCCGAGCAGTGGTTCTTGATCACGCCCTCGCTATTGCCCAAGAGGGTGGCGATCTCGGTGTTGGAGCGGCCGCTGGCCACCAGGCGCAGCACCTGCAGCTCCTTGGGGCTCAAGGGGTCGGGCTGCTCGGTGGCGCTGAAGGCGCGCTCCACATGGGTGCTCTGGCGCTCCATGCGTTCGGTGAGGGTGGGGCGCAGCGCGGTGCCGCCGGCGGCCACGTCGCGCAGCGCCTGCACCAGGGTGTCGGGGCTGATGGCCTTGAGCAGAAAGCCCTTGGCGCCGGCGCGCACTGCTTCGTCGAAAACCGCGGCGTCGTCGAAGGTGGTGAGCAGCACCACCGGAATCTTCAGCGCCCGCGCTGCCAGCGCGCGGATCAGGCCGGTGCCGTCCAGGCGCGGCATGCGCATGTCCGACAGGATCACATCGGGCTGCTCCTGCGCGATCAGCTCCAGCGCCTCGGCACCATCGGACGCCTCGCCAATGATGCGGATCTCCTCGTGCAGCGAGAGCAGGCCCTTGAGGCCTTCGCGCACCAGTTGCTGGTCTTCAACCAGCAGCACCTTGATTGCTTCAGCAGTCATCTCAGTTCTCCTTGCCTCTTGGCGGCAATCTATTCGCACGAATCCGATCAAGCCCAGCGGAGCCCGCGGATCCGGCTTTGCCGGTCCGACGGGCTTGCCCCCTTGAGGGGGCGCGCGCAGCGCGTAGGGGGAGGGCCGTCACCTATGCTCTCCTAGGACACATCAATTCGATCATGAAACCGGGGCTGTAGCGCAGCACCTGCATGCTGCCGGCGAGCTCGCCCATGCGCTCCTGCATGCCCTTGAGGCCATTGCCCTCGCGCAGCCTGGGGGCACCCTGGCCGTTGTCTTCGATGGTGACGCGCACGCGCTGTGCATCGCCCTCGCCCTGCACGCTCAGGCAGACCTCCACCTGGGTGGCGCGCGCATGGCGCACGCTGTTGGTCACCGCCTCCTGCACGCAGCGTAGCAGGGCATGGGCGGCGCGCGGCGAGAGGTCGCGCGCGGCCTCGTCCAGGCTGAGCGTGATCTGGGTGCTGGCAATGCCCTCGGCCAGGGTGTGGAGGGCGGTGCTGAGGTCGATGCAGGCCGAGTTGCGCTCGCGCGAGACGGCGGCGCGCACGTCGTCCAGCAGATGCGCCGCGCCTTCGCGCGCCTTGCCCACGGCCTGCGCCGCGGCGGCGGGGTCGGCGCGCTGCAGCAGGGCCTCGCTGAGCTGCAGATGCAGGTTCAGCGCGGTGAGGTGGTGGCCCATCACATCGTGCAGCTCGCGTGCCATGCTCATGCGCTCGGCATAGCGCATCTGCTCCAGCTGCAGGCGTTCGCCGCTGTGCTTCTCGGCCAGCATGGCCTGCAGCCAGCGGCGCTTCTCCGCCTCGGCGGCGGCCATGCGGCCCAGGCCGAAGGCCATGCCATGCAGGCCCACCATGGCCATCATCAGGCCCAGGCTGTTGACCCACCAGGGCGTGTCGCTGCGCAGCTGCTCCAGCAACTGGCCATCGCTGGGCAGCCACCAGTAGAGCGCCAGATTGATCGCCACCTGGCTGAGCGCAAACATGAAGGCGGCGCGCACGCGCAGCAGCACCGCCGCCAGCGCGGTGACCAGAAAGGGCAGGCCCGGCGTGACCGCCAGCGCCACCAGGTCCAGCAGCAGGATGCGCGGCAGGGCCTGAGGCGGCGGCTGGTCCATGCTGTTCTCGCGCGCCAGGCGCCAGAACTGGTAGGCAAACAGGCACACCAGGGTGAAGCTGGCCAGCACGATCAGCCGGTCGCCGGGCTCGCCACCGAAGCGCCGATAGAGATTGGCGAGCACGCCGTCATAGGCCTCGGTCTTGCGGCCCAGCAGTGCCCCGACGGTGGCGAACAGTTCCAGCAGGCAGACCGCCAACGCGGCAATGCGCAGCACGAAGGCGGGCTGCGCGATGCGGGCAAGCAGGCGGTCCAAGGCGTGGAGGGGGTTCACAGACGAAGGCGCGAATCTGCCACGGCGCGCAGGGTTGTGGATGTGCGCTTCGTCATGCTGATTCCCCTCAGATGGGTGGCGTCGCGATGGCCTCGGCGATCACGCCGCCGCCCAGGCAGACCTCGCCGTCGTAGAGCACCGCGCTCTGGCCCGGGGTGACGGCCCATTGCGGCTGCGCGAAATCGAGCCGGAACTGGCCCGGCGCGGGGCTCTCGGGCGTGAAGGCGCAGGCCGCATCGGCCTGGCGGTAGCGCGTCTTGGCGCCAAAACCTCCATAGACAGGCGGGCGACCGGTCCAGGAGATGTCGTCGGCGATCAGGCCGTGGCTCAGCAGCCAGGGATGCTCATGCCCTTGCACCACATAGAGGGTGTTGCTCTGCATGTCCTTGCGTGCCACGAACCAGGGTGCGTGTTGGCCACCGCCGCGCGGGCTGCCCTTCTCCTTCACGCCGCCAATGCCCAGGCCCTGGCGCTGGCCCAGGGTGTAGAAGGACAGGCCGACATGCTCGCCCAGCTTGCGGCCGCGCTCGTCCTTGATCGGGCCGGGCTGGTGCGCCAGATAGCGGTTCAGGAATTCGCGGAAGGGCCGCTCGCCGATGAAGCAGATGCCGGTCGAGTCCTTTTTCCTGGCGTTGGGCAGGCCGATCTCCTCGGCGATGCGGCGCACCTCGGTCTTGGCCAGCTCGCCCACCGGGAACAGGGTCTTGGCCAACTGCGCCTGGTTCAAGCGGTGCAGGAAGTAGCTCTGGTCCTTGAGTGGATCCAGGCCTTTCAGCAACTGCACCTGTCCGCCCTGCTCGCGCACGCGGGCGTAATGCCCGGTGGCAATCTTCTCGGCCCCGAGCCGCATCGCATGGTCGAGAAAGGCCTTGAACTTGATCTCGGCATTGCACAACACATCCGGGTTGGGCGTGCGGCCGGCCTGGTATTCGCGCAGGAAGGCGGCGAACACGCGGTCCTTGTAGTCGGCCGCGAAGTTCACATGCTCGATCTCGATGCCGATCACATCGGCCACCGCGGCGGCGTCGACGAAGTCGATGTTGGACGAGCAGTATTCGCCGTCGTCATCGTCTTCCCAGTTCTTCATGAAGATGCCCACCACCTCGTGGCCGGCCTGCTTCAGCAGCCAGGCGCTGACGGCGGAATCCACGCCGCCGGACAGGCCGACGACGATGCGTTGTTTCTGCGCGGAACTCATGGGGGCGGATTGTCCCGCATAGGCGGACGGCGGTCTTGCCAAGGGGCTTGGGGCCCCTGTCTATTCAGTCGACCGGATGCTGGCGCATATAGGCCTGCAGTGCGGCCTGGCGTATGGCGTCCAGCTCGCCGCTTGCCTGCAGCTTTTGCAGCACGGCCGCCAGGCGCGGCACGAGCTCGACATGCCGGCCGCTCAGGTAGTGATAGAGCAAATGCTCTTCCAGCGCCTGCTCCAGCCGTCTGAGCTTGCCCAGACGCCGCAAGGGCGGGGCCTGGTCGGGTTCGGTACAAAGGGCCAGGTCGGCGATGCCGGCATCCAGCAGCCTGAAGAGTTCGTTCACCGAGCCCGCCTCAACGCGCCGCGCGCCGGCCGGCAGCATCTGCTCAATGCGCAGCACGCCGCGCTGATACGCCACCCGCAGGCCCTGCAGCTGCGCCCAATCCTGTGGCTGCGCGAGCTTGGCGTCGTAGGTGTAGATGCGCACGGCCGAGGCATTGATGGGAGGGGCCACGCGCAACAGCCCTGGATGCGTCGTGGCGACATCGCGTACGCGATGCAGATTGCCGTCGAGCTCGCCGGCCAGCAAGGCTTGCAGCGCGCGCCGGTTGGGCAGCGCGACAAACTCCAGTGGCTGGCCAAGTTCCGCATAAGCGCGGCTCAGCACGGCCTCGCTGACGGCGGTGAGCGGATCGGAGTCGCGATCCCAGCTGCCTATGCGCAGCGGCAAGACCTGGGCCAGGGCGCTGCTGCAATAGCAACAACACAGCAGCGCCAGGATGGTGAGGAGGCGCGGTCGCAGTGCAGGCATGGTGTTGGCTCGGGCTGGGTGTGAGCGCCCGTTCGTTTCCTCATGAGTGTCGCAGCCTCGCGGGCAGCCAGCTAGGGCTGGTACAGCGAGCCATCCACATGCACCGCATCCAGCGGCAGGCGCCGGCCGGCCAGATGGTCTTCCACACAGCGCAGCACCAGCGGGCTGCGATGGTGCGCGGCCGTGCTGCGCAATTCCTCGACCGTCATCCAGAGCGTGCGTACGATGCCATGGTCCAGGGCCCGGCCCGGAATGGGCGCGCCCACCCGGCCGCTATAGGCCAGGCGCAGATAGGTCACGTCCTCCTGCCGCGCGGGCCGCGTGAAGCGCGCCATATAGAGACCCAGCAAGGCCTCGGGCACGAAGGCGCGCGCCGTTTCTTCCAGCGCCTCGCGCACCACGCCTTCAAGTGGCGACTCGCCCGGCTCCAGGTGGCCGGCCGGGTTGTTGAGCATCAACCCTTCGGGCGTCTCTTCTTCCACCAGCAGGAAACGGCCGCCTTCCTCGATCACCGCCGCGACCGTGACGCTGGGTTTCCATCGCACTTCGTTGTTCATGAACTGTCTCTTTCGCGCTTGTACGGGTGTCGAATGACATGCCTATTGTGTAAGCTCGCCGCCAGCTACCCGTATCCAGACGTTCCCAGGCCGCAAGGCGAGGAGGATTCATGCAGATAGGTGTCCCGCGCGAGAGCGCGGCCTCAGAGACCCGTGTGGCGCTCACGCCCGAGACGGCCAAGAAGCTGAAAAGCCAGGGTCATGTCTTGCGTGTGGAGAGCGGCGCCGGCCTCGCGGCCAGCATCACCGACGAGGCCTATGTGGCCGCGGGTGCCGAGATCACCGACCGCGCCGGGGCGCTGGGCGCCGAGCTGGTGCTGAAGGTGAGGAGCCCGAATGCCGAGGAGTTGGCGCTGATGAAGCCCGGCTGTGCCCTGGTGGGCATGCTGAATCCCTTCGACAAGCCCGGCCTGCAGGCCCTGGCCACGGCCGGCCTGACCAGCTTTGCGCTCGAGGCCGCGCCGCGCACCACGCGCGCGCAGAGCATGGACGTGCTGTCCAGCCAGGCCAATATCGCCGGCTACAAGGCGGTGATGATCGCGGCGGACCGCTATCAGCGCTTCTTCCCCATGCTGATGACGGCCGCGGGCACCGTGAAGGCGGCGCGTGTGGTGGTGCTGGGCGTGGGCGTGGCGGGCCTGCAGGCGATTGCCACCGCCAAGCGCCTGGGCGCGGTGATCGAGGCCTCAGATGTACGGCCCTCGGTGAAGGAGCAGGTCGAGTCGCTGGGCGCCAAGTTCATCGAGGTGCCTTACGAGACCGCAGAGGAAAAGGAAGCGGCCGAGGGCGTGGGCGGTTATGCCAAGCCGATGCCGCCGAGCTGGCTGGCGCGCCAGCAGGCCGAGGTGGCCAAGCGCGTGGCGCAGGCCGATGTGGTGATCACCACCGCCCTGATCCCGGGCCGCGCCGCGCCGGTGCTGGTGAGCGAGGAAATGGTCAGGAGCATGAAGCCGGGTTCGGTGATCGTGGACCTGGCGGCCGGCAAGGGCCCCGAGGGCCGCGGCGGCAACTGCCCGCTCACCGAAACCGACCAGACCGTGGTCAAGCATGGCGTGACCCTGGTGGGCGAGACCAATCTGGCCGCACTCGTCGCGGCCGATGCCTCGGCCCTCTATGCCCGCAATGTGCTGGACTTCCTCAAGCTCGTGATCAGCAAGGACGGCGCCTTCCAGGTGCCCATGGATGACGACATCGTCGTCGCCTGCCTGATGACGCAAGACGGACAAGTGAAGCGAGCCTGATATGGACACCGTATCTCCCACCCTGATCAATCTGATCATCTTCGTGCTGGCGATCTACGTCGGCTACCACGTGGTCTGGAATGTCACGCCGGCGCTGCACACGCCGCTGATGGCGGTCACCAACGCGATCTCGGCCATCGTCATCGTCGGCGCCATGCTGGCCGCGGCGCTCACCGAGACCGACCTCGGCAAGTTCATGGGCACCTTGGCGGTGGCGCTGGCAGCCGTCAATGTGTTCGGCGGCTTCCTGGTGACGCGGCGCATGCTGGAGATGTTCCGCAAGAAGGATAAGAAGCAAGCGGAGGCCAAGCAATGAGTCTGAACCTGGTTACCTTCCTGTATCTCGTCGCCAGCATCTGCTTCATCCAGGCGCTCAAGGGGCTCTCGCATCCCACCACCTCGATCAAGGGCAATCTGTTCGGCATGGCGGGCATGGCGATTGCCGCCGTCACCACCGGCGCACTGATCCTCAAGCTGGCGGGCGGCAATGCCTTCGGCCTGAGCTATGTGCTGGTGGGCCTGGTGATAGGCGGCGGCGCCGGCGCCTATATGGCCAACAAGGTCGAGATGACCAAGATGCCCGAGCTGGTGGCCTTTATGCACAGCATGATTGGCCTGGCGGCGGTGTTCATCGCGGTGGCCGCGGTGGCCGAGCCGCATGCCTTCGGCATCAGCGCCAAGGGCATGGCGATTCCGGTGGGCAACCGCATCGAGCTGTTCCTGGGCGCGGCCATCGGTGCCATCACCTTCAGCGGTTCGGTGATCGCCTTCGGCAAGCTCAGCGGCAAGTACAAGTTCCGCCTTTTCCAGGGCGCACCGGTGAGCTTTGCCGGCCAGCACATGCTGAACCTGGCGCTGGGTGTCACCACCCTGGGCCTGGGCGGCTACTTCGCCTGGAGCGAGAGCTGGGGCGCCTTCATGATCATCCTGGCGCTGGCCTTCGTGCTGGGCGTGCTTATCATCATCCCGATCGGTGGCGCCGACATGCCGGTGGTGGTCAGCATGCTCAACAGCTACTCGGGCTGGGCGGCCGCGGGCATCGGCTTCTCGCTCAACAACTCGATGTTGATCATTGCCGGCTCGCTGGTGGGCAGCTCGGGCGCCATCCTCTCGTACATCATGTGCAAGGCGATGAACCGCTCGTTCTTCAACGTCATCCTGGGTGGCTTCGGTGGCGAGGCTGCCACGGCGGCGGCGGGCGGCGGCGCGCAGCGCAGCGTCAAGAGCGGCAGCGCCGACGATGCCGCCTTCATCATGGGCAATGCCGAGAGCGTGATCATCGTGCCGGGCTATGGCCTGGCGGTGGCGCGCGCCCAGCATGCGGTGAAGGAGCTGGCGGCCAAGCTCACCGAGAAGGGTGTCAACGTCAAGTACGCCATCCATCCGGTGGCGGGACGCATGCCCGGCCACATGAACGTCCTGCTGGCCGAGGCCGAGGTGGCTTATGACCAGGTGTTCGAGATGGAGGACATCAATGGCGAGTTCGGCCAGGCCGATGTCGCCATCATCCTGGGCGCCAACGACGTGGTGAACCCTGCCGCGCATGTGAAGGGCAGCGCCATCTACGGCATGCCCATCCTGGAGGCCTACAAGGCCAAGACCGTGATCGTCAACAAGCGCTCGATGGCGGCCGGCTATGCGGGTCTGGACAACGAGCTGTTCTATATGGACAAGACCATGATGGTGTTCGGCGACGCCAAGAAGGTTGTCGAAGACATGCTGAAGGCCGTGGAGTAGCGGCGATGGGCGCTGGTGCCTGGGAGCCGGAGGCCACAAGCGCCACCGCCCCAGCGCGCCGGCTGGGTGGTTGGGCGCAGCTGGCGCTGGCCATGCTGCTGCCGGTCCTGCTGATGCTGGGCCTGCATGCACTCTCGCAGCGCTACAACACCGCGCTGCCGCCCGAGGTCTTGCGCCTCAGCCAGGCCTGGCAGTTCGCCGACGACAGCGAACTGCTGCCGGCGCGAGCGCCTGAACACGCGCGCCTCGTGACGCTGCCGTTTGCGCAGTCGCAGCTCAGGGGCGCGACCCTGGGTGCGAACTGGCTGCTGCTGGACTTCGAGCTCGGCCAGCCGGCGCAGACGCCGTTTCTGCTGAGCCTGCAGCACCGCCCCAGCGTCACCGCCTACCTGGACGGCGAGTTGCTCGCCTACTCCAGCGTGGGCGACGAGGTCGAGATCGCGCAGCGCGGCCTGATGCTGGGCAGCCGCAACCTGCTGGTAAATGTGCCGCCTTCGATGCTCGAGGCGGGGCCGCATCGGCTTGCGCTGCGCCTGTTCGCGCCGGGCTTCGAGGGCAGCAACCTCTCGCCGGTCTTGCTGGGGCCGGCCGAGGCGGTGCGCAGCCTGCAGGAAAGCCGGCGCGCCTGGCAGGGCGCGCGCCTGGTCACCGCGCTCAGCGGCCTCATCATCGGCCTGTTCCTGCTGATGGTCTGGCTGGCGCTGCGCCAGGAATGGCTGAACGGCGTGACCGGCATCTACTGCCTGCTGGCGGCCCTGCTGCTGCTGCCCTATCTGGCGGGCGCGCCGCTGCTGCCGGCGCCCTGGTGGCGCATGCTGCTGGACGCCGCCGACGTGATCTCCAAGGCGCTGATGCTGTTCCTGGTGGCGAAGCTGCTGGGCTGGCCGACGCGCTGGCCGCAGCGCCTTGCGCTGGCCTATGCCTTGCTGGGCCTGCCGCTGGACCTCTGGGCCGCCCATGCGGGGCTGGCCTGGACCGATTTCTCGCAGCCCTGGCCCTGGTGGGCGCTGGGCAGCCGCAGCATCGTCTTGCTGGTGGCTTGGGCGCTGGCGCTGCGCGCCGCCTGGCGCAGCGGCCGCCCGGTGCTGGGCATGGGTGCGGCGGTGGTGGGCCTGTCGGTGCTGGCCTGGATGTATGTGAGTTATTTCGCCCTGCTGGAGCGCGAGCGCTTCAGCGTGGTGGACGTGAATGTGGTAGGTTATGCCTGCCTCATCATGATGGCCGGCTTTGCGCTGCAGCGCCGCTTCGTGCATTCCTTGCGCGCCCAGAACCAGGCGCGCGCCGAGCTGGAGGCGGCGCTGGCGCAGCGCAGCGCCGAGCTGGAGGCACGTTACCGGGAGCTGCAGCACAGCGAGCAGCTGCGCAGCGCGGCCGAGGAGCGCGAGCGCCTCTTGCAGGAGATGCACGACGGCCTGGGTTCGCAGCTGCTGATGGCCAAGCTGGGCGCCGAACAGGGCATGGACCGCGAGACCCTCAGCCGCCTGCTCGACGATTGCGTGGACGAGATGCGCCTCACCGTCGACGCCCTGGCCATCAACGATGGCGATCTGAGCCTGCTGCTGGCCAACTTCCGCCACCGCATGGGCAAGCGCCTGGGCGCTGCGGGCCTGGAAGTGGACTGGCAGCTGGGCGACACGCCCGCACTGCCGCGCCTGATGGGCACGCATGGCCGCGATCTGGTGCGCATCGTGCAGGAGGCGCTCAGCAATGTGCTGCACCATGCCCAGGCCACGCGCGTGCGCTTTCGCACCCGGCTGACCGAGGATGGCGGCGCGGTGCTGCTGAGCATCAACGACAACGGTCGCGGTCTGCCCGAGGCACCGCGCGCCGGCCAGGGCCTGCGCAATATGCGCAAGCGCGCGCAGCGCATCGGCGCCGAGATCGCATGGCGGCCGGGCGAGGAGGGTGGCTGCGAGCTGTGCCTGTTGATACCGGTGGCGCCACTCGAGCGTGCGCTCTAAAGAGCGCTATCGAATCCCCTGATGCTGCGGGCCGCAGCCATGGCCGAGAATGCGCCCACCGTACTGGAGACAAAGCGATGGAGAAAATCTGGCTGAAGCATTATTCCGAGGGCGTGCCCGCGGAGATCAACACCGGGCTTTATCCATCCTTGGTCGACCTGATGGACGCGGCGTTCAAGAAGTATCCCGAGCGCCCAGCCTACAAGCTGATGGGCCGCAGCATCAGCTTCGCGCAGATCGACGCGATGTCGCGTGCCCTGGCCGCCTATCTGCAGAGCCTGGGCCTGGACAAGGGTGACCGCGTCGCCCTCATGATGCCCAACATCCCGCAATACCCGGTGGCGGTGGCGGCGGTGCTGCGCGCCGGCTATGTGGTGGTGAACGTGAACCCGCTCTACACGCCGCGCGAACTCGAGCACCAGCTCAAGGATTGCGGCGCCAAGGCCATCGTCATCATCGAGAATTTTGCCGCCACCCTGCAGCAGGTCATCAACCAGGTGCCCACCAAGCATGTGGTGCTGGCCGCCATGGGTGATCTGCTGGGCTTTCCCAAAGGGCTCATCGTCAACTACGTGGTGCGCAAGGTGAAGAAGCTGGTGCCGGCCTTCGAGCTGCCCAGCGCGGTGCGCTTCAACGACGCCCTGAGCCGCGGCCGTGGCATGGCCTACAAGGCGCCGCATGTGCAGCCTGGCGATATCGCGGTGCTGCAGTACACCGGCGGCACCACCGGCGTCAGCAAGGGCGCGGTGCTGCTGCACCGCAATCTGGTGGCCAATGTGATGCAGGCCGAGGCCTGGTACCAGCCCGCACTCAAGAAGATCCCGGCCGGCGAGCAGATGGTGAGCATTTGCGCGTTGCCGCTCTATCACATCTTCGGTTTCACCACGAACATGATGCTGTCCATGCACATGGGCGGCTGCAATGTGCTGATCCCGAATCCGCGCGACCTGCCGGCGGTATTCAAGGAGCTGGCACAGCATCGTTTCCACAGCCTGCCGGCCGTCAACACGCTGTTCATGGCGATGGCCAACCACCCCGACTTCAACAGCGTGGACTGGAGCCATCTGGCGATCTCGGTGGGCGGTGGCATGGCGGTGCAACAGGCCACCGCCAAGCTCTGGCTGGAAAAGACCGGCTGCCCCATCGTCGAGGGCTATGGCCTCTCGGAAACCTCGCCGGTCGCCACCTGCAACCCCACCGACAGCAAGGCCTACAGCGGCACCATAGGCATGCCCATGTCCAGCACCGAGCTCAAGCTGCTGGACGACGATGGCCAGGAGGTTGGCCCCGGCCAGGCCGGCGAGATCGCCATCAAGGGCCCGCAGGTGATGGCCGGCTACTGGCAGCGCCCCGACGAGACCGCCAAGGTGATGACGCCCGACGGCTTCTTCCGCACCGGCGACATCGGCACGGTGGACGAGCGCGGCTACTTCAAGATCGTGGACCGCAAGAAGGACATGATTCTGGTGAGCGGCTTCAATGTCTATCCGAACGAGATCGAGGATGTGCTGACGCAGATGGAGGGCGTGCTGGAATGTGCCGCCGTGGGCATCCCCGACGAGAAGGCCGGCGAGGCCGTCAAGGTCGTGATCGTGAAGAAGAACCCAGCCATCGGCGAGGCCGATGTGCGCGCCTATTGCGAGGCCAATCTGACCGGCTACAAGCGCCCCAAGATCGTCGAGTTCCGCACCGAGCTGCCCAAGACACCGGTGGGCAAGATCTTGCGGCGTGAACTGCGCGACAAGAAGTAGCAAACCCTGAACCGAGCCACGGAAGGATTGCGGTGCTGGACCTGTTCTATCAGAAGACCGAAGCCGGACGCGCTGAAATCAAGAGCCGTGCCCTGGCCCTCTCGCGCGTGGCCCGCAATCTGCTGCTGGTGCTGGACGCCTCCAAGACCGCGCGCCAGTGGTTGGCGCTGGTGCAGGGCGCCAGCGAGACCGATTTCGAACTGCTGCTGCAGCATGAGCTGGTGGCGGTGCCCCGCGGCGCTGCCGTGGCGGCCGCCGCGCCCGCCACGCCCATCACGCCCATCACACCGCTGCTGGCGCTGGACGGCAGCGAACTGCCGCAACTGGCCTACGAGGAGCTGTACGCTTACCTTACCCGCCATGCCAAGCAATACCTCGGCCTGATGAAGGGCTACAAGGTGGTGCTGGATGTGGAGCGCTGCGGCAATCTGCAGGAGCTGCAGCTGCTGGCGCAACGCTTTGTCGAACAGGTGCGCGAGGCCCAGGGCGAAGACCTGGCCGGCCAGGTGCGGCGCGCCATGGGCATGAGCGGCTGAGGCTCTAAACTCGCGGGCTCAGGAGTTGAGCCATGCCCCCGCGCTTTTTTGTTGAGACCCCGCTTGCCGCCGGCGAGCTGAGCCTGCCGCCCAGCGCGGCCCGCCATGTGCAGGTGCTGCGCCTGCAGCCCGGCAGCCCCGTGACCTTGTTCGACGGCAGCGGCGGCGAGTGGCAGGCCGAGGTGCTGGCGATGGGCCGCAGCGAGGTGCGCGTGCACTTGCAGGCGCGCCAGCTGGTGCAGCGCGAGCTCGCGCAAGACCTGACCCTGGCGCTGGTGATGCCCGCCAACGACCGCATGGATGGCCTGATCGAGAAGGCCACCGAGCTGGGCGCCGCGGCCGTGCAGCCGCTGATGAGCGAGCGCTCGGTGCTGCGCCTGGCCGGCGAGCGCGCCGACAAGAAGGTGGCGCATTGGCAGGGCGTGGCGGTGGCGGCCAGCGAGCAGAGCGGCCGCACGCGCGTGCCGCGCATCGCGCCGGTGCAGCCGCTGGCGGCCTGGCTGGCCGGTCTGGGCGAAGCCTCGCCGGCGCAGCGGCGCTGGCTGCTCAGCCCCGGTGCCGCCAGGCCTCTGCACGAGCTGGTGAACCAGCAGGCCGCTGCGGCCGAGACCCTGGTGCTGAGCGGCCCCGAGGGCGGGCTGAGCCCCACCGAAGAGGACGCCGCGCGTGCGCGCGGCTTCGTGGCCGCCAGGCTCGGCCCGCGCATCCTGCGCGCCGATACCGCGCCGCTGGCGGTGCTCTCCTGGCTGGCGCTGCAGTCGGCATGAGGCGCTTGCTGCTGCTGACCCTGGCGCAAGGGCTTTTTCTCACCAACAACATCACCTTCATCGCCATCAACGGCCTGGTGGGCCTGGCCCTGGCGCCGGTGCCCTGGATGGCGACGCTGCCGGTATGCGCCTATGTGGCGGGCAGCGCGCTGTTCGCGCCCCTGGTGGCGCGGCATCAGCGCGCCTGGGGGCGGCGGCGCGGCTTCCAGCTGGGCCTGCTGGTGGCCATGTGCAGCTGCGGCCTGGCCGGCTGGGGCGCGGCTGAGCAGCAGTTCTGGTGGGTGGTGGCGGCCACCGTGCTGGCGGGTTACTACAACGCCAATGCCGCGCTCTATCGCTTTGCCGCCACCGAGCTGGTGCCTGCCGAACAACGCGAAGCGGCGATTTCGTGGGTGCTGGCGGGCGGCATCCTGGGCGCGGTGATCGGGCCCGCCCTGGCCAGGCTGAGCAAGAACCTGCTGACCGTGCCCTTTGCCGGCGCCTACCTGGTGCTGATAGGCGTGGCCCTGCTGGGCCTGCTGCTGATTTCGCTGATCCGCTTTCCGCCCCTGGCCGAGGGCGGACTCGGCGCGCCGCAGGGCCGCAGCCTGGCCGAGTTGGCGCGCCAGCCCGTCTTTGTGGTGGCGATTGCCGCCTGCGCGCTGGGCTATGGCGTGATGAATCTGCTGATGGCGGCCACGCCCATCGCGATGGCGCAATGCGCCCTGCCCTTCGACGCCGCCGCCCAGGTGCTGCAATGGCATGTGCTGGGCATGTTCGTGCCGAGCTTCTTCACCGGCCGGCTGATCAAGCGATTCGACGCCCTGCCGGTGATGGGCGTGGGCGTGCTGCTGAACCTGGCCTGCGTGCTGTTTGCACTCTCGGGTCAGGACCTGCTGCATTTCAGCGGCGCGCTGCTGACCCTGGGTGTGGGTTGGAACTTTTTGTTCGTGGGCGGCACCACCCTGTTCACACGCGCCTATCTGCCGGCCGAGCGCACTCGCGCCCAGGCCGCCATGGAGGTGTGCATCAACTGCACCATGACCGTCACCGCCTTCAGCTCGGGCGCCCTGGTCACCACCGGTGGCTGGCAGTGGATGAATCTCGGCAGCCTGCTGCCCCTGGCGGCCGTGGGTGCGGCGCTGCTGTGGCTGGCGCTGCAGTCGCGGTCGAAACGGCCGGCCTGATCGTCGCCGGACGCGCAAGCTAGTCGTTGGGTTCCGCGTCCGCAGCATCCGCCCTGGGTGCGCGCGCCGAGCCCGCCACCAGATCGAAGCGGAACAGCCGGCATTCGATCGGGCCGTTCCACATCGGGAAGCGGCGCGATTCCTTCAGCCGCATCTTGCTGGGCAGCTTCATATCGGGGCTGAGCATCCAGGCGGTCCAACCGGCGCTGTTGTGCGTGTAGCCGCGCTTCCAGTGCGAGGCCAGGCGCGGGAAGAAATCGTCGGTGGCGTCGCGCTGCTCGGAGCCGCTGGATTCGCGCACCGCCGCCGCCTTGCCGCGCACCTCGATGCGTTCGCCATAGGGCGGATTCATCATCAGCGTGCCGGGCATGCCCTCGGGCAGCTGCGGCGCGGGGCGCTCCAGCGCGTCGCCGCCGTTGAACTGGATGTACTGGGCCACGCCGGCGCGCTCGGCATTGCGGCGCGCGAAATCCACCATGCGGAAGGCCACGTCGCTGGCGTAGATGGGCACGGCGGGTGCATGCACGCGTGCCTCGGCGGCGCGCTTGAGCTCGGCCCAGCGGTTCTGCAGCGGCTGGAAGGGCAGCTGCCTCTCGAATGCAAAGCGCCTTTGAATGCCGGGCGCCGCGCCGCTGGCGATCAGGGCCGCCTCGATCGGGATGGTGCCCGAGCCGCAGCAGGGGTCGTGCAGGGCACCGCCGGTCTCGGGCGTGCCCTTCCAGCCGGCCGCGGCCAGCATCGCGGCGGCAAGCGTTTCCTTCAGCGGCGCATCGCCCTTGTCGACGCGCCAGCCGCGCTTGAAGAGCGGTTCGCCCGAGCTGTCCACATAGAGGGCGGCACGTTCCTCGCCCACATGCAGCACCACCGGCAGGTCGGGGGCGTAGGTGTCGACGCTGGGGCGCTCGCCGGTGGCATCGCGCAGGGTGTCGCAGATCGCGTCCTTGACCCTCAGGGTGGCGAAGTTGAGGCTCTTGAGCGGCGAGCGGTGCGCGGTGGTGTCGACCTTGATGGTGTGCTGCGGCGTGATCCAGCGCTCCCAATCGACCCGGCGTGCCAGCGCATAGAGATCGTCCTCATGGCGGTAGCCGCCCTCGATCAGCTCCACCAGCACGCGCTGCGCGAGCCGGCTCTCGAGGTTGATGATCAGCACCGCCTCGCTTTCAGCGCGCACCGCGCAGCCGCCGCGCAAGGCCTCGATCTTGCCCTTGGGCAGGATGGCGCGCAGCTCCTGCTCCAGCAGGGCTTCGACACCGCCGGGGCAGGACACAAACAGGTTCAGGGTTTCGGCGCGGGACATGGCGGCAGGGGGCGGGAGAAAACGCCTATTGTCCCCGCGCCAGCGCCTCGAATTCCGCCAGCGGCATGGGCCGGGCGAAGAAATAGCCCTGGAAGGCGTGACAGCCCTGGCCGCGCAGGGCCTGCAACTGGGCCTCGGTTTCCACGCCCTCGGCAATCACCGCCAGCCCCAGGCTGTCGCCCAGCTGTATCACCGCGCGCGCGATCGCCAGGGCATTCGGCTCGGTGAGCAGGTCGCGCACAAAGCTCTGGTCGATCTTGAGCTGGTCCAGCGGCAGGCGCTTCAGATAGGCCAGCGAGGAATAGCCGGTGCCGAAATCGTCCAGCGAGAAACGCAGGCCCAGGCGGCGCAGCTCGCCCATCAGCGCGATCACCGCCTCCACGTCTTCCACCAGGGCGCTTTCGGTGAGTTCGAGCTTGAGCTTGTCGGTGGGCGCGCCGCTGCGCGCCAGCAACTGTTGCATAAAGCCTAGAAAACCCTTCTGGCGGAACTGGTGCGCGCTCAGGTTCACCGCCAGGCTGAGCCCGGCCAACGCAGGCTCCTGCGCCCAGGCGCTGAGCTGGGCGCAGCTCTGCTGCAGCACCCATTCGCCCAGCTGGCCGATCACGCCGCAATGCTCGGCCAGCGGGATGAAGCGCGCCGGCGAGATCCAGCCGCGTTGCGGATGCTGCCAGCGCAGCAGCGCCTCGGCACCCAGCAGCCGGCCCTCGGCATCGACCTGTGGCTGGTAGTACAGCTCGAACTGCTGGTAGTTCACCGCCTGGCGCAGGTCGGCCTCCAGCAGGGCCAGCTCGGCCATCGCGGCCTGGGTCACCGGATCGAAGAAACACAGCCGGTTGCGCCCTCCCGCCTTGGCCTGGTACAGCGCATGGTCGGCATGCTTGAGCAGCTCCTCGGCGCTGGCCTCGGCCTCGCCCCACATCACGATACCGATGCTGGGTGTGCTGTGATGCACGGCATCATCCAGTTGATAAGGCTGGCCCAGCACGCGCAGCAGCTTCTCGGCGGCGGCCTCGGCGTGCAGGGCGGCGCGTTGCGCGTCCTGACCGAGATCCTGCAGCAGCACCACGAACTCGTCGCCGCCCCAGCGCGCCACCGTATCCTCGGCGCGCAGCGAGGCCTGCAGGCGCTTGGCCACGGCCTGCAGCATGCGGTCGCCCATGCCATGGCCCAGGGTGTCGTTGAGCGACTTGAAGTTGTCCAGGTCGATGAACAGCACCGCGCCGTGGCGCGCGCCGCGCCGGCTGGCGGCCAGCGCCTGGTGCAGGCGGTCCAGCAGCAGGCGGCGGTTCGGCAACTCGGTGAGGGGGTCGTAGAAGGCCAGCTGCTCGATCGCCGCCTCGGCGCGCTTGCGCTCGGTGATGTCGCGCGTCAGGCCGATGAAGAGCGGCTCGCCGTCGCGTTCGATGTGCGAGACCGCCAGGCTCATCGGAAAACTCTGCCCGTCCTTGCGCAGGCCGCTGACATCGCGGCCCAGCCCGATCACATGCGGCGCACCGCCTTCGAGGTAACGCTTGATGTGCGCGTCGTGCTGGCTGCGCTCGGGCTCGGCCATGAGGCGGTTGACCTTCTGGCCCAGCAGCTCGGCCTCCTGGTAGCCGAACATGCGGCAGGCCGCCGGGTTGATCGAGGCGATCAGTCCGTGACGGTCGATGGTGACGACGCCGTCGACCATATTGTCGAGGATGGCCTGGGTCTGCTCGGCCTGCGCGCGCAGCGCCTGCGCGGCCTGCCGGTGCAGCCGCGTCAGCAGGCGGCGGCGGCGCTGCCAGAGCCACAGCGCCAGGGCCGCGCCCAGGCTCAGCGCCAGGCCCAGCTGCAGCAGCGCCTGGCGCTGGCGCAGCCAGGGTGCCTCGACGCTGGCCAGCGTGCGCCCGACCGCCACCAGCAATTGCTTGTCGGCATGCAGGCCGGCGGGACGCAGGCTGCGGGTCGCCACCAGGCGCAAGTCGTTGGTGAGGCGCGAATGCGTCAGCTGCAGGCTGGCCTCACGCCCTTCGCTGAGGTGCTGCTGGAGGATCGAACCCGGCCGTTCCAGCAGGTTGCGGTCCATCAACTCCGGGCGTTCGGGCGCCAGCGTGAACAGCAAGCCGTCCTGGTGCGCCAGCGCCGCCCAGGTCTGTTCGGAGGGTTGGGCGGTCTGCAGCACGAGGCTGAAGTAATGCGGGTCCAGCAGGGCCAGCACCAGGCCGATGGGCCGGTCGCGGTGATCGAACAGCAGGCGGGCCAGGCTGATGCAGTGCGCGGCCAGCGGGTCCTGCAGCGGCGGCGAGACATAGAGCAGGGCGGGCTGCGGCTGCTCGCGCAAGGCCAGCACGGCCCGGTGCTGGCGCAGGTCCAGCTGCAGCAGGTCGACATGCGAACTGGCCTGCACCTGGCCATGCGCATCCAGCAGCAGCAAGGCTCGCACGCCCGGCATGGCCTGGGTCAGGGTGCGCATCAAGGTCTCGCCATCCTGCTGCATCAGGCCTTGGCGCCAGCCGGGCGCCTGCGAGGCCACCGTCTGCAGCGCGGCATGGGTGGCAATCATCTGCTGCGCAACAATGCCGTCCAGGGTACGCACCAGGCCTTCGAGCTTCTCGCCCTCGTGGCGGCGCAACGCCTCCCGTTCATTGGCCAGCCAGCCCAGCGCAAGCGCCCAGGCCAGCGCCAGCACCAGCGCCAGCAAGGCCCAGGCGCGCCAAGGCCTCCAGGGGCGGCCGGATGGCAGGGCGGAAACGGAGCGGACAGGCATCAAGGGATGCCACGGTACCCAGTCCATGGGCTTCAAAGCTTGATGCTTCTCAAGCTGAGTCGAGCTACATGGCCTTGCGCAGGTTGGCCGGGGCGATCTTCAGCGCCTCACGGTACTTCGCCACGGTGCGGCGCGCCACCTGGATGCCCTGCTCCTCCAGCATGCTGGACAGCTGGCTGTCCGAGAGCGGCTTGCCGGCATCCTCGGCGGCCACGAACTGCTTGATGAGGGCGCGCACCGCGGTGCTGGAGGCATTGCCGCCCGCCTCGGTGTTGAGCCCCGAGCCGAAGAAGTACTTGAGCTCGAAGGTGCCCCAGGGCGTGGCCATGTATTTGGCGGTGGTCACGCGCGAGATGGTGGACTCGTGCAGGCCCAGCTCATCGGCGATCTCGCGCAGCACCAGCGGCTTCATGGCCAGCTCGCCATGCGAGAAGAAACCCTTCTGGCGCTCGACGATGGCCTCGGAGACGCGCAGGATGGTGTCGAAGCGCTGCTGGATGTTCTTGATGAACCAGCGCGCTTCCTGCAGCTGCGTGCCCAGCGGCGAATTGCTGACGCCGCCGCGCGTCTGGCGCAGCGCCTGAGCGTAAAGCTCGTTGATGCGCAGCTTGGGCATGACGTCGGGGTTGAGCGTGACGCGAAAACCCCGGCCGGACTTGCGCACGATCACGTCCGGCACCACCGCCGCCGCCTCGCTGCGCGCGAACTGGCGGCCCGGCTTGGGCTCCAGCTCGGTGATCATGCCCTGGGCCTCGCGCAGCAAGGCCTCGTCGGCGCCGGTGAGCGACATCAGGCGCCTTAGGTCGCGCCTGGCCAGCAGCTCCAGGTATTGCTTGCAGATCAGGATCGCCACCACCTGGGCCTGGCTGCGCGGCTTGACGCGCAACTGCAGGATCAGGCATTCGGACAGATTGCGCGCGCCCACGCCCACCGGCTCCAGGCTCTGCAGCCACTTGAGCGCGCATTTGAGCGTGTCCAGCAGCTCCTCGCGCGCCTCGGCATCGGCGTCAACGCCCGCGAGCGCCTCGGCGAGCTCTTCCAGGCTGTCTTCCAGATAGCCGTCTTCGTTGAGCGACTCGATCAGCACCATCAGCGCGGCGCGGTCGGTCTGGCTCAGCTGCATGCCGGCGAGCTGGGCGTTCAGATGCTCCTGCAGCGAGATGCCGGGGCCCTGCTGTTCGGGGCGCTCGCCTTCGTCGTCGCCACTGCCGCTGCCGGGGGTTTCTCGGATGCCGTCGAAGTCGTCGCGCTCGGTGCCGTTCTCCCAGTCGTCGCGCTCGGTGGTGCCGAAGTCCTCGCCCTTGATCTCGGCCACTGACTCGCCATCGCCGCTGCTCTCCGCGCTGGTTTCGGCCGCCGCGCCCTCGTCGCGCTGCAGCGGCGCCGCCGCATCCAGACGCAGCGGTGCGGCCTCGCCAAACTCCTCGTCGGTTTCCAGCAGCGGGTTGCTGGTGAGCATCTGCTCCACCTCCTGGTTCAGCTCCAGGGTGGAGAGCTGCAGCAGACGGATCGACTGCTGCAACTGCGGCGTCAGCGACAGATGCTGGGAGAGGCGTACCTGCAGCGACGGCTTCATCGCGTCTTACATGCGGAAGTTTTCGCCGAGATAGACCTTGCGCACGTCCGGGTTCTCGACGATCTCTTGCGGGGTGCCCTCGGCCAGCACGGCGCCCTCGCTGATGATGTAGGCGCGGTCGCAGATGCCCAGGGTCTCGCGCACATTGTGGTCGGTGATCAGCACCCCGATGCCGCGCGCCTTCAGGAAGCTGATGATGCGTTGGATCTCCAGCACCGCAATCGGGTCAACGCCGGCGAAGGGCTCGTCCAGCAGGATGAAGCGCGGCTGCGTGGCCAGGGCGCGCGCGATCTCGACGCGGCGCCGCTCGCCGCCCGAGAGCGCGGGCGCCGGGCTGTCGCGCAGCTTTTCGATGCTCAGCTCGTGCAGCAGGGTATCCAGCGCGGCATCGATGCGGGCGCGGGGCCAGGCCTTGCCATGGTCGTCAAGCTGCAATTCCAGCACCGCGCGGATGTTTTCCTCCACCGTGAGCTTGCGGAAGATCGAGGCCTCCTGCGGCAGATAGCTCAGGCCCAGGCGCGCGCGCTGGTGGATGGGCAGGCGCTGCACCGGCCGGCCGTCGATGCGGATCTCGCCGGCATCGGCGCGCACCAGGCCCACGATCATGTAGAAGCTGGTGGTCTTGCCGGCCCCGTTTGGGCCCAGCAGGCCCACCACCTCGCCGCTGTGCACGTCCACATGCACGTTCTTGACGACGCGGCGCACGCCGTAGGTCTTTTGCAGGCCTTCGGCCTCCAGCCGGCTGGGGGCGATGCCGGTCTCGAGCGCCGGGGTGTGCTGCGTCATGGAGAGGAAGGCTTGCGCGGGCTGGTCTGCAGGGTCGGGCTGGTTTGCAGCGGCAGCGGGGCGGAGGCGGCAGCAGGCGCCGCGCTGCCCTCGGCGCCGCTGGCGGCCCTGGGCATCAGCACCACGCGCACGCGGCCGCTGGGATGCGGCGAGGCCAGGCCGCCGTCGACACTGAAGACCTCGCTGCGGTTGTCGTAGACGATCAGCGCACCGGTGATCTCGTCGGCCACCGTGTCGCCGCGCACGCGGCGCACCACCGCGTTGCCGACGAAGCGTACCGTGTCGGAGCGGCTGTCGTATTCGAGCTGGTCGGCCGTGCCCTCGATGGCCTCGCCGGCTACGTCGCGCGCCTGGCGGAACTGCACCGGCCGGCCGGTCTCGCCGCTGGCGTAGGCCTGGTGGTAGCCGTCCGAGGTCTCACGCACATCCATGCGCTCGGCCTTCAGCAGCATGCTGCCCTTGCTGAGGATCACATTGCCGTTGAACTCGGTGCGCTGGTTCACCACATCGAGCCGGCCGCCGCGCTCCGAGCTGATGTTGAGGGGCTTGTTGCGGTCGGCCTTCTCGGCGCGCGCCAGCCCTGCGGCCAGCAGGGCTGCAAGGCACGCGCAGCACAGCAGGCTGCGGGCGGAGATCGAGCTGGACGTGGCGGTAGGCATAGGCGGCATAGAACTTGCAGGCCATTCTAGGGCCTGGACGAGCCGCTAATGGGAAGGACTCAGCCCTTCCTGATTTTCTGTACCAGGAAATCGGTCACGCTGAGCGCGCGGCGGCCCCCCTCGATCTCGGGCAGGCGTTCGCCACCGGCGGCAATGCTGGGCGAGGTCAGGAAGCGGCCGCCGATGCCGATCGCGGGCACGCCATCGATGCGGTAGGCCTCGCTGAGCTTCTCGGCCTGCTGGCACTTGGTGTTGACGCCGAAGGAGTTGTAGGCGTCCTGGTACTTGGCCGGGTCGACGCCCAGTTTGGCCAGGAAGTCGGCCTGGTTCTTGGCGCTGTCGAGTGCCTGGCCCTGCTGGTGCATGGCGGCGAAGATGGCCGGGCGCACCTGGGCCTCCTTGCCCATCGCCTCCAGCGCATAGAACATGCGCTGGTGGATCTTCACATTGGCGCGGAAGGCCACATGCACCTTGCGGAAGCTCACATCGGCCGGCAGTTGCTGGGCCCAGGCCTCGATGGCCGGCTCGAAGGCATAGCAATGCGGGCAGCCATACCAGAAGAACTCGACGATCTCGATCTTGCCCGGGGTGGTGGGCAGGGCCTGCGAGAGCTTCTGGTAATGCTTGCCCTCGATCGGGCCGCCTTGGGCCAGCGCCAGGCCGGGCAGGCCGGCCGCCAGGGCTGTCAGACCGAGTTGGGCTGAAAAGTCGCGACGCTTCATGCTGAATTTCCTCTGTAGGTGACGCTGAGCAGCGGGCCATTCTCACCCGGCTTGCTTAGGCGATTCTTTATCAACGCTGAACCCGTACCAGATTGGCCTCGAAGCCGGCCGCTTCGATCTTGCGCTGCAGTCCCTCGGCCTCGTCGCGCGCCTCCATCGGGCCCACGCGCACCCGGTAGACGGGGCGGCCGGATTGCTCCTTCTCGAACACCTTGGCGCTGAAGCCCTGGATCGCCAGCTTGGCACGCTGCGCCTCGGCGTCGTCGGTCTTGGTATAGGCGCCCGCCTGCACGAAGTAGATGTAGGGATCGGCGGCCGGGGCGCTCGCGGCCGCTGCCTTCTCGGCCGCCTTGTCGGCGGGCTTGGCCTTGGCGGACGCACTGGCGGCGGGTGCGGCAGCGCTGGCGGCCGGGGCCGGCGCGGCTGCCGCGGGCGCAGTCACCACCGGGGGCGCCGGCGTCGTCACCGCGGGCGCGCCACCCCCAACCACGCCGCTGGCGACCTTGGCGGCGGCCTTGCCGGCCAGCGGGGCGTTGGGATCCCAGTTGCGGTTGCGCGCGGCCTCCTGCGCGTCCTGCTCGGCGGTGCGCTGCGGCACCTTGTCGACGAAGGGGATGGGCACCTTGGTGATGTAGAGCGCCACCCCCAGCGCCACCGCCAGGCCCAGCAGCAGGCCGACGATCAGCCCGAGGACGAAACCACCACGCTCACTGCCGCTTTTATTCGCACCGCTCATGCGTTCTCCGTTTGTTCCCGCGTCATTTGCTCAGGCGCGCTCACGCCCAGTACCGCCAGGGCATTGCGCAGCACCTGGCGCGTGGCGGCCAGCAGCGCGACGCGGGCGCGCGTCAGCTCGGGCGTCTGATCCAGCACGCGCTCGGCCGCATAGTAGCTGTGATAGGCGCCCGCCAGGTCGCGCAGGTAGAAGGCCACGTCGTGCGGGGCCAGGTCTTGCGCGGCGCTGGTGAGCATGGCGGGGAAGTCGGCCAGCTTGAGCATCAGCGCGGCCTCGGTGGGGGCGGTCAGCAGGCTCAGGTCGGCGCCGGCCAGCAGGGCCTCGTCGCCGCCCAGCTCCACCCATTTGCGTATCACCGAGCAGATGCGCGCATGCGCGTACTGCACATAGAACACCGGGTTCTCGTCGTTCTGCTTCAGCGCCAGGTCCACATCGAAGGTGAATTCGGTGTCGGCCTTGCGGCTGATGAGGAAGAAGCGCACGGCGTCGCGGCTGGTCCAGTCGATCAGGTCGCGCAGCGTCACATAGGAGCCGGCGCGCTTGGAGATCTTGACCTCCTCGCCACCCTTCATCACGGTGACCATCTTGTGCAGCACATAGTCGGGGAAGCCCTGTGGGATGCCCACATTGGCCGCCTGCAGGCCGCCGCGCACGCGCGCCATGGTGCCGTGGTGGTCGGTGCCCTGCACATTGATGCACTTGGTGTAGCCGCGCTGGAACTTGTCGATGTGATAGGCGACGTCGGGCACGAAGTAGGTGTAGCCCCCCTCGGACTTGCGCATCACGCGGTCCTTGTCGTCGCCGTAGTCGGTGGTCTTGAGCCAGAGCGCGCCATCGAACTCGTAGGTCTTGCCATTGGCGATCAGACGGGCGACGGTGTCTTCGACGCGGCCCGAGCTGTAGAGGCTGGTTTCAAGAAAGTAGTTGTCGAACTTGAGGCCGAAGGCCTGCAGGTCGAGATCCTGCTCATGGCGCAGATAGGCCACTGCGAACTGGCGGATGCCGTCCAGGTCGTCCACATCGCCCGAGGCGGTGAACTCGCGGTCGTCGGCCTTGACGGTCTTCTTGGCGCGGAAGTCGTCTGCGATGTCCTGGATGTAGTCGCCGTTGTAAGCGGCATCGGGCCAGCCGGCGTCGCCCGGCTTGAGTCCCTTCAGCCGGCATTGCGTGGAGTTGGCCAGCGTGGCGATCTGCACGCCGGCGTCGTTGTAGTAGAACTCGCGTGTGACCTGGCTGCCCTGGGTTTGAAACAGACTGCAAATGGCGTCACCAAGTGCGGCCTGGCGCGCATGGCCCACATGCAGGGGGCCGGTGGGGTTGGCCGAGACGAACTCGACCATCACATGCTGGTCGTTGGCGCCCTGGTGGCCGAAGTGCGCCGCGGCGCTCAGCACCTCACGCACCACCGCCTGCTTGGCGGCCGGCTTGAGGCGGATATTGATGAAGCCGGGGCCGGCGATTTCCATGGCATCGACCCAGCGCGCAAAGGCCTCGTGGCGCTGCAGGGCCTCGATCAGCGCTGCGGCAAGCTCGCGCGGATTCTTCTTCAGCGGGCGCGCCAGCTGCATCGCGGCGGTACAGGCGAGATCGCCATGCGCGGCCTGCTTGGGCGATTCGAAGACCGGGGCCAGGGTGGCGCCGGGGCTCAGTTCTTGGATGGCTGCGCCGAGGGCGGCGAGCAGCTCCTGCTTGGCTTGGATCATGGGCGGATTCTACGGGGGCCCATCCCCAAGCCCGACAGCCTCCTCGCCGCTTGCCGGAGGGGCTGGGCTGGGGCAGGATACGCCCCACCCATGAGCAGCCTCCCACCCGCATCCAGTTCCACGCCCGCCAGCCCCGCGGCCGCCTCCGAGCATGACCTGCCCGGCTACATCGGCAAATACCGCGTGCTGCGGCGTCTGGGCGAGGGTGCCACCAGCGATGTGTTCCTGGCGCTGGACGAATTCCGAGGCATCGAAGTAGCGATCAAGCGGGTGCGCTCCTGGGCCATGGTGAGCCGCAATGGCCCCGACGGCGCGCAGATGACGAGTCGCTTCTTCGCTGCCGAGGCGGCCCTGGCCGGCCGGCTGCAGCATCCCAATGTGGTGCAGATCCTGGACGCCGTGCCCGAGCCCGATTCGCCCTATCTGGTGATGGAGTATGTGCAGGGCGTGACGCTCAAGCATTTCTGCCGCAGCGACCGCCTGCTGCCGCTGGACCAGATCGTCGAGCTGGGTTTCAAGTGCGCGATGGCGTTGGGCTATGTGTTCCGCCAGGGCCTGATCCACCGCGACGTGAAGCCGGCCAATCTGCTCGCGGTTCTGGACGGGCAGGGCGAGCTCACCGATGTGAAGGTGAGCGATTTCGGCAGCGCGCTCAACCTCAATTCCGACAGCACCCAGGTGCACCGTGTTGGCTCGCTGGCCTATATGCCGCCCGAGCAGATCGAGGGCGGCGACGTCGGTTGCCATGCCGACATCTATGCCCTGGGCGCGGTGCTCTACCACCTGGTGGCCGGGCGCCCGCCCTTCGATGCGCCGAGCCAGATGGCGCTGATGCACCAGATCTACCACCAGGCGCCGCAGACCCTGGTGGGGCTGCGCAGCGGCGTTACGCCCGAGCTGGATGCGGTGATTCTGAGGGCGCTGGCCAAGCACCCGGGCGAGCGCTACCCCGACTGGGACGGCTTTGCGCGCGCCCTCTCCGGCCTGGTGGCGAACCAGCTGGTGCCGCTGGCACGGCTTTACGAGGTGAAGGACTCGGAGCGCTTCAACCTGCTGCGCGACCTGGAGTTCTTCGCGGCCTTCGGCGATGTGGAGCTGTGGGAGGTGGTGCACCGCGCGCGCTGGCGCCGCTATCCCGAAGGGCATGCGCTCTACAAGAAGGGCCAGCAAGGCAACAGCTTTCACATCATTGCCCAGGGCGAGGTGGAGGTCTTCCGCGACGGCAACAAGGTGGCGACCCTGGGCCTGGGTACCTCGGTGGGCGAGATGGCCTATTTGTCGCCCAACCCTGAGCTGCGCCGCCACAGCACCGACATCCGCGTGACGCAGATCTGCACCACCATCTCCTTCACGCCCGAGTCCCTGGCCTTGCTGAGCCCGGAATGCCAGCACCGCTTCGACCGCGCCTTCATCCAGGTGCTGGTGCGGCGCCTGCATGCGGCGCATGAGGCCTTGGCGCATCCGCGCCGCATCATGTAGCGTGGTGCCGACGGTGCTTGAGGGTCAGGCCTTGCTGTGTTGGAATGCCCTTGGCAATTGCTGCCACTTCTGCCAATCCCCCAGGGAAGGAAACCCCATGAAAAAGCTGTTCAGCCTGATTGCGTTCTCGCTTGCCTTTGTCGCCGGCGGCGCCCATGCGGCCGACAAGGCGCCCACCGCTCAGCAGAGCAAGATGGGCATGTGCAACAAGGACGCCGGCGACAAGAAGGGCGACGAGCGCAAGGCCTTCATGAAGGAATGCCTGTCGGCCAAGCCCGCCGCGCCGGCTGCCTCGGGCACGCCGCAGCAGATGCGCATGAAGCAGTGCAACGTCGATGCCAAGGACAAGAAGGGCGACGAGCGCAAGGCCTTCATGAAGGAATGCCTGTCCAACAAGTCGTGATCAGAGTCAGGCAGTCCGGGCCCAATAGGCCGGGCTGCCGTAGTGCTGCTTGAGGAAATCGATCCACAAGCGCACCCGCAGTGGCAGGTGCTTGCGCTGCGGGATCACCGCAAAAATGCCGTTCGGCGGCGCCGCGAAGGCGTCCAGCACGGTCTGCAAGCGGCCGGCCTGGATGTCGGCCTCCACCTCCCAGGTGCTGCGCCAGGCCAGGCCCAGACCGGCCAGGCACCAGTCGTGCAAGACCTGGCCGTCGCTGCAATCGAGCCGGCCGCTCGGCCGCGCATGGCTGAGTTCGCCGTCCACCATAAAGGCCCAGCCGCGTGTCTGGCTGGCGTCTGAGCTGAGCATCAGGCATTGGTGGCGGGCCAGTTCGCCGGGGTGTGCCGGCATGCCGGCGCGCTTCAGATAGGCGGGGCTGGCCACGCAGAGCCGGCGGTTGTCGGCCAGGCGCATGCTCACCAGGCTGGAGTCCACCAGATCGCCCACGCGCACCGCGCAGTCGAAGCCCTCGTTGACGATGTCGACCACGCGGTCGCTGAGGTTCAGCGACAGGCTCACGTCCGGATGCAGGGCCAGGAACTCGGGCACCAGGGGCGCCAGGTGGCGGCGCCCGAAGCCGGCCGGTGCGGTGATGCGCAAATGCCCTGCGGCCTTGATGCCGCCGGCGCTGACGCTGGCCTCGGCATTCGCGAAATCCACCAGCAGGCGCTGGCAATCCTCCAGAAAAGCCGTGCCCTCATGGGTGAGGGTGAGCTTGCGGGTGGTGCGCACCAGCAGCTTGACGCCCAGGCGCGCTTCCAGCGCGTCGATGCGTCGACCCATCACCGCGGGCGCCACCCCCTCGGCCTGGGCGGCGGCGGTGAGGCTGCCCTTGGTGGCCACGGAGACGAAAGACTCGATCTGCTTGAGACGATCCATGGCGGTGGATTGTGCTACCGCCGGGATGCAAACAGCCTAATGAAACTAGAAAGCCGTTTCATTTGTGCAAAAAAGTCAGGGATCTAGGGCGTCGCGTCGCAGCAATTCCGCCACCGGGCTCGCGTAAATTCAGGCCCAGTTGTTGAACATCATTGCCAGGAGTCCGTCATGAGCGAGCATCGCACCACCATCCATCGCCTGCAGATCGCCAGCCCGCTGGTCCGCTTCATCGAGGATCAGGTGCTGCCGGGGACAGGTCTTGTCCCGGCCGCGTTCTGGGCCGGTTTCGACGCCATCGCGCACGAGCTGGCGCCGAAGAACCGCGCCCTGCTGGCCGAGCGTGAGCGCCTGCAGACCGCGCTGGATCAATGGCATGGCGCGCATCCCGGTCCGATCCAGGACATGCCGGCCTATCGCGCCTTCCTGGAGCAGATCGGCTACCTGGTGCCGCAGCCCGCGAACGTGCAGGTCAGCACCGCTAACGTCGATGCCGAGCTGGCCCTGCAGGCCGGCCCGCAGCTGGTGGTGCCTATCCTGAATGCGCGCTATGCGCTGAACGCGGCCAATGCACGCTGGGGCTCGCTGTACGACGCGCTCTACGGCACCGACGCGATCCCCGAGACCGATGGTGCCGAACGCGCCGGCGCTTCCTACAACCCGGTGCGCGGCGCCAAGGTGATTGCCTATGCGCGCCGTGTGCTGGACCAGGCCGCGCCGCTGGCCGGCGGCCTGTCACATACCCAGGCCGCGGCCTACTGCGTCGAAGGCGGCCAATTGGTGGTGGAGTTGATCGGCGGTGGCCGGGCCGCGCTGCAAGAAGCCGCGCAATTCGTGGGTTACCAGGGTGAGGCGGCGGCGCCCAGCGCGGTGCTGCTGGTGCATAACGGCCTGCATCTGGACATCCAGATCAACCGCGCCACGCCGATCGGCAAGACCGACGCCGCCGGCGTCAGCGATCTGGTGCTGGAAGCGGCGCTCTCCACCATCCTCGACCTGGAGGACTCGGTCGCCGCGGTGGACGCCGAGGACAAGCTGCTGGCTTATCAAAACTGGCTGGGCATCCAGCTGGGCACGCTGACCGAAGAGGTCAGCAAGGGTGGCAAGACCTTCACGCGCGCGCTCAATGCCGACCGGCGCTACAGCGCTCCGAACGGCGGCGAGCTCGTGCTGCATGGCCGCTCGCTGATGTTCGTGCGTAATGTTGGCCACCTGATGACCAACCCGGCCATCCTGCTGGAGGGCGGCGCCGAGATCCCCGAGGGCATCATGGATGCCGTCATCACGGTGACGATTGCGATGCATGATCTGCAAAGGCGCGGGAATTCGCGCACTGGGTCGATCTACATCGTCAAGCCCAAGATGCACGGCCCGGCCGAGGTGGCGTTTGCGGCCGAGCTGTTCGGCCGCGTCGAGGAGCTGCTGGGCCTGCCCGACAGCACCGTCAAGCTCGGCATCATGGACGAGGAGCGCCGCACCAGCGTGAACCTCAAAGCCTGCATTGCCGCGGCCAGCAGCCGCGTGGCCTTCATCAACACCGGCTTCCTGGACCGTACCGGCGACGAGATGCATACCGCCATGTTGGCGGGCCCGATGATGCGCAAGGGTGATATGAAGAGCTCGACCTGGATCCAGGCCTACGAGCGCAGCAATGTGCTGACCGGGCTGGCCTGCGGTCTGCGCGGCCGCGCCCAGATTGGCAAGGGCATGTGGGCCATGCCCGACCTTATGGCGGCGATGCTGGAGCAGAAGATCGCCCACCCCAAGGCCGGCGCGAACACCGCTTGGGTGCCCTCGCCCACCGCCGCGACCCTGCATGCCCTGCATTACCACCAGGTCAGCGTGACGGCGGTGCAGCAGGAGCTGGAAAAGGTCGACTTCGCGGCCGAACGCGATGCCATCCTCAATCAACTGCTGACCATTCCGGTGGTGGCCGAGGCGCGCTGGAGCGCAGCCGAGCGCCAGCAGGAGCTGGACAACAATGTGCAGGGCATCCTGGGCTATGTGGTGCGCTGGGTGGACCAGGGCGTGGGCTGCTCCAAGGTGCCCGACATCCACAACATCGGCCTGATGGAAGACCGCGCCACCCTGCGCATCTCCAGCCAGCACATCGCCAACTGGCTGCACCATGGGGTGGTGAGCGAGGCCCAGGTGCGCGAGACCTTTGCCCGCATGGCCAAGGTGGTCGACGCCCAGAACGCCGACGACCCGGCCTACCAGAGCCTGGCTGCCCACCCCGAGGGCGCGGCCTTCCAGGCGGCGCTGGAGTTGGTGTTCAAGGGCAAGCAGCAACCCAGCGGCTACACCGAACCGCTGCTGCATGCGTGGCGGTTGAGGGTGAAGAATGCCTGACACAAGGCGACCTTCGCATGCCGTGTCAAAGGTCATGGCGCGCCACCAGGTCAGTTGCATAGGCCCAACAGGGTCCCCCTTTATGTCCAAACGTAAAGCCAACCGTTAAAGTTTGTATACGTGATTGCCACTGCGCCCAGTGCGTCTTCCCACAAGGGAGAGGTCGGGCGCAGTGGTTTTATTGGGCCACCACCTCAGAGGGACTTCATGTCGAGGACTTGTAAATTCAGCGTGATCGGCGCCGCCGTCATCGCAGCCATGGGCGCCATGTCGGCCCATGCACAAAACCAGCTCGAGCGTATCGAGATCACCGGTTCAAGCATCAAGCGCATCGCCAGCGAAGGCGCGCTCCCGGTGCAGGTGATCAGCGCAGAACAGATCCGCGCATCGGGCGCCACCAGCGTGGCCGAAGTGATCCAGAAGCTGCCGTCGATGCAGGGCTTCACGATCGCCGATATCGCCATTGGCAGCAACTCCGGTGGCCGTGTCTCTGCCTCGATCCATGACATCGGCGAGGAGTACACGCTGGTGCTGTTGAATGGCCGTCGCGTGGCGCCGCAAGGCTCGGGTTCGGCCGTCAACCTGAACGCCATCCCCATGAGCGCCATTGAGCGCATTGAGGTGCTGACCGACGGCGCTTCGGCCTTGTACGGCTCCGACGCCATTGCCGGTGTGGTGAACTTTGTGCTCAAGCGCAATCACCAGGGCGGTGACATCACGGCACGCGTCAATGCGCCGCTCGAAGGTGGCGGTGAGTCCGCTACCGTGAGCGCGACCTATGGCTTTGGCGATCTTGACAAGCATGGCTTCAACCTGGTGGGTACCTTCCGCCACGATGACCAGAAGCAGATGAAGTCGGGTGAGCGCAGCTTCGCCAAGTCGGCCTGGATCCCCTTCGACTGGGCTGGCAAGAGCTATATCTATGACCGGACCAGCGGTTTTGCCGACCCGGCCAACGCCGTGGTGACCTTCAAGCGCCTGCCTGGTGAAACGAGCGCGCTGCCTTCGTACTCGTTCAATCCTTTCCACAAGGCCAATGGCGCCAAGTGCGCGCCGAACAATTTCTACGCGCTGACCAATGTGCCCGGGGCTGCAGAGAATTGCGCGTTCGACTTCGTCAGCACGATCGACATCGTGCCCGAGTTCAAGCGCGATTCCGCGCTGATCGCCGGTCAGTTCAAGGTCAATGATCGTGTCAGCCTGTTCACCGATGTCGCGTACACGCGCATCAACCTGATCGCCCGCATCGCGCCCAACCCGGTGCCGGTGACGATCCCGTTGACTTCGGGCCTGATCAACAAGTATGTCGCGCCCTATCTGAGCGCAAATCAGCTGGCCCATCTCAACACGGTGCAGGCCAACTACCGTGCCACCGATTTCGGCACGCGTGACTCGCGCACCATCACGGATTCCAAGCACTTCGTGTTTGGCGGCGATGTCGATCTGGGCAACTGGACGGCCAATGGCGCGGTGACCTGGTCGCAGAACTCTGGCGACGAGCGTTATGTCGGTGGTTACTTCCGCACCAAGGAGTTCGGCGACATCATCAAGAACGTGTCGGTGGATCCCTTCGTGCCTTCGGGCAACCAATCGGCCGCGGCTCAGCAGCTGATCGCCGGCTCGATCTTCGACGGCACGATCCGTACCAGCTCGACCACGCTCAAGGCCGCCGACTTCCGTGCCTCGGGCGAGATTTTCAAGCTGCCCGCTGGCGCTGTCAGCCTCGGCCTGGGCGGTGACTTCCGCAACTACCACTTCAAGCAGGCGCCGTCGGCGGCGGCTGTGGCTGGCGAGATCTACAACTTCTCTGCCAATCCTGCCTATGACCTGAAGCGCGACAACATGGGTCTGTTCAGCGAGGTGCTGGTGCCCGTGGTCAAGGGGCTGGAACTGACCGGAGCGCTGCGCTACGACACCATTGGCACCATCAAGGATGCCGTCAACAACAAGACGGTGGGCCAGAAGATGAGCGCCTCGACCTACAAGGTCTCGGCTCGCTACCAGGTGTCCAACGCCCTGCTGCTGCGCAGCTCGTATGGTACCGGCTTCAAGGCGCCGTCCATGCTGTCGATTGCTCAGCCGCTGGTGAACAATGGTGTGACCGCAGCCAGCTGGCCCTGCCCATTCCCAGGAACCGATGCCTGCCGCGACATCCCCGTCACGCAGTACTACCAGCTCTCCGGCGGCAATGCCGACATGAAGCCCGAGCACTCCAAGCAGGGGACGGTTGGCATACGTTTCGAACCCAGCAATGACTTCGGCATCGGTGCCGACTACTGGCGCGTGAACATGCGCGATGCCATCAGTGCGGTGTCTGCACGTCAAGCCTTTATGGACCCGGGCAAGTATCCCGACGTGTGGGGAACCTTCCAGGGGCCGGCTGATTTGAAGCCGACCTGGGCCTTCAAGAGCCTGTCGATCAATATCGGTCAGGCGCGCTATGCAGGTATCGACTGGGATGTGGTGACCCGTTTCAACACCCCGATGGGTCGCCTGACCACGGGTCTGACCGGCACCTACATGATCGAGTCCTCGTACACCCGGCCGGGCACGCTGGATGACTTCACCGACAGCATGGGCAAGTACGGCGAGAATGCCGCGGTGACCTTCCGCAACATCGTCCGTGCCACGGCCAAGCTCGAGACCGGTGCGTTCACCAATGCCCTGACCTTGAAGGCTCGTTCGGGCTACCAGGACATCTCGGTCAATGTGCGCGATGTCAGCACCAACAAGCTGGTGCCGGTGTCTGTGGTGGTGCCGCGTTATGCCACGCTGGACTGGCAAGGCACCTACAAGCACAACCAGGCGCTCGAGTTGCGTGCGGGTCTGAACAATGTGTTCAACTCCAAGCCCCCCTTCACCCTGCGTGATTCGTCGGGCCACCAGGTTGGCTACGATCCTCGCTACGCGGATCCGATGATGCGAACCCTCTACGTCGAGGGTTCGTACAAGTTCTAAGAACCGTCGTCACCGACAAGCAAAAGGGCCGCATCAGCGGCCCTTTTTTCATCCTCTGGCGCCGTGCGGCGCCGGCACGATTCAGAGGCGATGGTGCGCGTTGGGATCCCCTTGCGCGCGCTCCAGCCGGCGCTGGCACTCCAGGCACCGCAGCGCCTCGGGCTGGTGCTGCAGGCGATCGAAGGCGATGGGCTCGCCGCAGTCGCTGCATAGGCCATAGCCCTGGCCGCGCAAGCGCTGCAAGGCCTCGTTGACCTGGCGCAGCTCGTCCAGATGGCGGTCGCTGCGAGCCAGATCCACCTCGCGGTCGGCGTCGCGGGCGGGTTCATCGTCACCATCCTGCAGCAACAGCTCGCGAGCATGCTCGGCGCGCGACTGCTCGCCCAACTGGCCGTGCAGGCTGCGCTCCAGCTCCTGCTGGCGCTGCTGCAGCAGCATTTCCAGCTGCGCATGCTGGCCGGGTGTCAGGTCTTGAGTCATGGTGATACTCCTTGCATGCATGCTCGCACCGCGGCGGATTGCCTGGTTTGATGTCGGTCAACGCGGTGGGCGTCCCTAGAATGGCGGCTATTGATGAGGAGCGAGCATGTCTGAACCCCTGGCTGCGGCGCCGATGCCGCAGCGATGCGAGGTGCTGGTGGTGGGCGCGGGCCCGGCCGGCAGCGCTTGCGCGCGTGTGCTGGCACGCGCCGGCGTGGATGTGGTGCTGCTCGACCAGCAGCCCCAGGGGCGCGACAAGATCTGCGGCGATGGCCTGATCCCCGATGCCCATGCGGCCCTGCAGCGCTTGGGCCTGCTGGGTCAGGTGATGGCGCGTGCGCAAGGCCTGGCCCATGTGGCCTGCATAGGCCCGCGCGGCGGCCGCATCGACGTGCCGGGCGAGCTGGCGGTGCTGCCGCGGCGCGAGCTCGACGACTTGCTGTGCCAGGCGGCCCAGGATGCCGGCGCACGCTTCGTCGCGCCGGCGCGCTTCGAAAAGCCGCTGGAAGATGGCCAGGGGCGTGTCTGCGGCGCCCTCATCGGCCGGGACGGCGTGCAGCATGAGCTGCAGGCCGACTGGGTGCTGCTCGCCACCGGCGCCTTGCCCAAGGCACTTAGCGCCGCTGGCATGTGCGAACGCCACACGCCCAGCGGCGTGGCGCTGCGCGGCTATGTGCGCGCCCCCGCCATGGTGGGCCGCATCAAGGCCATGGAGGTGGTGTGGAGCCGCGCGGTGCGGCCCGGCTACGGCTGGATCTTCCCTGCGCCTAACGCCTGCTTCAATATTGGCGTGGGCGTGACGGATAGCCACCACGCTGTGGCGGGCAAGGGCAGCAAGAAGGAACTCAATCTGCGCGCCATCTTCGATGCCTTTGTCGAACATTACGAGCCCGCGGCGGCGCTGATGCGCGAGGGCGAGCTGCTGGGCGAGCTCAAGGGTGCGCCGCTGCGCTGCACGCTCGAAGGTGCGCGTTGGTCGCGTCCGGGCCTGCTGGTCACCGGCGAGGCGGCCGGCTCCACCTACAGCTTCACCGGCGAGGGCATAGGCAAGGCGATGGAAACCGGCATGCTGGCGGCCGAGGCGATCCTGCAGGGGCGCCGCAGCCAGGGCGACGATGCGACGGTGCGCGCCGCCTATGAGCAGAGCCTGCGCGCCCTCAAGCCGAAGTTCGATCTCTACCAGCGCGCCAACAAGGTCAACGCCATGCCATGGCTGGCCGATCTGCTGATCTGGCGTGCCCAGCGCAGCCCGCGCCTGCTGCAGCGCATGAGCGGGGTGTTGCGCGAGACCAGCAACCCGGGCAATCTGATCAGCCTGAAGGGCTTCTCGCGCCTCTTCCTGGAATAGCAAGACCATGTGCCAACTCTTGGGCATGAACGCCAGGCTACCCACCGATGTGATGTTCAGCTTCACCGGGCTGGCGCAGCGTGCCGACGAGCACAAAGACGGCTTCGGCATCGCCTTCTTCGAGGGCCGCGGCCTGCGCCATTTCGTCGACCACCACAGCGCGCGCGTCTCGCCCCTGGCCAAGCTGGTGCAGGACTATCCGATCAAGAGCGACAACGTGATCGCCCATATCCGCAAGGCCACGCAGGGCCAGGTGGCGCTGGAGAACACGCACCCCTTTGTGCGCGAGCTGTGGGGGCGCTACTGGGTGTTCGCCCACAACGGCAACCTAAAAGACTTTGCACCGCGCCTGCATGGCGCCTTCCGCCCGGTGGGCCAGACCGACAGCGAGCGCGCCTTCTGCTGGCTGATGCAGGAGCTCGCCAAGGCGCATTGCGATGTGCCCAGCGTCACCGAGCTGAGCCACACCCTGCGCGAGCTGATGCCGCAGCTGAACCGCTATGGCACCTTCAATATGCTGCTCTCCAACGGCCAGGCGCTGTGGGCGCATGGCAGCACGCAGCTGCACTATCTGCTACGCCGCTACCCCTTCGGCCGCGTGCATCTGCAGGACGAGGATCTGAGCGTGGACTTCTCCGAGCACACCACGGCCGAAGACCGCGTCGCGGTGATCGCCACCGAGCCGCTCACGCGCGGCGAGCACTGGGTGGCCATGGCTCCGGGCGAGCTCAAGGTGTTCGTGGGCGGCGAGCTGTTCGCCTGACGCTGCCGGCCATTCATCCCTTGGTGGCGCCATTCGCCGCAGCAAGGTCTTGCGGCCTTGCGGCCGAACCTAGACTCGCGCCATGACGCACCGCCCCGACACCCTCGACTGGACCCAATGGATCTGCCCCGGGCCGCGCCGCCGCTTCTCGGCGCTGGAGTTGCGCCAGGCCGGTGTCCAGCCCTGGCCCAGGGGCATCGACCACTACGTCTACAGCAATACGCTGATCCTGGCCGCGGTGTTCTACAACGAACTGCCCAGGGGCCTGGGCCTGTGGGTGCTGCTGGCCTCCCTGTGCCTGAGCATGGGCAGCCTGCTGACAGCGCGCTGGCTCTGGCGCCAGCCCACCCGCAAGAACCTGAACCTGGCTTCCTGGGGGGCGGTGCTGGTGAGCCTTGTGCTGATCTTTGGGCTGGCCAAGGTGCATGGCAAGGAGACGCTCAGGCTCGCCGCGCCCGTCCTGGTGGCCATCATCACCCTGGTGCTCAGCGCCTGGTGGTTCCTCACGCTCTACCGCGTGCAGCAGATCGAGGCGCGTCTGCGCGAGCTGGCCGACCAGGAGGCCAGCCAGCGCCTGGCACGGCGCCTCGCCACCGCGCAGATCCAGCCGCATTTCCTCTTTAACACCCTGGCCTCGTTGCAGCATTGGGTCGACACCCAGGACACCCGTGCCGCCGGCATGCTGCGCTCCTTCACCCGCTATCTGCGCGCCACGCTGCCGATGTTCGAGCATGAAAGCCTGCCGCTCGACCAGGAGCTGCAGATCGTCGTCAGCTACCTGGAAGTGATGCAGGCGCGCCTGGGTGCGCGCCTTGCCTGGCGGATCGAGGCGGCGCCGGAGCTGCAAGACCTGACCCTGCCGCCCGGCGCCCTGCTGACCCTGGTGGAAAACGCCATCGGCCATGGCATCGAGCCGGCGCTGCGCGGCGGCCGCATCGACGTGCGCGCCTACCGCGAGGGCGCGGCGCTGCGCCTGGAGGTGCAGGACGACGGTGCCGGCCTTTGCGCGGAGACGGCAGGCGACGACGGCCTGGGCGTGGCCAACACCCGCGAGCGCCTGCAGCAACTCTATGGCGCGCGCGCCAGCCTGCAGCTGCTGGCGCAGGAGCCGGGCTGCCTGGCCCGCATCACCATCCATGACGAGGGGGAACAGAGTCAATGAGAGCCTTGATCGCCGACGACGAGGAAGGCCCGCGCGAACAGCTGGCGGCCGCGCTGGCGCGCCTGTGGCCCGAGCTGCAGATCGTGTCGCGCAGCGAGAACGGCATCGACGCGTGGGACGATGCGCTGGCGCTGGAGCCCGACATCTGCTTCCTCGACATACGCATGCCCGGCCTCAGCGGCCTGGACGTGGCGCAACGCCTGGCGCGCTTGAGCGAGCCGCCGCAGCTGGTGTTCGTCACCGCCTATGGCGACCATGCGCTCAGCGCCTTCGAGGCCGGCGCGATCGACTATGTGCTCAAGCCGGTGGACGACGGCCGCCTGGCGCAGACGGTGGCGCGCCTGCGCAATCGGCAGGCCGCGGCGCAACCGAGCGCACAGGCCATGCAGGCCCTGCTGCAGCAGCTGCTGCCCGCGGTGCAGCAGCGCCCGCCGGCCCGCCCCATCCAGGCCAGCCTGGGCCGCGAGATCAGGCTGATCGCGCCCGAGGAGGTGATCTATTTCGAGAGCGACAGCCGCTACACCCGCGTGGTGTTCGAGGGCGGCGAGGCGCTGATACGTACGCCGCTGAAGGAATTGCTGGCCACCCTGGATGGCGCGCAGTTCTGGCAGGTGCACCGCTCGGTGCTGGTGAACAGCCGCTGCATCGCCAGCGCGCTGCGGGTGGACGAGAACAGCATGCAGCTCACGCTCAAGGGGCGCGAGGAGCGGCTGCCGGTGTCGCGCCAGTTCCAGGGCCTGTTCAAAGGGCAGTGAGTGATCGCCGACGCGGCGCACGCGCTGAGCGCACGCCCAGGGCCAGCCCGGGGTAGACAAGCGGTGGTGTGGGCTCACAATCGGCGCCACACCTAGCTCCAACGATCCCGATATGGCTGCTGCCCTTCCATCCCCGCGCTTCGACGAGTTCTACCGCCACGAGGCCCTGACCGAGCTGCTGTTCGCCTATGCCGAGGCGCGGCCCAATCTGGTGTCGGTGCGCTCCATCGGCAAGAGTCACGAGGGCCGCGACATCTGGGTGCTGGTGCTGACCAATACCGCCACCGGCGCCGACGTCGACAAGCCGGCCTTCTGGCTGGACGGCAATATCCACGCCGCCGAACTCAGCGCCTGCACCGCCTGCCTGTTCTACCTGGACGACCTGCTCAACAAGTACGGCCTGGAGCCGCAGGTGACGCAGCTGCTCGATACGCGCGTCGTCTATATGGTGCCGCGCCTGAACCCCGATGGCGCCGAGCTGGCGCTGTTGCCGAGGCCGCGCCACATCCGCTCGTCCACGCGCCCCTACCCCTATGACGAGGAACCGGTGGACGGCCTCAATATCGAGGACGTGGACGGCGATGGCCGTATCCTCACGATGCGCGTACCCGACCCACATGGCGGCTACAAAAAGCACGCCGGCGACCCGCGCCTGATGGTGGCGCGCGAGCCGGGCGAGTTCGGCGGCGAGTACTACCGCCTGATACCCGAGGGCTTCATCAAGCACCACGACGGCCTTACGGTGACGGTCAACCCCGACCGCGAGGGGTTGGACCTGAACCGCAACTTCCCGAGCGAATGGCGCCAGGAATACAAGCAGCTCGGCGCCGGCCCCTACCCGACCAGCGAGCCCGAGGTGCGGGCTATGGTGGACTTCATCGTCGCCCACCCCAATATCGGCGCGGCCATCAGCTACCACACCCACAGCGGCGTGATCCTGCGTCCCATGGGCTCGCAGAGCGACGACGAGATGATTCCCGAGGACCTGTGGAGCTACAAGCAGTTCTCGGCCCTGGGCGAGAAGCACACCGGCTACCCGGCCATCAGCATCTGGCACGACTTCAAGTACCACCCCAAGGACATCATCAGCGGCACGCAGGACTGGGTCTACGAGCACCTGGGCGCGCTGTTCTGGGTGGTGGAGATCTGGTCGCCCAACAAGGCCGCCGGCATCGAGGGCTATAAGTGGATCGACTGGTACCGCGAGCATCCGGTGGAGGACGACCTCAAGCTGCTCAAGTGGAGCGACGAGCAATGCGGCGGGCAGGCCCATGTGGACTGGCAGCCCTTCCAGCATCCGCAGCTCGGCGCGGTGGAGATCGGCGGCTGGGACAAGATGAACTTCTGGCGCAACCCACCGCCGCATCTGCGCGAACGCGAGGCGGCGCGCTTCCCGGCCTGGATGAACCAGATCGCGCTCTCGCTGCCCAAGCTGGAGCTATTGCGCACCGAGGTGCGCGCGCTCGGCCCCGACACCTGGCGCGTGCGCCTGGCGGTGGCCAACAGCGGTTATCTGCCCGCCTACGTGACCCGCCGCGCGCTGGAACGCAAGGTGGTGCGCGGCGTGATGTTCCATATCCACCTGCCCGACCCGCTGCTGAACCCCGAGATCAGCCTGGTGAGCGGCAAGGAGCGCATGGAGGGCCCGCAGTTGGAGGGTCATGCGCCCAAACAGTCGCAGCATGCCTTCCTGCCCAATCGTGAGGTCACCGCGGATCGCGCCGTGGGCGAGTGGGTGGTACGCGCGCCCAAGGGCACGCGTTTGGCGCTCAGCGCCAGCGCCGAGCGGGCAGGGACGGTGCGGACCGAGGTGGTGCTGGATTAGGGCCTGGCCTCAATTCTCCTTAGGCCCCAGCCCCTGTTCCTTGGCCGCCTGCATGGCCTCGCGCCAGACGCGTGCGGGCACAAAGCTGCGCAGCTGCAGCATGGCCTTTTCGATCAGCGCGGGGTGCAGCTCGTGGCCGATGTCGGGCAGGATGTCGGCGGTGATGTCGGCGCCCAGCTGCACCAGGCGCTTGGCGGCCAGCACCTGATCCTGGTAGGGCAGGGTGCCATCCTGCAGGCCATGCATCAGGTGCAGGCTCACGTTCAGCGGCGCGTGCCCGGGCATATTGGCGTAGGCGCCGCTGAAGGCCAGCACGCGGCCGGCGAGGGCCACCTCGGCCTGCACCGCCTCCAGCGCCATCACCGCCCCTTGTGAGAAGCCGGCCAGCGCCACGCGCTCCCAGGGCAGGTCGAACTGCTCGCCCCAGGCCCGCACGGTGGCGATGAAGCCGGGCAGGGCCTCGGCCACGCGCTGGGCATGGTTGGCGTCGTTGGCGTCCTTGAGCGAATACCACTGGTAGCCGGCGCCCCCGCCAGGGATCTGGTCATAGGGCTCGGGCGCATTGATCGACACCACCGCGGCCTGCGGGTACTGGGCGCGCAGGGCCTGGGCCAGCGGGCGCATCTGGCTGGCATCGCCGCCAGCGCCGTGCAGCAGCAAAAACAACAGCTCGGGCAGGCCCTTGTCGGGCAGCAGGGCGAGGGCTTGGGAGCGGGCAGGGGTGTTCATGGGCGGATTGTCCATGCGTTCTGAACTCACAATTGCGCGCTGCCGGCAGCGCGCGCGCCGCGCGCCGATGCATACTCGAATGCAAACGAATTCCAGGGGGCCACGCTGTGCCGGAGGCGTTTCATGGATGAGTTTGCTGACTTCAGCCTGCGCAGCTTGCTTGAACATGCCCATATGGGCGTGATCATTCATCGCTGGGATTCACGCATCGTCTACGCTAACCCTGCGGCGTTGCGCCTGCTGCGCCTGAGCTTCGCGCAGCTGATAGGCAAGGATGCGTTGGACCCACAGTGGAACTTCATCGACGAGCGTAACCGCCGTCTGCATATGGACGAGTTCCCGGTCAACAAGGTGAAGCGCTTCTTGGCGCCGATACGCAACGAGGTGGTGGGGGTGGTGGATGGCTCCACTCCCGATGTGACCTGGTTTTCGGTGAACGCCTATCCCGAGTTGCATGACAGCGACGAGCAGGGCTTCATCGTGGTGATCTTTGCCGAGATCACCACCGACAAGCGCGCCTTCTCATTTCGCGACATCGTCGAGCATGCCGAGGACATCGTGGTGGTGACCGAGGCCGACGATGTCGAGCCACCCTGCGGGCCGAAGATCGTCTATGTGAACCAGGCCTTCGAGCGCCTCACTGGCTATCGTGCCGATGAAGTGATCGGCGAGACACCGCGCCTGTTGCAGGGAAGCCTGACCAGCGCCGAAGCGCGCCTGCGTATCGCCGAGCGTTTGCGCCAGAAGCTGCCGGTGCGCGAAAAGCTGCTCAACTACACCAAGGATGGCCAGCCCTACTGGCTGGACATGAATATCGTGCCGCTGAGCAACCGCTATGGCGAGGTCACGCACTTCGCCGCCATCGAGCGCAATGTCAGCGACCAGACCTTTCGTGCCGAACAGCTCGAAAAACGCAACCAGGATCTCAAGGCCCTGAAGGAAAACCTCAAGGCCCTGGTGGATCAGCGCACGCTGGAATTGCGCGACGCCAATCTCAAGCTGGAGCGCCTGGCCTATTACGACGGCCTCACCAACATCCCGAACCGGCGCAGCTTTCTGGACCAGGCGGCCCAGCAGTTTGCGCGCGCGGCGCGGCGCCAACTGCGCCTGGCCGTGGGCATGGTTGATCTGGACCTGTTCAAGGCCATCAACGACCGGCATGGCCATGAAGCTGGCGACCTGACGCTGGTGGAGGTGGCGGCCTGCCTGACGCGCTTCTTCCGGCAAGAAGACGCGTTCGGCCGCTTTGGCGGCGAGGAGTTTGCGCTCTGTCTGGTGCTGCCCGATGGCGGCGATGCGCGAGCGATCGGCGAGCGTCTGCGCGAGGCGATTGCTTGCCTGGAGGTCAGGCTGGCCGAGCGGCCAGGCTTTGGCGTTACCGCCAGCATCGGCATCGCCGTGGTCGGCGCCGACAGCGAGGTAGCCGCCGCGCTGCGGCTGGCCGATGCTGCGCTCTACCAGGCCAAGCATGAGGGCCGCAACCGCGTCATCGTGCTTGAGAGCGACGCGGGCGCAAGCTAGCGCGGCGTTCAGCTGCGCAGATTGTCCGGATCCTTGTGTCCGATCAGCCGCACCAGGGCCTGGCGCAGGCGCGGCGCGTCGATGGGTTTGGTGAGGAATTCGTTCATGCCTGAGGCCAGCGCCTCGTCGCGTTCCGACACCAGGGCCGCGGCGGTGAGTGCGACGATGGGCAGCTCCTCGGCGTTGAAGCGACGGCGTATCTGGCGGGTAGCCTCGTGGCCGCTCATCACCGGCATCTGCACGTCCATCAGCACCGCGTCGTAGGGCTTGCCCATGCTGGCGGCGGCGTTGACGGCCTCGACCGCCTGGCTGCCGTCGCTGGCCTGCGCCACCTCCAGCCCCCATTGTTCCAGCAGGGCCACGGCAATCATCATATTGACCGGGTTGTCCTCCACCATCAGCACGCGCAGGCCCTGCAGATCCTCGTTGTCGCGCGCCTCGCGCAGCTGGGTGCTGATGGGGGTGGGCGCGGCACACAGCGGCAGCTCGGCCCAGAAGCTCGATCCCTGGCCGGGGGTGCTGTCGCAGCCGACCTGGCCGCCCATCAGGGTGGCAAGCTCGCGGCAGATCGAAAGGCCCAGGCCGGTGCCGCCGAAGCGGCGCGTGGTCGATTCGTCCGCCTGCGTGAAGGGCTGGAACAGTCGGCCCTGCATCTCGGCGCTGATGCCGGGGCCGGTGTCGCTGACCTCGATGCGAATGCGTTCCTCGCTCAGACGGTGCACATGCACGGCCACCGAACCCGACTCGGTGAACTTGAGCGCGTTGGTGAGGTAGTTGCTGAGGATCTGGCGCAGCCGCACCGGGTCGCCCACCACCCAGGCGGGCACGTCCTCGTCGACATCGATCTTGAAGCTCAGGCCGCGCGCCTGCGCCAGCGTCAGATAGGCCATGCGCATGGTGCCCAGCATGTCGCGCAGCGCAAAGGGCAGGGACTCCAGCGTCAGGCGGCCGGCCTCGATCTTGCTCAGGTCCAGGATGTCGGAGATCAGGCCCGAGAGGCTTTCGGCGCTGTCCAGCATCTGGTCCAGGTAATGGCGGCGCGTCTCGTCGTCCAGATCGGGCTGTTGCAGCATGCGCGCCAGGCCCACCACGCCGTTGAGCGGGGTGCGGATCTCGTGGCTGGTGTTGGCCAGGAAGGCGGTCTTGGCGCGGCTGGCGGCCTGGGCCTCGTCCTTGGCCTGGGCCAAGGCGGCCTCGACGCGGCGCTTCTCGGTGACGTCTTCCAGAATCCAGATGGTGCCACCACGGCTGGGGTGGTTGGGGTCCACCGCGCGCGCCAGCAGGCGGCACAGAAAGGTCGAGCCGTCGCGGCGCCGCATCATGCGCTCGGTCTCGACCTGCTCGCCCGAGGCAAGACGTGGCCCCAGCTCGGCGCCCACCGCCGCATAGTCGGCCACGCTGGGCCAGACCACGCTGCCATGCTGGCCGAGCAGGCTGCCGTCGGGCCAGCCGAACATGTCCTCCACCAGCTTGTTGACCTGCACGAACTGCTGGTCGCGCGTCAGCGTGATGCCGATCGAGGCGTTCTCGAGAATCGCCGCATGCACCAGCCGGGTCCGCTCGCTCTCGGTCACATCGCGTGCATTGATGACCAGGTAGGACAGGCCCTCCATCACAAAGGGGGCCGCCGAGATCACCATCGCGATCGGATCGCCATGCTTGTTGACAAAGGTGGCCGGCATCTCGCTCGCGCGGCCGTGCAGGCGGATCGCCTCGACCAGGCGCTCGCGGTCCTCGGCCTTTTGCCAGATGCCCAGCTCGTCGGCGCTGTGGCCCAGCACCTCGTCGCTGCTGTAGCCGGTGAGCTCCTCGAAGGTCTTGTTGACCATCGCGTAGCGGCCGGAATTGATCTCCGTGAGGGTGATCACATCCGGGCTGGTGGCCACCAGATGCGAGAGCAGGCCCTCGGAGCGGCGCAGCGCGTCCTGCGCGCGCGAGGCCTCGGTCTGGTCGATGAAGAAGCTGAGCGTGGCCGGCCCGCTGGCGGCGTCCACGCGCACGCTGGTGGCCTGTACCAGGCGGCGCCGGCGCGACAAGGTGCGCAGCCTGAATTCGGCCATCGGCAGCATCGCGCCCACCGGCATGGCCTCGATCTTGGCGGCACGCTGGCGCGCGCGCTCGTCGTCGCCCGGCTCGTAATGCGAGAACAGGTCCTGGCCTATCATGCTGGAGCGCTGGGTGTAGCCGAACATCGCCATCGCGGCCGGGTTGGCGTCCAGCACCCGGCCCCAGCGGTGCAGCACCAGGGGCGAGGGCGAGCGGCGGAACAGTTCGCGGTAGCGCGTCTCGGTGGCGACGATGGCCTGCTCGGCCTGCACCTCGTCGGTGACATCGCGGCCCACGCCCCAATAGCCGCGGAAATTGCCCTGCGCATCGAAGCGCGGTTCGCCACTCACCGATACGAAGCGCACTGTGCCGTCGGCGCTGCGCCGCCTTGCCACCAGGCCGCGGAAGCTGCGGTGCGATTCGAGGTCGGCGCGGTGCGCGTCCATGTCCTCGTCCGACAGGCCCAGCTGCTCCAACTCCCAGGGCGTCCTGCCCAGGCGCGCCTGCAGGTCCAGACCGGAGACGCCAGGGCGGTCCTCGGCCAGATGGGTGAAGCGGAACTCGCGGTCCATTTCCCAGTACCAGTCCGCCGCCATGCTCAGCAGGTGGCGGAAGCGCGCGCTGCGGTCGCTGGCCTGGCGCACCGAGCGGCGCACGATGCGGGCGGTGCCCAGACCCACCACCAGGCCGACGCTCAACAGCAGACCGTGGGCCTGCAGTCGGGCGGGCAGGCTAATGCCTTGTTGGCTTGGCGCGATCCAGCCGGCCAGTTCGGCGTAGCCCAGGCCCAGCAGACCGACCAGGGCCAGGCAAAAAGTCGCCAGCCCGCCGCGCAGGCCGACGATGGCGGTGGACAGGGTCACCATCAGCCCCAGCACGCCCAGGCCGATCGAGTACAGGCCCAGCTGGCGCGAGACTGCGACGGTGAGCGCCAGCGCGATCACCAGGGTCTGCATCAGCAGCACGACGGCCCGGCCATGCCGGTGCGGCCGGCACCATAGCAGGGTCAGGCCGGCGGCGGCGGTACCCAGGGCCAGCGCCGGCGGCAACCAGCCGCCCAGCGGCTCGTCGGGCCTGATGCTGAATGCCAGCATGGCGGCCACCAGGCCGCAAATGCCAGCGCAGGCCCACAGAAACAGGCGCACGGAGCGCCACAGCAGGCTTTGCTCCAGCGCCGCGGGGCCTTCGCCCGGGGGCAGGTCGTGCCCCACCAGGCTGCTCAAATCGTCCAGGCTGTCCTTGCTGCTGCTCACTGCGGGTGTCCACTCTCGGGCCAGTGGCGCAGTCTCAGCCACAAGAGGGGGTGGTGAACAGCGGGACTGACCCGGAAACCACGCACAGATCGCCCGCAGCGCGAGGATCTGCGCATTTCTTGGCGCTTCAGCGCGGCTTGGCGCGGTTCAGCTGCTCGCGCGTCTGCAGTGCCACGCGGCGGGCCGCGGCGGCAAAGTCCTCGCCGCTGCTGGCATAGAGCACGGCGCGCGAGGAACTCACGACGACGGGGCTGCCCGGCCGCCAGCCCGCCTTCACGGTGGCGTCGGCATCGCCGCCCTGGGCGCCCACGCCCGGAATCAGCAGGGGCAGGCTGGGGGCCAGCTCGCGCACGCGCGCAATCTCGCCCGGAAAGGTGGCGCCCACCACCAGGCCCAGCTGGCCATTCTTTGCGTTCCACTCGGTCTGCGCCAGGCGGGCCAGGTGCTCGTAGAGGCGCGGCTGTCCGTCCACATCGGCCAGGCGCTGGTTCTGCCAGTCGCTGCCGCCGGGGTTGGAGGTGCGGCACAAGAGGATGGCGCCCTTGTCGGGGTAGCGCAGATAGGGCTCGATGCTGTCGAAGCCCATGAAGGGCGAGAGCGTCACCGCGTCGGCCTGGTAGCGCACAAAGGCCTCGCGGGCATATTGCTCGGCGGTGGAGCCGATATCGCCGCGCTTGGCGTCCAGGATCACCGGCACATGGGGGGCGACGCGCTTGATATGCGCCATCAGGCGCTCCAGCTGGCTTTCGGCGCCATGCGCGGCAAAGTAGGCGATCTGCGGCTTGAAGGCGATCACCAGGTCCTTGGTGGCGTCGACGATGGCGGCGCAGAAGTCGTAGATGCGCGCCGCGTCGTTCTTCCAGGCGCCCGGGAACTTGGCGGGTTCGGGGTCCAGCCCCACGCACAGCAGCGAGTCGTTGAGTTGTTCGGCGGCGTGGAGTTGCTGGATGAAATTCATGGGGCTCTTGGGGGGCTGGTGGCAGGTGGCGTATTGTCGCGCTTTTGCCATTTGACGAAGGAGCTGGCATGGAGGTGTTGCGGACCGAGAGACTGAGGCTGCGCTGGTTCACGCTGGACGACGCGCCCCAGCTGCTGGCGCTGCTCAACGAGCCGGGCTGGATCAGCAATATCTCCGACCCGGGCGTGCGCGATCTGGCGCAGGCGCGCGACTGGATGCAGAGCCGCCTGCTGGACCATTATTGGAAGTTGGGCCATGGATTCTGGGCGCTGGAGCGCCTGGCCGATGGCGAGTTCCTGGGCCTGTGCGGCGTGTTCAAGCGCGATGCGCTGGAACATCCCGATGTCGGCTATGCCCTGCTGGAGCGCCACCAGGGCCAGGGCTATGCGCGCGAGGCAGCGGCGGCCAGCCTGCGTTATGCCCATGAGGTGCTGGGCCTGGACTGTGTGCAGGCCATCATTGCGCCGCACAACCAGGCCTCGGCGCGGGTGCTCTTGGCCATCGGCATGCAGGAACAGGGCCAGCGCCAAGTGGCGGGCTATGACGGTGGCTCGCTGCTGTTCGAATGGCGTGCCGCCAGCGGCGCCGCCGACGACGACGCGGCCCAGATCGATGCCCTGGCCGCGCGCTTTCTGGGCGCCTTCGCGAATCGCGACGGCCGCTGCCCGACGCTGGCGGCGCTGCCCTACTGGATGCTGCCGGACGCGCAGATCCGCTGCCAGGATGGCCAGCAGGGCGCGCAGCTGATGGACGTGCAGGGCTTTGTGCTGCCACGCGCCGAGCTGCTGCGCGAGGGCGGCCGGCTGCAGGACTTCGCCGAATGGGAGCTGGTGCATGAGACACGCATCCACGGCCGGATCGCGCAACGCTGGCTGCGCTACGAGAAGGCCGGGCGCCTGGACGGCGCACCCTATGCCGGCCGCGGGCAGAAAAGCCTGCAGCTGCTGAAGACGGCGCGCGGCTGGAGGATCGCGGCCGTGCTGTGGCAGGACGAGGCCGCCTGACAGGTGCTGGTGCGGACGGATTTCCGTCGTGGCGGCTGCCGCGGCGCACGGAATTCCGTCGCCGCCCCCGTCGCCGCGGGCGCGTCGCGCACAATGAATCAAGCACTTAGCGGCCGCCAACGCGAGCCGGCTCCGGGAAATCCCGCAATGGCACAGCAAGTGCAAGCCTGAAGCCATCATGCGCCTTGCCCAGCTCGTCCGCCCGCTCTGCTGCCTTGCCGCCACGCTGCTGGCCAGCGCGGCGCTGGCGGCCTCGCCGCTGCTGGCGCAGAGCGACACGCTGCGCCGCATTGCCGTCACCGGCACCATCAGCCTGGGCCATCGCGAATCCTCGGTGCCCTTCTCCTATTACGACGAGCGCCGCCAAGTGGTGGGCTATTCGCACGAGCTGATGCTCAAGGTGGCGGAGGGGGTGCGCAAGGAGCTCGCACTGCCGGCCCTGACGCTGCGCCTGGTGCCCGTGACCTCGCAGAACCGCATGGCCCTGGTGCAGAACGGCGCCGTCGACCTGGAATGCGGCTCCAGCTCCAACACCCTGGCACGGCAGCGCCAGGTGGCGTTCTCGACCTCGATCTTCGTGGTCAGCACGCGCATGCTGGTGCGCCGGGACTCGGGGCTGAAGGACTTTGCCGACCTGGCCGGCAAGCGCGCCGTGGTGACGGCCGGCACCACCTCCGAGCGCCTGCTGCGCAGCTGGAACGAAACCCATGGCGGCCGCATCCAGCTGCTCAGCGCGCGCGACCATGGCGATGCCTTCCACTCGCTCGAAACCGGCAAGGTCGATGCGCTGATGCTGGACGACGCCCTGCTGCACGGCGAGCGCGCCAAGGCCGCGCGACCCGAGGACTGGGTGGTCACCGGCACGCCCATGTCGGCCGAGGTCTATGGTTGCATGATGCGGCGCGGTGACCCCGGCTTCAAGGCCTTGGTGGATCGCGAGCTGACCCACCTGCTGCTGAGCGGCGAGGCGCTGAAGATCTACACGCGCTGGTTCCAGCGCCCGATTCCGCCCAAGGGACTGAACCTCAACCAGCCGCCCTCCGAGGCGCTGCTGCGGCTCTACCAGTTGCCCACCGATCAGGCCTTGCCCTGAATACCCCCCCCCAACCCTTCTGGAGACACCATGACAAAGACCCTTGTACTGGCCCTGAGCCTGGCGCTGGCCGCCACCGCCCATGCCGAAGACACGCTGAAGAAGATCAAGGACAGCGGCAGCGTCACCATGGGGGTGCGCGAGTCCTCGGGCGCCTTGTCCTACACCCTGGGCGACGGCAAGTACGTGGGCTACCACGTCGAGATCTGCGAGAAGGTGCTGTCGGACGTGCGCCGCCAGTTGGGCCTCTCCACCATGACGGTCAAGTACCAGCCCGTGACCTCGCAGAACCGCATTCCGCTGGTGCAGAACGGCACCGTGGACATCGAGTGCGGCTCCACCACCAACAACCTGACGCGCCAGAAGGACGTGGCCTTTGCCGTCACCACCTTCGTCGAGGAGGTGCGCATCGCGGTGAAGGCCAACTCGGGCATTACCTCGATCAACCAGCTCAACGGCAAGAACGTC